>CAIVQB010000048.1 GCA_903907925.1 uncultured Verrucomicrobiota bacterium
CAAAGTGCTGACCGAAGTGACCCAACCTCCGCTGACCCGGACGCAGTGGAGCATTCGTTCCATGGCAAAGCACGCCGGAGTGTCCAAGAGTCACGTCCAGAAGCTGTGGAGCCGCAACGACATCAAGCCGCACGTCAGGCGAACCTTCAAACTCTCCAAGGACCCCAACTTTGAGCCCAAGTTCTGGGACATCATCGCCCTCTACCTGAACCCTCCACACAAGGCCTTGGTGCTGTGCTGCGACGAGAAGAGTCAATGTCAGGCCCTGGAACGGACCCAACCGGGGCTGCCGCTGGGAGTCGGGCACATCCGAACCCAGACCCATGACTACGTTCGGCACGGAACCCTCACGCTGTTCGCGGCGTTGTCGTACCTCGACGGCAGGATCCTTTCCCAGACGGCCGCCCAGCATACCCACGTCGAATGGTTGAAGTTTTTGAAGCAGATCGATCGGGAGACTCCTTCGGGAATGGATTTGCACCTGATCGTGGACAACTACGCAACCCACAAGCACGCGCAGGTGCGGGCGTGGTTGGGCAAGCATCCCCGCTTCCACATGCACTTCACCCCCACCAGCAGCTCTTGGATGAACCTCATCGAACGGTTCTTCCGCGACCTCACCGTCGACGTCGTCCGCCATGGCAGCTTTCAGAGCGTCAAGGAACTCGCCTACGCCATCACCGACTACCTTGCAGAACGAAACCTGAAGCCCACCCGGTACGAGTGGCGTGCCAAAGGGGCCGACATCCTCGCAAAAATCCAACGCGCTCGTCAGAAACAGGAGACCTTGGAGCATGGGACTTAGCGGTCAGTACACTAGCGGCTCGTTTTTAGGACGGCCTTTCAATCGCCTTAACACAGGGCCAAAAAGAGCGAGAACGGGTGAAAGGAACTTCGCGCTCCCTCGACTCACGTCAACATCACAGCGGGCACAGCAAGCACAGACCCTTGTTCCAGTCAGCCCCGGTTCATCAGTGCTTGAGAATCAATCAGATCGACCAGACTCATGAACGACTACTACGATAGTGCCTACAGCTTGAAATGGAACGTGGCGGGCTTGGTGGGCGCGATTGTCCTGTTCTGTTTCATTAGAGGTTGGGCGGACGGAAAACCCGAACCCCTCTCCACCGGGGCACTGGTAATCTTCGTAGCGGCCTGCATCTGGAAATGGCACAGCTCGAAAGTGAGCCGGGCTTCGTGGGTTCCCGTCGGAATCTCCCTGGGCTTCAAGTCAGTGTATTCCGGCAAAGTTCCCGTTCACCCGTTTGCGTCCCAATCGGAGGTCAAGGATGCCCTGTTGAGAGAGCGCCCTTCTGATCAGTTATATATTGGAGTTTGGCTGGAGCCCACCGAACGATATCGCCTCGATGGACATGGTCCGGGACAACTGACGGTCCAAATGGTACCCGAGGCAACCTTCGCTCTTTTCCAAATGAAAGGCGTCTACCTGCCCGCCTTTGAAATTCGCCCACGCGTGACGGTGGAGAAGCTGCTCCCGTCGTTCTTGGAATCCCAGCCAGACCACAATGAATTCAGACATCGCTATGCTCTCCTAGCTCCGGATGGCGACGCGGCCGGCGTGGCTGGCCTGTTGCCCGGCCCGTTCCTGGACCGTGTATGCGAGCTTCCGGATTGGCAGATTCGTTCGTCCAGCAAATCACTTTTGCTTCTGCGAAAACACCGCCTGCTGGACTCAGAAGGCTTACCCGAGTTTGTCCAGCAAGCCGACGCATTGCTCACCGCGCTGATCGCCAATACCGTTTCCAACGCCACCGAGCCGGGGTCCGACTCCATTTCCGTTTGACGGCGGAATCGAATGGCCGGCCAGAGGGTTGGCAGCGAGGTAGGTGAGGATCGTGCCCTTGGTTCAGAGCCGACGAGCGGCCGAACTTCGGCCACTTGCTCCGGGCGCAGTCCCACCCTACCGTCCGGCCGCCTTATGGAAAATGTCGTCATCATCGGAACCGGTTGCGCTGGCCTGACCGCGGCCATCTACACCGCCCGCGCCAATCTCGCGCCCCTCGTCCTGACCGGCACAATGCCGGGCGGACTGCTCACCACCACCAGCATCGTCGAGAATTTTCCTGGATTTCCCGATGGAATCGACGGTTACGAATTGATGACCCGGATGCAGGCCCAGGCGGAGAAATTCGGGGCCAAGGTAAAATTCGGCACGGTGGAATCGGTCGATCTGCGTCATCAACCCATCCGCCTCGTCGTCGACGACGAAATCATTGAGACCCAGACGCTAATCATCGCCAGTGGAGCCGGTCACAAGCATCTCGATGTTCCGGGCGAGCACGAATTGGAAAAGAAAGGGGTCACCTATTGCGCGACCTGCGACGGCGCGTTGCCCATGTTCCGCAACCAACCGCTGGTCGTTGTGGGCGGCGGCGATTCTGCCTGCGAGGAAGCCAACTATCTCACCCGGTTCGCCTCCACGGTGTATCTGGTCCATCGCCGTGATTCGCTCCGCGCCTCGCGCATCATGGCCGAACGCACGCTTGCCAATCCCAAGATCAAGCCGATCTGGGACACCGTGGTCACGAGCGTCCAGGATTTGACTGCCGGCAAGGTGACCGGTGTGAGCCTGAAAAACCTGAAAACGGGTGCCGAATCCGTTCTGCCCTGCACCGGACTGTTTGTGGCCGTCGGTCACATTCCCAACACCGAACTGTTCCGGGGTCAACTGACCTTGGACGACGCGGGATATTTCGTTCTCGGCAAGGGCACCGCCACCACCGTCCCTGGAGTTTATGTGGCGGGTGATTGTGCGGATTCGGTGTATCGCCAGGCCATCACTGCCGCCGGGATGGGCTGCGCGGCGGCCATTGAAGCGGAACGGTTCCTGGCCGGACTCCACGCTTGAGACCGTCTGACGTATCGCTGAATCGGAACGCAACCCGTCATGCCCTCCATTTCACCGATCGAGTTGCAGCAGCGGTTGGGCTCGGACTCGCCACCAGTCCTGCTGGACGTGCGCGAACCGGAAGAACACGCCTTCTGTTCCCTGCCCGGTTCACGTCTGGCGCCCCTTTCGGAGATTCACGAGCGGTTGGGTGAACTGGAAGATTGGCGGGAAAAGGACGTGGTCGTTTACTGCCATCATGGGATCCGGAGCGCGCACGCCATCGGCCTGCTGCGTGCCGCCGGGTTTCAAAGGCTTTCCAATCTGACCGGGGGTATCGAACGCTGGAGCGTGGAAGTCGATCCGTCGGTGCCACGCTATTGAGGAGGCTGAAGCCTCTCTCTCAGTGCGAGCGCCACGCTGTGCCGGACCGTCACCTCTGCGCCACAAGCTTCCGGCACAACACGGCTCACCCTTGATAAGTCACGGGGTGAAACAGGCCCAAGTCGAACATTGAAGGAATGGCATTCCCTGTGCGAACACCGCGGAATGCAGCTCGATAAATGGACGATCAAGGCGCAGGAAGCGCTTCAGGCCGCGCAGCAACAAGCTCAACAGCGCTCCCACCAGCAGCTCGACTCGGAGCATCTGGCCCTGGCACTGGTGGAACAGCCCGACGGCTTCGTCCCGCAGTTGCTTCAGAAACTCGGCGTTCCCACCGGCCGGCTGACCGCCGATTTGGAGGCGGAGTTGACCCGACGTCCCAAGGTTCAAGGCGCATCCCAAGTTTACCCCACTCAGGATCTTCAAAACGTCCTCGCGGAAGCTCCGAACGTTTCTGGAAAGCTGAAGGATGATTTCGTTTCCACCGAGCATCTGCTCCTCGCGCTGATCGCCAAGGGCGGTTCCTCGATCAAGAAACTCTTCGACCGGCACGGACTGAAATCCGATGCCGTCCTCAAAGGCCTTGCCGAGCTTCGCGGCAATCAGCGGGTCACCGATGCCACTCCCGAGGACAAATTCCAAGCGCTTGAAAAATACGGGAAAGACCTCACCGCCCTGGCGCGCCAGGGAAAGATCGATCCGGTGATCGGTCGGGACGATGAAATCCGCCGCGTGATGCAGGTCCTCACCCGTCGCACCAAAAACAATCCGGTGTTGATCGGCGAACCCGGCGTCGGCAAGACCGCCATTGTCGAAGGACTCGCCCGGCGCATTGTCGACGGAGATGTTCCGGAATCGCTGAAGAACAAGCGGGTCATCTCGATGGACATCGGAGCGATGATCGCCGGGGCGAAATACCGGGGCGAATTCGAGGACCGGCTCAAGGCATTCCTCAAGGAAGTGACCTCGGCGCAGGGCCAGATCATTCTCTTCATCGATGAGTTGCACACCATCGTCGGCGCCGGCAACGCCGAGGGAGCCGCCGATGCCGCCAACATGTTGAAACCGCAGCTCGCGCGAGGGGAACTGCGTTGTGTGGGTGCCACCACGCTCGACGAGTATCGGAAACACATCGAAAAGGATCCGGCCTTGGAACGCCGCTTTCAGCCAGTGCAGGTGGCGGAACCCAGCGTTGAAAACACCATCGCCATTCTCCGTGGCTTGAAGGAACGCTACGAAACCCATCACGGCGTGCGCATCCAGGATGCCGCCCTCGTCGCCGCGGCGACCCTTTCTCATCGCTACATCAGCGACCGTTTCCTTCCCGACAAAGCGGTCGATTTGGTGGACGAATCGGCTTCGCGTCTCAAGATGGAGCTGGATTCGAAACCGACCGATATTGATCGATTGGATCGACAGATTCTCCAACTCGAAATCGAGCGCACTTCGCTCTCGAAGGAGAAGGACGAAGCCAGTCGCGAGCGTCTGAAAAAACTGGAGACCGACCTCGCCAACCTCAAGGAGCGCTCGGCCGCCCTCACCGCCCAATGGCAGAACGAAAAGACCGCCATCAACGCGGTCAGCATCATCAGCGCCCAACTTGAGCAAGCCCGGACGGATCTCGAAAAAGCCAGCCGGTCCGGGGAATTGAACACCGCCGCCGAACTTCAGTACGGCCGCATTCCCGACCTCGAAAAGAAGCTGGCCGCCGTTGAGAAACAGGGTGTCCATACCGGCGCCACCACCGCCCTGCTCCGCCAGGAGGTCACCGAGGATGATATCGCTCGAGTCGTCGCCGCCTGGACGGGCATTCCGGTCACCCGGATGCTCGAAGGCGAACGGGAGAAACTCGTGAAGATGGAGGACCGCCTCGGTGCCCGGGTCATCGGACAATCGGGGGCCATCCGCGCCGTTTCGGATGCCGTTCGTCGCGCACGATCCGGACTCGGCGATCCAAACCGTCCGATTGGTTCCTTTATTTTCCTCGGCCCCACCGGCGTCGGAAAGACCGAACTGGCGCGGGCCCTGGCGGAATTCCTGTTCGACGACGACCAGGCGATGGTGCGCATCGACATGTCGGAATACATGGAGAAACACACTGTCTCCCGTCTGGTCGGTGCCCCGCCGGGATACGTTGGCTATGACGAAGGTGGTCAGTTGAGCGAAGCGGTTCGCCGCCGGCCTTATTCAGTCATCCTGTTTGACGAAATCGAGAAGGCCCACGCCGATGTCTTCAACGTGTTGTTGCAGGTGCTCGATGATGGACGGCTGACCGATGGGCAGGGACGCACCGTCGATTTCAAAAACACCATCGTCATCATGACCTCCAACATCGGTTCGCCGATCATCCAGGAGTATTTCATGGACGGGCATTCCACCGCGGGTGCGCGTCAGGCGATGGAGGACAAGGTATTGGCGGAGTTGCGGCATCATTTCCGGCCGGAGTTTCTCAACCGGGTCGATGACACGATCATCTTCGGCAGCCTCGACGAGGAAGAATTGTCCAAGATCGTCGATATCCAACTCCAGCGGGTGGTGAAGCGTCTCGCCGATCAACAATTGGTCCTTCAAGTGGAGGACTCCGCCCGGAAACGCCTGGCCGAGGAAGGGTATGACCCACAGTTTGGCGCGCGGCCGCTCAAGCGGGCGATTCAGGATGAATTGCTCAACCCCCTCGCAACGCTGTTGTTGAACGCCACCTTCAAACCGGGCGACACGATCGTGGCGACCGCCGGGAAAGACGGGCCGTTGAAGTTTCACAAGGGTTGATCGCCATCGCCCTGGCGGGCTTCAAACGAATCAACGCCGTGATCTCCTGGTCGGGCGCTGGCGATCGCATTTGGATCACAACGGCCGGGCTCGATACCAACGCACGGGAGTCGCACTTCGGGTCAACTGAAACTCATGCTCGGCCCCGTCGCCGATGACGGCGTCTTTTTCTGTGACCCACGTGATTCCGACAACACCGTCTGATGATTCCAAGACCCAAGAGGTTCCGACGGGCAATGCCATCGCCAGCACCACCGAATCCGTCGTCACGGCGGCCACTCTCAGCTTCGGTGCGGAAATCGGTGGACCGGCGTTGACCTTCCGATCGGCACCCACCGAAACACCCCGGCTGTTCTCGGCATAGGCCCGATAGTGATACCGCCGACCAGGCTCGGGCAGGGCCAGTGTCTGGGTAACCTCCAGGCTATTGGTCCCGGCCTGAATCACCCGTTTGGTGGATCGAAATCCGTACGCCGTATCGAGGCCGTAGTCGAACCCGACTCGTGTCACGATTCCGTTGGGATTCACGCGAAGACGGGCGGCCACACTCCCGTCGGACTGAAGAGAACCGCCCAACGACGTTACATTCGGAAGGTAGGGACGATCGAAAGTTCCATCATTGCCACCGTTCCGATGAAACTTCGGCCACGGACCCGGATCGAGATTGGCCCCGCCTTCGACGGAAAACACTTCGCCATGATCCGGTCCCAGAATGATCGAGCCGTCCGAATGGATCGCCGGCGAGGCGTCGACCGGGTGACCCGCGTCCCAGCTCCACACCAACCGGCCAGAACCCGCATCCACGGCCCAAAGTCGATCGGAACCGAAGACCACCGTTTGAGAATCCAGGACGGCCGGAGACGAGCGGACCGGAGCGCCGGTTGAGAACGACCACAAAATGGCACCGTCGACTCCGTTGATCGCGTACAAGCGTCCATCGGATGACCCCACGAAGATCTTTCCTGTCGAGTCGATCGCCGGTGACGATCTCACCGACCCGCCAACCGCAACCACCCATTTCAACGCCCCGGACGCTCCTTCGGCAGCGTAGAGTCTTCCGTCATCGGATCCCCACACCGCTGTTCCGTCACTGGCGATGGCCGGGGACGAGAGGACGGGGCCGCCGGTGGTGAAATTCCATCGGAGGCCCCCACCGGAAGCCGACAGCGCGTACAGGTTTCCGTCAAACGAACCGAAGTAGACGGTTCCATCGTAGCCAACCGCTGGCGAGGAATTCATCAGGTGTTCCGTGCTGAAACGCCACGTGCGCAGTCCCGAATCCAATCCGATTCCCGCCACGAATCCGGCGTAATCCCCGAAGAAGACCCCGAGCGGCCCGGCCGCCGCCGTGCAGCGGATCTCGTCGTTCGCGAGATAGTCCCACAGTGGGGTACCGTCGGTGGTTCGGATCCGGGAGACCCGGCCGTCCACGTTGGAAAAAATGAGCGTTGAGTCCGGAAGGACGGTGGGTATGGCGAGGATCGAACTTCGTCCGGCGAAAACAGACGTCCGGATCCCGGAAGCCGGATCCAACCGGTAGACTGTTCCATCCATCGACCCGACGTAAACCGATCCCTCCGATCCGATCGCCGCCGAGGTGCCGGCAAAACCCGGTACAGCAACCCGCCAGCGCTGCGTCCCTGGAATCGGTGCCGCATTCGCCCGGAAACCGACAACCAGCGATAGACCTGCCACGATCGTTCGCACGAAACGAGCCCTCATGGAGACCCAGTTCATCGGGCAATTCCCCAGAACAGGCCTGAAACGACGGATGCCGACACGGACTCCCAGTAGCCGATGCCGGACCGCATTCCAAGTTCTGATCGGCAGCCCGGGATCCGGAGACAGAGATACCCCCTGAAAATTCGGAAGGGCTCTGAACTTGTCGGCGGCGATTCCGCCGGTACCGTCCTTCCAGCATCATGACCGCCCCACGCTGTTCCCTCCCCCGGGCTGCACGCCTCCGTAAGTCTGTCGCCCGGATCGCTGGTGTTTGGGGTCTCTCGATCCTCTGTTCCCTCCATGCCGCTGATCTCTCCAGCGCCGCTCGCGAGGTGAAGGCCGTGGCCGCTGAAGGCCGCGGAAATCCCGCCGCTTCGGTGGCGTGGCGCCGGCTCGCTGCGGCGGATTCCAAATCTCTTCCGGTGCTCCTCGGCGCGATGGACGGTGCGAACGACTACGCGCTCAACTGGCTCCGATCCGCGGTTGAAACAGTCGTTCAACGCGAAACCGAAGCCGGCCACATCCTTCCCGTCGAGCCGTTGACCCGTTTCGTTCGCGACACCCGACACCATCCCCGCGCCCGCTACCTGGCCCTCGAACTGATCACCCGTCAGGATGCCGCGATCGGGGCGCGACTGCTTCCGGAGTTTTTGAACGACCCGGCTCCCGATCTGCGCCGGGACGCTGTCCAGGCAGTGATCGACGAAGGCGCCCGCTTCGGCACCAACAACAAGGCGGCGGCGATTCCCCTCTTCCAAAAGGCCCTGACCAGTGTCCGTGAACCCGATCAGGTCGATGACCTCGCCAAACGTCTCGCTGACCTCGGACAAAAGGTCGATCTGCCAAAGGTGTTCGGCTGGGTGAACAAATGGAAGGTCATCGGTCCCTTCGACAACACCGGCGGTGCTGGGTTTGAACGGGTGTTTCCCCCCGAAACCCAGTTGGATACTTCGCTTAAATTCGATGGCAAATCGGGGTCGGTGGGTTGGCGCGACTACCAAACCACGAGCGATTACGGCCTGGTGGACTTCAACCAGCCGTTCACACCGCTCAAAGGCGTTACCGGTTACGCCCTCGCAGAATTCTGGAGTGACACTCCACGGCGCGTCGAACTTCGCATCGGCTGTAAGGTTGGCTGGAAGGTGTGGGCCAACGGACGCTTTTTGTTCGGTCGTGACGAATACCATCGTGGCTTCGAAATCGACCAGTACCGGATGCCGATCGATCTGTTGAAGGGACGCAACCTGATCCTGGTGAAGTGTTGCCAGAACGAACAAACGGAGGATTGGACCAAGGAATGGGAGTTCCAACTCCGCATCACCGATTCCACCGGGAACCCCATCTTCTCCACGCGATGAATCACCCTTTTTCGCTCCTCTCGCTCCGTTGTGGCGTCCTCCTCGCTTCAACCGTGGTCGCCGGGTCGCTCCAAGCCGATTGGAAGCAGTTCCGCGGTTCCGCCGGCGATTCAGTGGAACCCGGAAGCCGAATCCCGTCGCAACTCGACGCCCGATCGACGGTGTGGTCGGCCGCTCTTCCGGGTCGCGGGATCTCATCGCCGGTGATCGTCGGTGATCGCGTGTTTGTCACCAGTTGCAGCGGCGGTCGCCAGGATCGTCTGCACGTCCTCTGCTTCAATCTCTCCGACGGATCCCTGCGCTGGGAACGGAAGTTTTGGGCCACCGGACGAACGATGACCCACGAGAAGATCTCCGGCGCCGCGCCTTCTCCAGCCACGGATGGGCATCGTATCTTCGCGTTCTTTTCGTCGAACGACTGCGTGGCTCTCGATCTCGACGGCAATCTCCTCTGGTACCGGGGACTCGGCCGGGACTACCCCAATGCGAGCAATTCGCTGGGAATGGCGTCCTCGCTTTCGGTCATCGGCGAGGTCGTGGTCGCGCAGGTTGAAAACGACAGCGAATCGTTCGCCGCCGGCCTCGACGCGCGGACGGGAACCAACGTCTGGAAACTGGACCGCCCCAAGCGCGCCAATTGGACCTCGCCGTTCCCGTTTCGTGAAGCCGACGGCCGAATCTCAGCGATCCTGCAATCATCCAAGGGCGTGGTAGCCATCGACCCGGCCACCGGCCAGACCCGTTGGAGTTACACTGATGGCGCTTCCACGGCACCGTCATCGACGTCTGCGGGTGGACGTATTTACGTTCCTTCGCAAGGATTGACCGTGCTCGAACCGGTTTCCGGTGCCGCTCCCAAGCAAATCTGGAGGTCCTCCCAACTTCGACCTGGCACCGCCAGCCCGGTGGTTGTGGGCGGAAAGATCTTCACTTTGAACGACGGTGGTATTCTCAGTTGTGGTGACATCGCCGATGGCCGGCGCCTGTGGCAACTCCGGCTCAAGGGCTCGTTCAGCTCGACCCCGGTTTCCGCCGGCGGATTCCTCTACTGCATCAACGAGGACGGATTGGTGCAAGTGATCGACCCCTCCACGCCGACGGGATCGGTGGTCAGTGAACTACCGCTTAACGACATCATCATTGGGACCCCATCCATTGCCGGTGATTCGCTGTTGATCCGCAGCGACAAAAAGCTCTGGCGGATCGGACGCAACAGTTCGTTGTAGGGGCAACTACAGATTTCGATGGCATCCCAACCTAATCGCCGCATCTTAAACTCCATGTCGAACATCATCGTGCCCCCCCGATGGCGGATTCCCGAGAGTCAGGTCACGTCTGAATCCGCGTTTCGAAACCGCCGAGCCTTTCTCCATGAAATCGGCCTCGCCGGTGCCGGACTCCTGGCGGTGACTCAAATGGGCTGCGGGAAGGAAGTGGACGGCCCCAAACCCGCGGCAACGGCGGTCGCCGCCGGGTCAACTACCGGCAAATACCCCGCACCGCGAAACCCGGCGTTCAGCGGCAAAGGACTGGTCCTGACCGAAGCGTCCGTAACCGCCGAATACAACAATTTCTACGAATTCAGCACATCGAAGGACCGGGTTCACAAGCTGGTCGACAAGTTCACCGTCGAACCCTGGACGATCCGAATCGACGGCCTGTGCGAAAAACCGATGACCGTGGACGTCCGGGAGTTGGTGGATCAATTCACCCTGGAAGAACGAGTCTACCGATTCCGCTGCGTTGAAGCCTGGGCCATGATCGTGCCGTGGACCGGATTTCCACTCGCCAAATTGCTGGCTGCGGTCCAGCCGAAGAGTGAGGCGAAATTTGTGCGATTCACCACCGCCAATCGACCGGACCAAATGCCTGGGATCGCGCGGCTTCGTGAGTATCCGTGGCCCTACACCGAGGGTCTGCGGATCGACGAAGCTCTGAACGACCTGGTGCTGGTCGCAACCGGAATCTACGGCAAGCCGCTGCCGAAACAGAACGGGGCCCCACTGCGACTCGTGGTTCCCTGGAAATACGGCTACAAGAGCATCAAGAGCGTTGTCCGGATTGAATTGGTCTCCAAACAGCCGTCGACGCTGTGGGAAACACTGGCACCGGATGAGTATCCGTTTGAGTCGAACGTGGATCCCAAAGTGCCCCACCCCCGGTGGTCGCAGGCGTCGGAACGGTTGGTCGACTCCGGCGATCGGGTAGCCACCCTGCCCTACAACGGTTATGGCGAGTTTGTGGCGCGCCTGTATGGAAAGGGCTAGTCCGGACTTCCCCCACGAACGCACCTCCGCCCGCCTGCTGGACAATCGGCTTTTAATTTCTTCGAAATACTAGCATCCTCCCATCCAGATGGATTCTAAGAAGTTGGCACTGCTGTGCCGCGAGTTCGCCGAAAACAAGAAGGCGGAAGATGTGCTGGTGCTCGATGTCCGCAAGATTTCGACCGTCACCGATTTCTTCGTGATCGCAACCGGCACCAGTGAGCCTCACCTCCGCGCGGTCGAGGGCGAGGTGCTCGATCAATTGCAGAAGGAGCACGGCATCAAGCCACAGCACACCGAAGGCAGCGCTCAAACCAACTGGGTGGTCGCTGACTTTTTCGACGTCATCGTCCACCTGATGAAGCCGGACGTCCGAGCCCGGTACGATCTCGAAGGACTGTGGGGGGACGCCCCGCGCGTCGCGCGCCCACGGAAAAAGAAAACTGCCGCGGAGGAGTAAACCCCGCGGGATCCACATTCCCGGGTACGATGCGGAATAGGTCCCGGCGAGCGATCGTACGAGTTGACAGGCCTTCAAGGCGCCGCCCATCCATTCCAAAAGGTTTCGTAACGCCGTCTTCGACACTCCGCGGTCAGGCTTGATGGGGGCTGGATTTCCGGACACGTTGTCAAGGATGTGCCCCTGCAGAAGCCAGAGCCCCTGCCCTCCATGCCGATTGCATGGAAGGGGCGTCCGGCGGGTGTTCCGGCCGATCCTCGCTGCCCTGGCCGTGTGGTGGCTGTTTGCCGTCGGGTTGCTGGAGGCCGCCCCGCCCGCCGGAATCGGCACCAACCACTGGGCCTACCAACCCGTGGGGAACCCTCCACCTCCCCCGCGTGTGGACCCTTCCCACACCGACATCGATCGATTCATCGTCTCCGCCCTCCAGTCCCGCGGCCTTTCCCTCTCGCCCGCGGCCCCGCGGCGCGAGTGGATCCGACGCGCCACCTTTGACCTCACCGGATTGCCCCCAACCTGGGAAGAGGTTCAGAATTTCATGGCGGACCCGTCGCCAAATGCCCGGGAGAAGGTGCTGGATCGCCTGCTGAATTCCCCGCGCTACGGCGAGCGATGGGGGCGTCACTGGCTCGATCTCGCCCGCTACGCCGACACCCACGGGGGAAGCGCCATCGGGTTCACCCGGTTTCCGTTCTCCTACACCTACCGGGATTATGTCATCCGCGCTTTCAACGCCGATCTGCCCTACGACCGGTTCGTCACCGAGCAAATCGCCGCGGACCAGCTGGGGTTGAAGGAAAATGATCCCGCACTCGCGGGGCTTGGATTCCTCACCGTCGGCATGCAATACCGCACCCGGAACGACATTATCGACGACCAGATCGACGTCGTTTCCCGGGGCTTGATGGGCCTCACCGTGGCCTGCGCCCGGTGCCATGATCACAAGTTCGATGCCATCTCGACGCGGGACTACTATTCCCTCTACGCCGCCTTGGCCGCCAGTCGCGTGCCCGATTCCCTGCCGGTGATCGAGTCCTCACCGTCCGATGACGCCCGCCATGACTACCAGCGGGAACTGGTGCGCCTCCAGACCCGTCACGACGACATGGCCGCGGAGCAGAACGAGGTGATGCGCGGCCGCCTGCGCATGCAGGTGGGCCTCTATCTTCGCGAGATCGCCAAGGGCGTTCCGGAGCAGGACATCTCCACCGAATTTCTCTCCTACCGCACCGATGACATCCGCCCATTGATCCTCAATCGCTGGCGCGATTACCTGGCCGCGATGCCCGACACCGATCCGGTGTTCGGACCCTGGGTGCGATTGGCGCGCCTGCCAGCGGACGGATTCGAGGGCGCTTGCACGAACTTGGTGAGCACCTGGCAAAAAGAGAACGGAAACTCGAACACGCTCAAGAACCTGCACGTGCTCTCCGAGGAAGCCCCTCGTTGGAACCCCCGGGTGCTCGAAGCCATCGGACGAAAACCCCGCAGGTCCATGGTGGACATCGCCGAAGCCTACGGAGACCTGTTTGCCGCCGTGCACCAGGCGTGGCTGAAGGCACTGATGACTGCGTCGGCCGAAGCTGCCCCCGGGGCCGAGATCATCCCCGACGAGGATCCCCGGCAACTCGAGATCAACAGCCCGGTCGTCCGGCAGTTGCGTCGCCATCTTTTCGGTGCCAACACCCCCACGGCGGTGCCCGATGCGGTCGCGTTGAGCCTTTTGAATCGGACCGTCAACGACGTCCTTGGCGGACGCCGGGGGGCGATTCATGAGTTGCACCTCACCTCCGCCGGATCCCCGGCGCGCGCCATGGTGCTGCAGGAGTCCCTGCCCCCGCCACGTTTCATGTGTTGAAGCGGGGAAATCCACTCGCCCGCGGTGAGGCCGTGAAGCCGCAATTCCTGTCCGCGCTGAGCCGCGCGAATTCAGAACCGTTTCCCGACGGCGCCCGACGGCTCGGTCTCGCCCGCGCCGTGACCTCCACCGACAATCCGCTCACGCGCCGGGTTCTGGTGAACTGGGTCTGGCAGCATCATTTCGGTCAGGGGTTGGTCCGGACCCCCGACGACTGGGGAACGCGCGGCAACCGCCCGACCCATCCGGAGTTGCTCGACCATCTCGCGTCCGTCTTCGCGGCGGATGGGGGATCCATCAAGCAGCTGCACCGTCGCATCATGCTCTCCGCGGTGTATGCGGAGGGGGCGATGGAAAATGAGAAAGCCAGGAACGCGGATCCTGACAACCAACTCTGGTGGCGCATGCCGACCCACCGGCTGGAAATGGAGGCGATGCTCGACTCCATGCTGTGGGCGTCCGGTGAAATCGACCTGACCATGGGCGGGAGGGCGTTCGATCGCGAGAGCCAACCCGGGGTGCTCCGCCGAAGTGTGTATGCCTTTGTGAACCGTGACATCGTGTCGAACCTGTCGAGTACCTTCGACGCGGCCAACCCCAGTTCCTGTACCGCCCGGCGACCCGACACCACCGTCCCGCAGCAGGCCCTCTTCGCCCTGAACTCCGAGTTCGTTCAGGACCGTGCCAGGGCGCTCGCGGCGCTCACCGGCAAATCCGCCGGCACGGACGATTCCCTGCGCGTGCGTGAACTCTATCACCGCGTGTTTTCCCGCGAGCCCCGCCCTGCCGAGTTGACCCGGATTCTACGTTTTGTTCAGACCGGCGACAAAACGGCCCAGGACATGGCGTGGCAGCAGGTCGCGCACTCGCTGCTCGCCGCCAACGAGTTTTCCTTTGTGGACTGAACCGGAACCATGAACACCCCGTTTCCCCAATCACGGCGCCACTTCCTGAAGCGGTGCGGCATGGGCTTCGGGTCCCTGGCCCTCGCGGACCTCGTCTGCCAGCCGGCCTTTGCCGGGGACGCCATTCTCACCCCGCACTTCGTCCCCACCGCCAAGCGCGTCATCCATGTGTTCCTCAATGGCGGCATGTCGCAGGTCGACACTTTCGATCCCAAACCGGAGCTGACGCGGCTGGCGGGGAAGATGCTTCCGTACGAGAATCTGCAGACCGAGCGGAAGACGGGCGTGGCCCTTCCTTCGCCGTTCACCTTCCGGCGCCACGGCCAGAGCGGGATACCGATCAGCGACTTGTTCCCCCATCTCTCCCAGTGCGCGGACGAGCTGGCGGTGATCCGGTCGATGCATGTGGAACTGCCCAGCCATGAGTTGTCGCTGATGCTGATGAACACCGGCGACCAAAGGCTCGTGCGTCCGAGCCTGGGTTCCTGGCTGACCTGGGGCATGGGATCCGAGAACCAAAATCTGCCGGCCTTCGTCGCCCTCTGTCCGGGTGGTATGCCCGTGGGGGGGGCGGCCAATTGGCGTTCCGCTTTCCTGCCGGGCTCCTACCAGGGAACACACATCGACACCTCGCAGGCCGATCCCCGGAAGCTGATCGACCACATCCGCAACGTGCGCCTCGGTCCCCAGGATCAACGGCGGCAGTTCGACCTGTTGCGCGAGTTGAACGCGGATCACCTGGCGTCCCGTCCCGGCGAGGCGGCGCTCGAGTCGCGAATCAAGTCCTTCGAGCTGGCCTATCGCATGCAAATGGAGGCGACCGATGCCTTCGATGTGGACCAGGAGCCGGAGCACATCCGGAAGGCGTACGGCGCAGGGCCGCAGAACCGGCAGTTGCTCATTGCCCGTCGCCTCGTGGAACGCGGGGTCCGATTCGTCCAGACCTGGCATGGAAACCTGCAGCCTTGGGACAGCCATTCGAACATCCGCGAGGAACATCGAAAGGTCGCCAACGAGTGCGATCAGGGGCTCGGGGCCCTTATAACGGACCTGAAGCAGCGCGGGCTGCTGGACAGCACCCTCATCCTGTGCAGCGGGGAATTCGGGCGCACGCCTTCGGTGGAGATGGGCCAGAACGGGTCCGGGGCAGCGCAGGGACGCGACCACAACCATTGGGGCTTCTCCCTGTGGATGGCCGGGGGCGGAATCAAGGGCGGTACGATCTACGGGGCGACGGACGATTTCGGGTTCCGGGCCGTGGAGAATCCGGTCTCGGTTCACGACCTGCACGCGACGATGCTGCGACTCCTGGGCTTCGACCATGAACGCCTCACCTTCCGTCATGCCGGCCGCGATTTCCGGCTGACAGACGTCTACGGCAACGTGGTCCGCGAGGTCATCGCAGCGGGATAGGCGTTTTGAGAGCGGGGCCTTTCAAGGCACTGACAGGGATCTGGTTTTCGACGCCCCGCGGAAAATGTCGGCGATCCTTTGCGAGAATTGCTGAGCGGTGACGTCGTGTCAGGGTCTGTCCAAATCCATTCGATTTGACGCACCGGGCATGCTCCAGGACATCTGCGTCTTCCTGCAGGGAATTTTTGGCGGTCGCCAGAAAATGATTCCTCCGGCAGCGCTTACGTCCTTTCCCTGCACGAAAGAAACGATTCGCCCAAGAATTCGAGCCCCAGAACCCGTATTCGGCGACGCCTTGGCAACCGGCCGGACATCGGGAAGCAAATTTTTGAAAAAGGGCACATACTTTCGGCCGGGCAATTGCGCATGTACCAACGGATGCCTGAAAACTCGATTTCGATGCCATCCCCTCAAGATCATGAGGCCGCTCTCTTCGCGCTGGCGGCCGGAAAGCCCGTCAGCGAACGGGAATCCTTCCTGCAGGCCGTCTGCGGTTCGGATAAGCCCCTGGCCAACGCCTCGAAGCCCTGCTTGTAGCTCACGACCAGCCCGACTCCTTGCTGACCACGCAAGCGGACGCGGCTCGCCCCACCCTCAAAGTCGACCTCACCGACGCACCCGACGAAGCCGTGGGCCAGACGCTCGGGCGTTACAAGTTGCTGGAGCGCGTGGGTGAAGGCGGTTGCGGTGTGGTCTATGTCGCGGAGCAGACTGAACCGGTGCGGCGGCGCGTGGCGCTAAAAGTCATCAAGCTGGGGATGGACACCAAACAGGTCGTCGCCCGGTTCGAGGCGGAACGGCAGGCGCTGGCGATGATGGATCATCCGAACATCGCCAAGGTGCTCGATGCCGGCACGACCGACGTGGGCCGGCCCTACTTCGTCATGGAACTGGTGCGCGGCATCAAGATTACCGACTACTGCGACCAGGCTCATTGCACCACCAAGGAACGGCTCGATCTCTTCATCAAGGTCTGCCAGGCCATCCAGCACGCGCACCAGAAGGGCATCATCCACCGGGACATCAAGCCGTCGAACGTCCTCGTCACCCTCCACGACGGCGTGCCGGTGCCCAAGGTGATCGACTTCGGCATCGCCAAGGCCACGGAGGGGCGGCTGACCGACAACACCGTCTACACGCAGTTGCACCAGTTCATCGGCACGCCGGCTTACATGAGTCCGGAGCAGGCGGAGATGAGCGGGCTGGACATCGACACGCGCAGCGACATCTACAGCCTGGGTGTGTTGCTTTACGAACTGCTGGCCGGCAGCACGCCGTTCGACGCGAAAGAACTCATGTCGCTGGGCATCGACGCGATGCGCAAGACGATCCGCGAGAAGGAACCGCAGCGCCCCAGCACCCGACTGGCGACACTCGGGGCCGATCAACTCACGACTACAGCGAAGCGTCGTTCCGCCGATACCTCGAAGTTGCTGCACCAGCTCAAGGGCGATCTCGACTGGATCGTGATGAAGTGCCTGGAGAAAGACCGCCAGCGCCGCTACGACACGGCCAATGGCCTCGCCGCCGACCTGAAGCGGCATCTCGACAACGAGCCGGTGACCGCCCGGCCGCCCAGTCAGCTTTACCGGATCCAGAAGATGGTGAGGCGGAACAGGGCTACCACCGTCGGGGTTGCCTGCGTCGCGCTGGCCTTGGTCCTGGGGCTGGGACTCGCGACGGCCGCGTTCCTGCGCGAGCGAGTCGCGCGACAACAGGAGCGCACGCAATCGGTCCGGGCAGACACCGTGACCACTTTCATCCGCAGCCTGGTGTCGGACCAATTGCCCTTACTGCTGCAGCAGGGAAATGTCCGGGGCGCACGGGAGTTGATCAGCAAGGCGGACGCACTGGCTTCCTCGTCCCTGTCCAACGCCCCGGCGGCGGAGCTAACGGTGCGCGGGTATTTGTGGCTAGCCCTTGCCGGTGGGTTAAACGATATGCCAGCCGCATTGCAGCAGGCAGAGGTGATCCACCGGCTCCTGCCGAGGGTCACCGACGACCACCTCGACTTTCCGCGCGACGGGGAGAGGGTTCATGTTTCTCTCACCCGCCTGTGGGCGGCCGGCGAGCAGGTCCTGGCACAGGAGCCGGCCATGAAGGAGTTGGAGGGCCTCTATGCGGAGTTCATGAGGCGAACCCCGCCCGCCCAGGCGTTCGCCGCATATTGCCGGTCGGCGCAGGCACAGTGGTTATCGTTTGCCGGAAAGACGAACCAGGCGGAGGCGGCGATTGTGGAAGCCCGCGAACTGCTGCTCCGTGCCCCGGCTCCGCTGTTCATTGAAATCCCAGTGGCCACTCAATATGCTGCCCTTCTTGGCAGCGCCCGTCCCGCGGAGGCCGAGCGGTTCGCCCGCGAGACCCTGGCAAAGATTCCCTCGTTGAACTCGGAGATGCGAGATTATTACACGCAGCTGGTTGGGGAACTGATCAACACGCTCTGTCGGCTCGACCGTTTCTCGGAGGCAACCACGCGGCTTGAAGAGCAAGGCCGGTGGCTGAAAACCCACGGCGGTTCGGGGACGGATCAGGTCCGGTTGGATGCGCTGCGCGCGGAGGTCCTTGCCCGCTCCGGCAACGCCCAGAAAGCGTTGCCGATCCTCGAAGCCGTGGCCACCAACCCGCTTTCCACGGTTGACGACTGGAACCGTGCCGCCAACACCGCGGCGGCCACTGGCGACCACGCGTCGTTCGAACAACTCCTCCAGATCTGCTCGCTCCGATTCAGCTCTACGGTCGAGGGGAGCGCGGCAAACAGCGTGTTGTACGGCCTGTTGCAGCAACCGATGGACGCGCGGACTCTGGCTCTGGCGCGTGGCTTGTCGGACCGGGCCGGTGACAGTTCACTCGTCAGCAACATCTGGCAAGCCTATGCCAACGCGTTCTTGACCTATCGTGAGCATCGCTACGAAGACGCCCTGACGTTGCTGAACCAGTTTCTGGACACGCTCGGCACTCGGCTTGATAAGAGTAAACATCTACAACCCTCCAATCAGGCCAATTACATTTTTACACGAGCGTTGCTGTGTGCCGAACTTGGGCGCATGGAAGAAGCCAGCCGGGACTTTGCCCGAGCCCGTGCCCAATTGAAGCTGGCACTCGGCGACAAGCCCGGCCACGACCGCGGCCGTGACTGGAGAATGGCGTATCAGGCAGAAGCGCGGCAGCGCGAAACCGAAGCATTGTTCAAAGCCAAAGGCATCCCCCTGCCCGAGCCGGACGCGAAGTGACAGCAGTGCGACCCGCACGACGAGGTCCCAATGAATCCGATGTGGCAATAATCACGACCACCACCCCAAACATAAGCATTCTTCGGATGCGCTTTTAGACAATGAACATTTCTCGCGACACTTTACGAATCTGCCTGGCACTGGCCTGCCTCCTTGCCCTTGGCGTTCGCGTCCGGTCTGCCGAACCAACGCCGGCCGCGCCGTCGAACGATGAATTCTTCGACCCGAACCGGTTGCTCGAGGTGCAAATCACCATGCCGGCGGAGGATTTCGAAAAGCTCCGGCAGCAACACCGCGACCTCGGCGCGGAGTTGAGCCAGGGACGCGGCGAGACGGCGCTCGCACTGCCCAAGGCATTCGATTGGTTCAAGGGCGACGTCACCATTGGCGGCGTCACGGTCGGGAACGTCGGCATCCGCAAACGCGGCTTTCTCGGCTCGGACAATTCCACCCGCCCGTCCTTCAACATCGATTTCGATCACTATGTGGAGGGCAGGACGTTCGCGGGCGAGGCACGGTTCACGCTGCAAAACAACAACCAGGATCCCTCGCAGGTGCAGCAGGCGCTGGGCTACCGCGTGTTCGCGGCAGCTGGCGTGCCCGCGCCGCGCTGCAATCTCGCCCGGGTGACCGTCAACGGGAAAAGCCTGGGCATCTACTCGCATATAGAAGCGGTGGACGAACGTTTTTTGAGGCGGCACTTTTCCGGCACGAAGGGAAACCTATACGAGGCAACCTTCGGCGATTTTCGTTCCGGGTGGGTCGGTGCCTTCGAGTCCAAGAACCACAAGAAGGCCAATGACCGCAGCGATCTGGAGAGGGTGGTGCGCGCTTTGGATTCCAAGGAGGGAACGGTCGATCGCGTCTCCGAAGTCGTGGATGTGGATGCCTACCTTAACTTTTGGGCGACGGAGGTCCTGATCGGCCATTGGGATGGTTTTTCCGGCAACCAAAACAACGCCTTCGTCTATCACGATCCGAAGTCGGACAGGTTTCGCTTCATCGCCTGGGGCGCGGACTCGACGTTCGGGGATTCGAGCGTGTTCGTTCCCTTCGTGCCGCCGGTTTCGGTAATGGCCAACAATAGCCTCTCCCGCCTGCTCTACAACCATCCGGAGACGCGCGAGAGGTATCGCCAACGAATGCGCGAACTCCTGGCCACCGTCTGGAAAGAGCGGGAACTCCTGGCGGAAGTGGATCGCATCGAGCTTCTCGTGCGGGACCGGATTACCATACCCAAGCCGCAATTCGACGCCGGGTTGAAAAAAGTGCGGGAATACATCCGCACCCAGCGGACGGCCATGGAAGCAGAGCTGGCGCAACCCGGCACGCCATGGGCCTACCCAATGCGCGCGAATCGCCATTTCGAATTCGCGGGCAAACTCTCGGCAGGCTTTTCGACGGTGTGGTCGACGAACCTGCTCGGCGCGGAGCTCACCAATTTCCCGGCGCAACACCTCGGACAATTGAATCTCGAATATTACGACCGGAATTATTCGGACAAGCAGGCGCGAAGCCGAACCGGCATTCACCCCCGTCACCCGGACTTCGCGAGCGTCCAGGTCGTGGCCGCCGTGGATGGGGTCACGGCGCCGGTGGTCGTTTCCGTTTCCGTCGAGAAAGACGCCTTCCTGAAAGGGGGAACCATTCCGCTCGATGGCAGGCAGGCCATCGGCTACCTCGTGACGGGTGTGCGTGGGACGAAAGCCTACCGGGTTCTCGCCTTCCTCTCCAACGGCAAAGGGTCGATCACCCTGGATCGATCGGGACTGAAACCGGGGGATGAGATCGGTGGCCGCATCGAGACGGAAACATGGGCGCAGCGTTGGGAGGATTTCGATCTCAAGGTGCTGAACGCGGCGGGTTCGACCGAAGGGAAGAGATGATGCATCCTCCGGCCAGGCCACGCGATCGGGCGGGCGCCTTTGCTTTCACCTGACATGTCTTACTCCACACCAGTCCTTCTTCTTGCGGCCACTTTGTTCGTCTGTAGCAACGCCGAGGTCAGCCTATCGGGCGCTGAAGTTCCGACACCCCAATGGCCTCAGTTTCGAGGTCCCGGCGGGAATGCAGTCGCGGAGTCGCAGTCCATCCCGCTGGCTTTCGGGCGCGACAAGAACCTGCGCTGGGAGACAGAACTGCCGGTCGGGCATTCGTCGCCCTGCATCTGGGGTGACCGGATCTTTCTCACCGCCCACGTAGGCACGACCCTCAAGATGATCTGCCTCAGACGATCGGATGGGGCGATGCTCTGGGAACGGGAACGGACAATCCTTAAATTGGCGATTTATGAACACGTGGCTGGCGACCCGGCCAACTCCACTCCGGCGACCGACGGCCAGCGCGTGGTCTTTCAGTTCGACGACTTCGGGGTGGTGGTCCTGGATTTCGCGGGCGGGCTGAAATGGGAGAAGCAGTTGTCCTCCACCAAGAACACGTTCAGCTATGGCGCGTCGCCGATCCTCGACGACGGTCACGTCTACCTCAACCGGGACGGCGGCATCGATTCCAGCCTCGTCTGCCTGGACGCCGAGACGGGCAAGGAGCAATGGAACGCGCCGCGTCCGAAAAAGATCGGCAGCTTCTGCACGCCGTATGTGTGGCGCCACGACGGCGCGAAACAGATCCTTGCGGGTGGCACCGGCCAGTTGGAGGCCTATGACGCGCGGACCGGCGATCCGATCTGGCAGGTGACCGGGCTGCCGAGTTTCGTTTGTCCTTCACCCGTGGCCGCCGATGGGATGGTCGTTTTTGGCGGTTGGACCACGGCACATGTGGCGGGCCGCTCGCGCATCGAATCCATCTTCGATGTGGACTCGGGGGTCTCCCCCGCCGCGATGAAGGATCCCGCCGCCTTCTTTGCGCAGTTTGACGCGAACAAGGACGGCAAGCTGTCGGTCGACGAATTCCCCAAGAGCCGGGCCCGGGACGCCTTCAACTTCATCGACAAGAACAGGGACGGCTTCGTGGACATGGCAGAATGGGCTCCGGTGTACACAGAACTGGGCGCCGCTCCAGGTCGCAACGTGATCCTGGGGATCGTTCCCGGCGGCGGCAAAGGCGACATCACCTCAACGCAGGTAAAATGGGAGACGACGCGGGGCCTGCCCTACGTGGCGTCGCCCCTCGCCTATCGGGGCAGAGTCTATCTCATCAAGGCCGGCGGATTCATCTCCTGCCTGGATGTGAAGACCGGCAAAGCTCACTACGAATCGGAACGACTGGGAGTCGCGGGAGAATACTACGCCACCCCGGTGGCGGTGGGTGAG
>CAIVQB010000049.1 GCA_903907925.1 uncultured Verrucomicrobiota bacterium
CAGATTTTCAGCCTCACTCTGTTCGAGAAAACTCCCCTGTTATCGGCCATTTCCAAGGATTTCGCTTCCGGGGCCGACCCCAATGTCAACAATGAGCCCTGTTTACCGGGGTTCTAAACCGGACAGTACTGGAGTAAGAGTAAGATTAAGAATGGGAGGGACAACGAAGTGGCGAAACGGTCCGTCGATCACACGAGCGGCGGCATTTTCTCGACGCGGACGATGACGGTGCCGGCGAGTTTGTCGTGCCACGCCTGGCGTTCCTTGTCCCAGATGCACCAGAACCAGCCGATGCCGCCGATGAGCACGCTGAAGAAGGTGCCCAGCGTTCTCACAATGGCGCAGGGGAAGTCGATTCGGCGTCCGTCGAGGCGGACCACCTTCAGGCCGAGGACGAGTCCGCCGAGGGTGGTGTTTTTCCAGATGTAGAATCCGACGAAATAGGCGGCGGCAAGCAGGAAAAAGATGAAACCAGGACCGTAATGCAGATGCCGCAACGGCGGCATGCAAAGCAGGAAGATCACGAGGATCCAATCGAGGGCCGAGGCCACAAAGCGGCGTCCGAATCCGGCCCGCGGCAGGGTAAGGGCTTCCGGAATGGCAGCGACAGGCGGCGGGGAAAACGGTGGGATGTGAGGGGGAGCCTGCTGCGGTGGCTCAGGGGCGGCCTGGCCGAACGGTTGAGCCGGAGTCGGAACCGCTCCAGGCCCGGCCGTCGACGTCGATGAAGGGAGGCCGAAGTCCTCAGCAGACGAGCTGGGTTGGGACTGTGTCAGACTGGGTTCAACCGTGGTGACCGCCAGTAGGGCCGGCGCTGCCACGATGGCGGAAACTCCGGAAGCGGACGTGGTTCCCGCGGATGGAGTCGGGGGATGGGTCGGAGTGGGTCCCGGTTTCGGCGTCGGTGTCATCGGCGGTCGTCCACCGTCGGACAGCGGCTTGGGCGATTCACGGCGGAATCGGGCCGTAAAGGCCAGGGTGGCCGCACCCAGAGCCCAGAAGTTGGTCACGATATTGAGCAGCAGGCCGAAGAAGGGAACCAGGTAGAGGACACTCATCAAGACTGCGCCGATCAACACACAGACCAGCGTAGCGAAACTTTTCTGCGTGGAACGGCCCACGAGACGGCCCAATTGGTACAAGAGCGCTGCCTTGCCGATGATTTCGCCGGCTAGAACCGCGGCGAGGAAGAAGGGAACCACCAAGGCGCCTACCACGGTCGCCACCAGAAGCGCGGTGATGATGAGAATCAGCGGCAGGCTCAGAATGCCCATCAGGAACGACGACGCGGTTCGTTCCGCATAGACATCGGCGGTCGCCTCCACCGCCTTGGGGAATAGCAGGGTCAACAGGACGTAGATTCCAATGAACCCGAGCCACACCCACCAAACCCACCCGACGTGGAGCGAGAGCGGACGGGCGAGGACGATGCATTCGGAAAAGGTCCGGGTGATGAGTTCCGAATTGAAATGGGAGAAGCCCGGCATCGGAACCGGAACGACCTGGCCCACGACCTTGGCTCCGTCCTCCATGAAAACGCCGCCCAGAACACCGACGGCATCCCCTTCCACGACGGCATTCGGTCCGAGATAGAGTCCGCCACCGACGTTCACAGCGTTTCCGTGGACTTTTCCGTTCACGTGCGCGTCGCCCATTACCACCACCATGTTGCCGTCGACCGTTCCGTCAACCGTTCCATCACCGAGGACGACTACGAAGTCCCTCACTGAATCACCGGCCTTGACCTCGGCTGAAGAGCCGACAGCAACCCGGTTGCCGTCATTGTCGTTTTGAATCTGAACTGGAAATGCACCCCGCTTGATCGAGCGCTTCGATTTCTTCGAAACCTTGAGGGTGACGGCCGGGTTTGGTGCTGCCGGGGGCTCGGGATCGGTCGCGGGAACGGGCGCCGCCTGGGCGGGTGGATTCTCGGTCGCTGGCGGCGGGTTCTGTCCCTGGAGCGGGCTGAGGATCAGTCCGGTGAGCAGAACGGCGGTCAGGAGCGATTGAATGGCGGATTTCATGGCGACGGGCAAAAAGGTTTCAACGGGTGTTGGCGACGATCCGCCAGCAGGCGGCCCCGAGTCCGAGGCAGCTGAAGTAAAGACTGGCGAGGACGCCCAGGACGATGGCGAGGACCCAACTGTGGGTGTTGCGCAGGAGCAGGGATGCGGCATTCCCGAGGGCGCTCAAAACTCCCATCGTGGTTGAGACGGGTTTGACCCATTCCTGCGTTGTGGCAGCGGAAAGACTCATCGCGTCCAGACTGGGGAGGAGGAGGCCGGCCACCGATCCCACGATTCCGGCAAAGAGAAGGACCGACAGGAGCTGGAAGTGGCGCGGCCAGTTCATCCACGGCTTGCGATGCCAGGGGACCACCTGCTGGCGGGCCAGCCGGGCGAGCACCCGTGGGGCCAGGGTCGCCGGGGCGGGGCGCGCCGGAAGCTGTTTCAACGTCCGGTCGGCCCAATCGGCGAGCCGTTCTTCGTTGGGATGGCGTTCGTTCATATCAGCTTCAGGATTAAACACCCACGGACTCGCGGGCTGGTTGCAGTTTTTTTTGCAGCGCCTCGCGGGCCCGGAAGATGTCGGTCTTGACCTTTCCCAATGACACCCGGAGGTGTTTCGCGATGTCCGCATAGTCCATGTCCTCGAAATGGTAGAGAACCAGCGCGACGCGCTGATCCTTGGGAAGTTTTTGCAGGGCAGTTTCGATCAGAACCCGCTGATCCCGGGTCAACAGGTTCTGGTCCAGGGTGTCCGGAGCGGCGAAATCCAACTCACGGGCCTCTCCCTCGTCATCTTCCCGGGCCAGATCGCTGAACATCTTCCAACGGGCGCGATACCGCTCCAAATGATTCAGACAGAGGTTCCGCGTCACCGTCTTGAGCCAACCGCCGGCTGTCGGGCTTCCGGCCAGATTTTCCCAGTGATTCCACGCCCGCAGAAATGCCTCCTGCGCAACGTCCTCGGCCTCGGCGTCGTTGCCGAGAAGCCGTGAGGCGGTGCTGAAAACCATATCCTGATACGCCAGGACAAAGGATTCGAATGGGGCAGGGTCAGTCATCAGGCCGCCCGTCCAGCGACGGGCCAAGATTGGCACGAACACCCGGTGCCGGTCAGGATTGTTTCAGCGAACTTCACGGCCGTCAGCGGAACATCCGCCCCGACTACGATGGATGGGCGTTGAACACCGGACCCCGAATCGGGAGCATGTCCCGCGTGCCGCCCGACTTGCAGCGATTGCTGCGCGAAACCTCGCGATCGTTTTACCTGACGGTCCGGGTTCTTCCACGCTCGGTCCGCTCGCAGATCGGCCTCGCCTACCTGCTGGCGCGGGCGACCGATACCGTGGCCGATACCGGCTGGGTGCCGGTCGACGTCCGGCTTCGAACGCTTGCGGATCTCCGCGACCGGATCCTGGGAACCCGGTCGCAACCCGTCGATTTCTCGGGATTGATCGTGGAAGCCATGCCACCGGCCGGCGCCGCTGGCGGGAACGATGCTGAGCGTGTTCTCCTCCTGAAACTTGAAGAAGCGGTCCGGATTCTGGAGACCTATTCTGAAGAGGATCGACGGCTCATCCGTACCGTTCTCGAGGTGATCACCGGCGGACAGGAACTCGACCTTCGACGATTCGAAACGGGAGCGACGGGTTCGCTGCGGGCTCTGGCCTCGGAGGCTGAATTGGACGACTACGCCTATCGGGTCGCCGGTTGCGTCGGCGAATTCTGGACCCGGCTCACCCGGCGTCGGGTTTTTCCAGATGCCATCTTGGATGACGCCGCCTTCCTGGAGGACGGCATCCGCTTTGGAAAAGGCCTACAGTGGGTCAACATTCTGCGGGATCTGCCGCGCGACCTCGCAGCGGGACGTTGTTACATCCCCGCCGACCAACTTGAGGCCAATGGACTCGCACCCGCGGATCTGCGGGATCCGTCGAACGAGGCGCGATTCCGTCCGTTGTACGGTCAATTGCTCGACCGCGCCGAAGAACATCTCCGGGCCGGCTGGCGTTACACTCAAACCGTGCCCCGAGGTCAGTTCCGACTGCGTCTGGCCTGCGCGTGGCCGGTGTTGATCGGGGTTCGCACCTTGTCGAAGTTGCGGCGGGAACCGGTTCTAAATCCCGCCCACCGGGTGAAAGTCTCCCGCGCCGAGGTGCGTCGCATTCTCGCTGGATCCGTCCTTCGCCTGTCGTTCCCCGGGGCCTGGGAGCGTCAGTGGACGGTTTGGTCCCGGTGACTGGTTTCCCACCGCGGGTGCGTGGAGTCCGGACTTCGAGATCCGTGTGAATCCGTGAAATCAGTGTCCTGTCTCTAGTCTCCGGTGGCCGAAGGTCGGTCAGCCGATGTCCGACCGGGTCGGGTAGCGTGCCCGCATGACATCGGAATTGTTGTCGGTCCCGATTGAATCTCCGGAAGCTCAACGAAACGAACGTGCCGCGGCCCGGCGCGCCCCACGCCGCCGGTCGCGGTGCAGCGACCAATTGGATTTCGCATTGCCCACCGCCCTCCCTTCCGCGCTTCCCAGTCCGGTTCATCCCGCCCGCCGAAGAGTCGTTCAACGCCCCTGCTCCCGCGAACGTGCTGCCTGGTGGTTCGAGCAGATGCGCCGCGCCGTGGACCAGGGTCGCGACGTGCCGTTGGGTCGGGTTCGTTGATCGGTTGCGATGCATCGCGCGCCGGTGGACGGCGCTTTCGCCCGACCGGATCGCGGGTTAGAATCGACCCCGTGAAGCTCAACCACGGTCTGCACCTGGCTTATTGCACCAACGTCCATCGGGGTGGCGATTGGCCGGAAACATTGGCCAGTCTGGAGAAATACACCCTGGCCGTGCGACGCAAGGTTTCGCCGGACCAGCCGTACGCGATTGGTTTGCGCTTGAGCGACACCGCTTCGCGCCAGTTGTCGGAGCCCCACACCTTGCGCGCCTTCCGTCAGTGGCTGGAACGAAACCGGTGCTACATTTTCACGATCAACGGATTTCCCTACGGCAATTTTCACGGAACCCGGGTGAAGGAAAATGTGTCGCAACCCGATTGGAGCAGCCCGGACCGTCTGGCCTATACCAACCGCCTGTTCGATCTGCTGGCGGAGCTGGTGCCACCGGGCATCGAGGCGTCGGTCAGCACGGTACCGGTCAGTTTCAAGGCCTTCCGCCTCGGCGAGCGCGGGCTCCGGACGGCTCTGGAGCACCTCTGGCGGTGTGTCGAGCACATGGAATCACTGACCCGCCGCACCGGCGCGAAATTCCATCTCGGCCTCGAGCCGGAACCCTTCGGCACCGTGGAGAACACGGCTGAATTCATCGAATTGTTCGACCGTTTGGAAGCGCAACGCCCCGGCGACCTCCGCCTGCGCGAGCATCTCGGGATCAACTACGATACCTGTCATTTTGCGCTCCAATACGAGTCCCCCGGCGAGGCGCTCGGCCGATTGCGCCGCCGGGGAATCAAGATCAGCAAGCTGCATCTCAGCAATGCGCTGCGGGTGCATCCAACCGCCGAGGTTCGCACGGCGCTCGCGGCGTTTGTGGATGATGTCTATTTCCATCAGGTGATTGAGCGCCGCACCGACGGCGATCTCATCCGTTATGCCGATCTCGACGAGGCGTTGGTGACGCCGTTGAGCGACGGACCCCAGCGGGATCGGGAATGGCGGATCCATTTTCATATCCCGCTGCACTCGCCGGAGACCGAGCAGTTTGGGACGACGGCCGACAACCTCCGGGGCGTTCTGGACGTGGTGAAACAGAATCCCGCCCTGTGTTCCCACCTCGAAATGGAAACGTACACTTGGGAAGTGCTGCCCCGGGAACTCAAGCAGGCCAGCGTGGTGGATATGCTGGTGAGCGAATACCACTGGACGCTCGCTGAATTGGAGCAGCGGGGCATTCGCCCGGTCGCTTCCTGACCGCCCGAAATCCCGCCGACGGCATCGTGAGAAACGGTCGGCGGGGACGGCGGGCAGGTCTTCGGATTGGAGGGCCGATTTCTGAATCAACTCGTGGCTGTCAAAACACGGCCTTCTGCGGCACGATCCGATCCCAGCATCATGAACATCAAGAAGGCCGTGATCACCGCCGCCGGCAAAAACCAGCGGACGCTCCCGCTCCAATCGTTGGTCGACCGGGACGGCCAGGCCAAAACGGCGCTGGCGATCATCATCGAGGAGGCACTGTCGGCCGGGGTTGAGGAGATCGGCGTGGTGATCCATCCCGGCGACCAGGCGTCCTTTGCCGCCGCCGCGGGTGGCCACGCATCGCGGCTCTCCTTCATCGAGCAGCGCGAACCGTTGGGATACGGCCATGCCGTCGGATGCGGCCGGGCGTTCACCGGCGACGCCCCGTTTCTGTTGCTGGTGGGCGATCATCTTTATGTCTCCGCGGAAACCCGGGGTTGTGCCCGCCAGTTGGTCGAGATCGCCTCCTGCCAGAATGCGGCGGTTTCTGCGGTCCAGGCGACCCACGAGAGCAAACTTCCCTACTATGGTGCCGTCGGTGGCCGGCGGGTGTCGGGCCCTGCGGGTTTGTACGAGGTGTCGGAAGTTTTGGAGAAACCAACTCCGACCGAAGCCGAGCAACGGCTCATCGTACCCGGACTGCGTGCCGGGCATTACCTTTGCTTTTTCGGAATGCACGTCCTCACTCCCGGGGTCATGGACCTGCTCGCCGAGCTTCAACGCGCGCGGCCGGGCGGCGGCATCCATCTCTCGGCGGCCTTGTCCGCGTTGGCCGGGCGGGAACGGTATCTGGCCGCGGAACTGAAGGGACGCCGCTTCGACATCGGGGCCCGTTTCGGGTTGCTCACCGCTCAACTGGCCCTCGCACTCAGTGGCGCGGATCGCGAGGAAGTTCTCACCGGATTGGTTGAATTGCTGGCCGCACGAAAGCCCTGATCCCGCCTTCCTCTTCCCACGCCATGCAAAGCCTCGTCGGCCTCATTACTTCCACCGATCCCGCCGTCCGGAATCAGTCGCTGGACGCCCGGTGTCGCGGAGCTTCGGTGGCCGAATTGTCCGCTGCGGCGGCCGAACTGGATGTCTTTCGTCGTACCGCGGAAAATCTGTACGAACGAGTGCGGGCCCTGTTCTTCCTTGCCGCATTGCACCGGTTTCACCTTCCCGCCGCCCTCGCCTCCGCTGCCGCCGGCCGCGAACGCAGCGCTCTCATTCCTTTTCGCGGTTACGAGCAATTGCTGCATCGGCGGTTTGAGGAGGCGATCGACACCTTCCTCGGACTCCAGGCTTCGGCCGGACCGAGCGACGGAATCTCCTCCGCACTGGCGGCGGCCTATCATCGACTCGGATTCCAGACCCTTGCCGACCAGGTCCGGCGCAGCGTTCGCACCGTCCGCGGGAATCAATGGATGTTTCGGATGGGTCATCCGGCGGATCAACCGCTGCGGATCCGTCCGGAACTTCTCGACCGCTCGGCCGACGGCACCTTCCCCATCCTGAGGGAACAAACACCGGTCCGGATGGATCTCACCCACTCGGCATGGTCGGACATTTTCTTCCTCGGCATGGATTATCCCGAGGGCGCCCGGGTGGTGAATGTCTCCGTTGACCTCGGCGTTCATGGTCGCGACGCAACGACTCGCCCGCCGGTCAGCGCGTGGCTTCGTGTCCTCGATGAACCGGTCCTGCGCCTGACCTCGGTGGATCTCGGCGCCACTGCGGATCTGACCACGCTGGCCGACGTGTTTGATTTCGCCCGGGACTATCTGGGTCTGCTCAAGGCCGCGGTCATCGCCTCGGGCATTGTGCCGCCGGGCATTGAGGGATCCGGCCATTCACTGGCGGAACTCCTGGCGCAAATCGTCGGTGCCGGTCGGGGTCTGGAAATTGTCTCCAGCGTCAACGACATCCCCAAGGGCTCGCGCCTCGCCGTCAGTACCAACCTGCTCGGATCGCTCATCAGCGTTTGTATGCGGGCGACCGGCCAGGCCGCGTCGTTGACCGGCGAATTGGCGGAATCCGAACGCCGGCTCGTGCTGGCCCGCGCGCTTCTCGGCGAATGGCTTGGGGGATCGGGCGGCGGCTGGCAGGACTCCGGTGGTGTCTGGCCTGGGATCAAATTGATCACCGGTGTGGCCGCGGGTCCGGGCGATCCGGAATCCGGTGTCTCGCGTGGCCGCCTCATGCCCGCGCACGAGGTGTACGGACGCGACACGATTCCGGAGTCGGCGCGGCAGGCGTTGCAGAACTCACTGGTAGTGGTCCACGGCGGCATGGCCCAGAACGTCGGACCGATCCTGGAAATGGTGACCGAGAAATACCTGCTGCGTTCCGAATCCGAATGGCGGGGCCGGCAGGACGCGTTGACCGTGTTGGATGAAGTAGTCACCGCGTTGCGCCGTGGGGATATCCGCGCGCTCGCGGCCGCCACCACCCGAAACTTCCGCGAGCCGATTCAGACCATCATTCCCTGGGCATCGACGCGGTACACGGAGTTGTTGATCGAGCGTGCCCGCGAGGCGTTCGGTGAGGATTTCTGGGGATTCTGGATGCTGGGCGGAATGAGTGGTGGCGGAATGGGTTTTATTTTTTCCCCGCATCGCAAGCAGGAGGCTCAGATCCGGCTTCAGGCAATCATGTCCGCGACCAAGCGCGAATTGCAGCACGCGCTGCCGTTCGCGATGGAACCGGTGGTCTTCGATTACGCCATCAACGAACACGGAACCTTCGCCGATCTGCTGGCTGGTGAACAGGCGTTGATGCCGCATGGATACTACGCGCTCACGGTTCCGCATCTCGTCCGGCAGGATCGCCAGGACCTGCCGCCGGCGCGGCGTGCCGAACTCGACAAGGTCGGCGCCGCAGCGCGCATTCGACCGGAGCTTCGCGGCCTGGTTCAGCAATTGTTTGACGCCCTTTTGCCCCGCGGCCGGGCGGAACACCGCGCCGGTCCGAGCCTCGCCGAGTTGCTCGATCAAAACGGATTCGACCGCGCCCAGCATGAACAGATCCGGCGCGATTTGACCGGCGGCCGAATCGGGCTCGCCCAGAACCGGCTGCGCGCCGACGCGGTCATCGAGGACGTCGAAGACACCGATGTGGCGTGGGTCCGGGGAAGGGCCGCGGATGCCGTGCGTCCGATCGGCGAACGGGCGATCCGGAATGGCGAAGTGGCAGTGGTGACTCTGGCCGCCGGTGCCGGTTCGCGTTGGACCCAGGGTGCCGGCGTTTGCAAGGCGCTGCACCCCTTCGCCAAATTGGGCGGACGTCATCGGACCTTCATCGAAGCCCATCTGGCCAAATCGCGCCGGACATCGCGGCAGTACGGCATTGAATTGCCCCACGTCTTCTCCACGAGCTACGCCACCCAGGATCCCACCGAGCATTTTTTGAAGGCCGTCGGTGGCTATGGCTATTCGGGTCCGTTGATGCTTTCGCCCGGACGCAGCGTGGGGTTGCGGATGGTGCCGACCGAGCGGGATCTCCGTTTTGCCTGGGAGGAAATGCCGCAGCAACGGCTCGATGAACAGCAGCAGAAGGTTCGCGAAAGTCTCCGTGCGGCATTGATCGGCTGGGCGCAATCGGCGGGCGAGGCGTCCGACTACACCGACAATCTGCCGCTGCAATGTCTGCATCCGGTCGGCCATTGGTATGAGGTCCCGAACCTGTTCCGCAACGGCGTCCTCGCCCGGCTGTTGCGCCAACGCCCCAACCTCCGCTGGTTGCTGCTCCACAACATCGACACGCTCGGTGCCGACGTGGATCCCGCACTGTTGGGACAACACATTCAATCGGGCGCGACGCTAACGTTTGAGGTCATCACCCGCCGTCTTGAGGATCGCGGCGGCGGTCTTGCTCGGGTCAATCAACGGCCGCGATTGGTGGAGGGTCTGGCCATGCCGCGGGAGGAGGACGAGTTCCGCCTGCGGTATTATAATTCGATGACCACTTGGATCGACATTGACCGACTGCTGACGGCCTTCGGTTTGACGCGAGAACTCATCCTGTTGAGCCATCGGGAAGAAGGAACGGAGCTTTCCGTATCCGCCGCCGCCCGGTCACAACAAGAGGAGGCGGATGCCACGATCGTGGGTGCCATCCGGTCACTGGCGGCCCGTATGCCGACCTATGTCACCTTGAAGGAAGTGAAGAAACGATGGGGCCATGGTCAGGAAGATGTCTTCCCGGTCATCCAATTTGAAAAGCTCTGGGGCGACATGTCGGCCCTTTCTGGAATCGAGAGCCGGTTTGTGGCCGTACCGCGTCAACGGGGGCAACAACTCAAGGACCAGGCCCAGTTGGACGGCTGGCTGCGCGATGGCTCCGCCGCCCATGTCGAGTCGTTGTGCGATTGGGAGTGATCCGCGGAAAGAGCGACACGGATTTCACCGATTCACACGGATTCAAAAAGACGGATCCGAATTCTTATAGTGCCGATCAGATTCTGTTCATTCCGTCCAAATCGGTGTGAATTCGTGTCCCTCCGCGGCTCCTTCAGACGCGTTCTCACGCCTCCGGCGGACGATCGAGGTGGGGGCCGGGATGCAGATCGTCGAACCCTTCGAAATCGCCGGGGCGCAGTTCACGGGAGATTGTGTGTTCCTCGTTGAACCATTGGCCGAGGTCGATCAGGCGGCAGCGTTCGGAACAAAAGGGGCCCCAGGACTCGGTGAACCAATGGCCCGAAGCGCCGCAGCGGGGACACTTGACCCGTGGATTGTTGCGGTCGGTCATTTTCGGAATAAGCGCATCAGAAGGGTGAAAAGGATGCTGATCACCAGGCAGGTGACGATTGGGAACTGGAACGAAAACGATCCCCGCCGGAAGGAAATGTCGCCCGGTAGAAATCCGCCACCGCTGCCGAAACGCGGCCCAAGCCACCAGACCAGCGCCCCGCTCACCAGCAGAAACAGTCCGGCGATCATCATGCCTTTGCCTGCGAATTCCACGGGCGGAAACTGACAGGGGATTGGACGGTTTCCAATCCCGGAACCTCGCGGTTTTTCCGGGGAACGCGCCGCCGTTGCACCTCCATCAATTCGCTTGAACACAACGACGACTCTCCCGTCTGATGCGGTCTTCCTGCACCGAAACACGCACCGAAACACACACCATAGCCACTTGATGAACGCCTTCCGATTCTCACGCCTGGGTTCCGCCGTAGCCACGGCCGCCCTGGCTGCAACCGTCGTCCCGGTATCCGCCGAGACGGACACTGCTTCGGCTCCGATCACCCAGCCCTATCAACTGGACAAGGTCACCGTTCTCGGTCAGGTCGATTCCGCCGCCGGTCCCGGCAGTGTCACTCGGATTGGCGCGGCTGATTTTGCCGAACGGGAATTGGTCTCCACCCGGGACCTCACCGCGATCGCCCCCAACCTCACGACCTTCGATGCCAATGGCGACCGCACGCCGCGGTTCAGCCTGCGCGGCCTTCGCGAAAATAACTTCAGCTACGGCGAGAGCGCCGTCGCGATGTACATCGACGACGTGCCGTATGCCGATCTGTATTCGCGGGGCGTGCCGTTGTTCGGAATCGACAGCGCCGAATTCCTGCGCGGACCGCAGGGCACGCTCTTCGGCGCCAGTCGGCCGGGCGGTGTGATCAACCTGCTGACCCGTCTTCCCGGCAATACGCCCGCTGGCTACGGCACCCTGCGCTATGGCAGTTATGACGCGATTTCCGCGGAAGCCGGTGTGAGCGGGCCGGTGGTGAAGGACGATCTGTTCCTCGGCGTCAGCGGCCTCTACGGCAAGCGCGACGGCTTCTTCCACAACCTCGTCACCGGACAATCCCCGGACAGCCGAGAAACGCTCGCCGGCCGCGTCCAGGCCCGCTGGCTTCCCACCGACCGGGTCGACGTCACCTTCACCGCGGCGGCCGAACGGTTCCACGACGGTGGCATCGTTTCCCGTCCCATCAATGCGGGCGGCGATCTCTACGATCTGAAGGCCGACCAGAACGGATTCAACCGCGTGGATTCGCATACGCTGTCTCTGCGCGCGGCCTGGACTGGCGAGCAGGTGAAAGTGATTTCCATCAGCACCCGCCGTGATTTCCGACAGAGCCTCCAGGGTGATTTTGACTACGCGGAGTATCAGCCGAATCCGCAATTGCCCCCCGGCTTCTACGTCCCGATTCCCGTCATTTCCGGATACGCCAGTCCCAAGGTCGGCCAATGGTCGCAGGAAGTTCGGATTGAATCGCCGGATCCCAAGGCGGCGTTGAAATGGAACGCGGGCGGGTATTGGACCGAGCACGTGATTCGCAATGATTCCGGCTATGTCTACGGATCGGCGGCGCAGGCGGCGTTTGGTCTTCCGTTCCCGGTGACCGGTCTGACCGATCAGACCCTCGCGGCGCAGCGGGACATGAACTACGCCTTCTTTGGGCAGTTGACCTACACGGTGCTGGAACATCTCGATGTCACCGCCGGCATCCGCTGGGAACGCGATGAGCGCAACCTGGATCGCACCCATATCAATCCGCTGGCACCGGCGCCGTTCAACAACATTGCGTACAAGGCTTCGCGCGACTTCGACGGATTCCAGCCCAAGGTTAGCCTCGCCTATCATCTGACCCCGGATGCCACGGTGTGGTTCAGTGCGGCCGAAGGGTACCAGCCCGGTGGATTTAGTCCGTCCCAGGACAATCCGGCGAACGTCAATTACGCCAAGTCCACCTCCGAGCACTACGAACTCGGACTCACCGGCCGCCTGTTGGACGGAGCGTTGCGCGGCAGCGTCAGCGGCTTCCTGATCGAGACGAAGGATTACCAGGTGTACCGCCCGGTTTCGTTCACCGACTTCCGCGTGTTGAATGCCGATCGGGCCCGCACCTGGGGTGCCGAGGCGGAGGTGCGCTGGGAACCGGTCAAGGGCCTGGAATTTGCGGTCGCTGCCGGCTGGACCCAGGCGGAGTTCCGGAATTTCTCCGCACCGAATCCTCTGGGTACCGGCGTGGAGGATCTCGGAGGACGCACGATCAACTTCGTGCCGCAGTTCACTCTTGATGCCTCGGGCACCTATCGATTCCCGTGCGGCTTCTTTGTCGGTGCCGGCGTCACGGCCATCGGTGAATACTGGTTCGACGAGCGCAACACCGCCAAGCAGTCACCCTACGCTTTGGTCCGCGTCCGTGCGGGATGGGAGAAGGGCAACTTCGGCGTCGCGGTCTTCGCCCACAACCTGACCGACACCAAGTACTACGCCAACGCGCTCGATCTCGGCCCCAGCCAGGGCTTCGTGGGAACGCCGGGCGATCCGCAGGTCTTCGGGATCGAAGTCAACGGCCGGTTCTGATCGAACCCGACGCCGCCCGCGTGAGTGCGGGTGTCTCCAAAACGCCGCTCCGTTGAAATCCGGACGCGGCGTTTTTGTTCCAGGTCCGGAATGCCAAGGGCGAGGTCACCTGCGGGGCTTCCATCCCTTTTTGCCTTTCACCTTTTTCCATTTTCCTTGGCTTCAGAGCGCCGGATTCAGCGGCTGCTGGTGCTGCCGTTGATGAGCGGCGGCGATGAAACCGCGGAACAACGGATGCGGCCGGTTCGGTTTGCTGAGGAATTCCGGATGGAACTGGGACGCCACGAAGAACGGGTGGCTTGGGATCTCGATGACCTCGACCAGTTGATTGTCCGGCGTGGTGCCTGCGATGACGAATCCCGCCTTCTCGAATTGGGACCGATACGCGTTGTTGAACTCGTAGCGATGCCGGTGTCGTTCGCTGATGGTGAATGCGCCGTACAAGCGCTGCGACAGCGTGCCCATGGCGAGCTGACATTCCTGCGCGCCCAACCGCATCGACCCGCCCTTGCGCTTCACGTGGCGTTGCGTTTCCTGGAGATGAATCACCGGATGCGGCGTGTTTTCCTCGAACTCGGTGGAATGCGCGCCGGTTAACCCAAGGACGTTGCGGGCGAATTCGATGGTGGCGATCTGCATGCCCAGACAGAGGCCGAGATAGGGGATCCGGTTTTCCCGCGCGTATTTCGCGGCGAGAATCTTTCCCTCAATGCCGCGGGAACCGAATCCGCCGGGCACCACGATCCCGCCCAATTCCTTGAGGATCTTTGAAGCGTCACCCTTCTCCAGTTCCTCGGATTCGATCTGCTCGATCTGCACGCCGCAATCGTTGGCGATGCCGCCGTGTTTGAGCGCCTCGTACACCGACTTGTAGGCGTCCTGCAGTTCGATGTATTTCCCGACCACACCGATCCGGACTCGGTGCTGCGGCGCGACGATGCGGCGGATGATGTCCTGCCAGTGACCCATGTTGGCCGGCGGCACATCGAGGTGCAGTTGGCGGCACACAAGGTCATCGGTGCGTTCCCGCTGCAGCATCAACGGCACCTCGTAGATCGAGTGTTCGACATCCTTTTCCTCGATGACCGCCTCGAACGGGACATTGCAGAACAGGCTGAGCTTCTGCCGGATGTCCTTGTTCAGCGGGTGTTCGCAGCGGCAGACCAGGAGGTGTGGCACGAGTCCGATCTCGCGCAGCTTGGCCACGCCCTGCTGGCTGGGCTTGGTCTTGAGCTCACCGGCCGCCTTGATGAAGGGGACATAGGTGACGTGGATGAAGCAGACGTTGTGTGGCCCCACGTCGAGGGCGAATTCGCGGATCGCTTCGAGAAAGGGAAGGCCCTCGATGTCGCCGACGGTTCCGCCGATCTCGGTGATGATGACGTCGGCCTTGGTGTCGTCGGCCAGCAGGGTGATCCGGCGCTGGATTTCGTCGGTGACGTGCGGAATCACCTGGACCGTTTTGCCGAGGTAGACGCCGTCGCGTTCGTTGTCGAGCACCTGCTGATAGACCTGGCCGCTGGTGGTGGCGTTTTTGCGGCTGAGCTTGGTGCTGGTAAAGCGTTCGTAGTGACCGAGATCGAGATCAGTTTCCGCGCCATCATCGAGCACGTAGACCTCGCCGTGCTGGTAGGGGCTCATCGTGCCCGGATCGACGTTCAGGTAGGGATCGAACTTCTGGAGCGTGACCTTGAGACCGCGGTTTTCCAGCAGCGTTCCGAGCGCTGCCGCCGTCAGTCCCTTGCCCAGGGAACTCACGACACCGCCCGTGACGAAAATATACTTCATGGGCTTGCAGTTTCCTAGGGTGGACGGCATGGGGCGAGAAGAAACTTTGGCTCGCTTTAGAGCGCGCCTGAGAATTGGAACCCCTCCGAATTCATTCAGGCTTTCAGCAGGGGGACGAAGCCGGCCTGCTTGAAGTGATGGTCGGTGGTGAAGGCGTCGCGGACCCGAAGTTCGCGCATCGCGGCAAAGCTGACGCAATCGGTAAACGACCACTCCTTGTCGGCGTGCTTGCGAAACAGAGCGCCGGCGGCGTGAAACCGTTCCGGGCCAATCCACTCGAGGCGGAGGGCTTCGCTGCGTTCGATAGTGTCGAGAAAATCCACCGCCGCCGCGTGGCTGTGGCGGACGAGGAGCAGGGTGACGGTCTCGTCCACGACATATTCTGTCGTCAGGAACCGGCGGCGTTTGGCAGCGAGTTCCGACTGGAGTCGAACAGATGCCGCATGATGTTCGTCACCCGCGTCCCACAGGGCGAGAAACCCCGCGCTGTCCATGAAGACGTCAGCGGCGGCCATACAGGATCTGATCAATGTCCGCGTGTTTGGTTTTGCCCTTGGAACTGGGCTTAGCGCGACGGGCGATCCCAAGGAACGGGTCGTTCCTCGCATCGGACGAGGGGCTGCCGGCCAGCGGCTCAAGGCGGGCGGCGGGCTTGCCGCGATGGGAAAGAACGAGGCGCTCTCCCTTGGCGACGCGCCGCAACACTCCCTCGGCATCCTGGCGAAACTTCAGCATGGTCACCGTCTTCATCAGGTGATGTTTAAGTTGAAGTTGAAGTCTCGGCAACGGGAACTTCAGGTGCGCGACGAATCCGGGCCAGGCGGACGTTGACGTTCTTGTCGGCCGTTCGGAATTCCGAAACCAGCTCAGTTCCCGGAACTCAACAACGCTTCCACCCGTTGCACGTCGCCGGGCACGTCGACGCCGATGCTGTCGTGCTGGACCCGCGCGACGGCGATCTGGATTCCGTTTTCTAGAGCGCGCAGTTGTTCAAGCTTCTCCGCGGCTTCCAGCGGCGATACCGGGAATTGCACCAGGTTCAGCAGTGTTTCGCGACGGTAGCCATAGATGCCGAGGTGCTTGAGAAACGGGAAGGCCGCGAGTTGCGCGGCCGTGGGAAGGCTCGCGGAATCGCGAAGGTACGGAATCGTTCGTCGCGAAAAATACAGGGCCCGGCCGCCGGTGGACACGACCGCCTTGACCACGTTGGGATTGTCGTATTCCGCGAGTTCACGAATCGGCGTCGCCGCGGTGGACATGGGATGGGACTCAAGCAGTCGTGCCACCGCGTCGATGACCTGCGGATCCATCAGGGGTTCGTCACCCTGGATATTGACATAGCCGTCGGCCGGAATGCGGGTCGCCACTTCGGCGATGCGATCGGTTCCGCTGGGATGATCGTTGCGGGTCATTTCCACCCGGCAGAATCGGGAGGCGACCGCCGCGATCCGTTCATCGTCCGTCGCGACCACAACATCCGAAAGGCACGCCGCCATCCGGCAGCGCACGACCACACGTTCGATGAGTGGAACTCCGGCGATGAGATGCAGTGGTTTTCCCGGAAAACGGGTCGACGCGTACCGGGCCGGGATGACGCCAAGGATGTTCACAGGCGGATTGAGGCATACCGCCGGGCGATTGAAAATATCAGACGGGCTCCAACCGCTCAACGCGACTGACGGACGCGCACGGTGTAAGCCTTGGCCAGGGCGTTCATGGAGGAGAAGCGGACGTTTTCCATGCCGTTCTCGGTCAGGATGATGTCCTGCCACGCGGTCTCGTCACCGGTGGAAATTCCCTGGGCATCCTTGAAGACGCATTGCACCTGGACCTGGATCCGTCGCGATTCGCGGTTGCGCAGCACGGCCACCACTTCCAGCCGTCCGTCCGGGAGCGAACGTTCCTGAAGCGCGCTGGAGGTCACCGAGTGCTGGGCGGCGTCATCCATGAGGACGAACTTTGAGCCCAGCTCCTGGTTGTTCCCACCGGAATTCTCGGGCAGACGGGCACCGCCACCAGTGGAGCAACCGGTCAGGGCCAGAGCGAGCAGGAGCAGAGAAACAAGGGATCGTTTCATGGGAATCGAGGGAGTTATGGATTGCGGTCGCTGAGAAGTAAAACGGTGTCGCGGCCGGGGACCACTTCAAACTCCACCTTGCGGGTGGCGATGATCTGGCCGGCGGGGTTCAGGAATTCGACGGTCGCGGAACGGCGGCCCGGGGGAAGCCGAAACGCGGTGAACCCGAGAAGATTGGGCAGGTTGTTCCAACAGCGGGTGTCCGCGGCGGGCGTGGTGGCCGCTGAGACCACCTTGCTCACCAGTCCGGCGAGCAGCAGCCCGGCACCGACTTCATCCATATTGCTGTTGCGACCGCCCTGCGAGGCGAGGATCGCGCCGGAGAGGATGGCGGCGTTGCCAAAATTATCCGTGGAATCCTTGAACACGGCCTTGTTCGCCAGGATGAAATCCATCTGGCGTCCACCGCGAGTGGTGGCCTGGTAGGTCAGGTCGTCGTACGCCGGTGCCGCCGCGGTGATGGCGGGCGCACCGTTGGTGGCGTCGACGCGTACGACGGCGGAAACCGCGACCGAGGAACCGGCACTGAAATGCAATTGCTCGCCATGGGTGCCTGCCGCGTATTTGGTCGGTCCCTGGCCCATCTCGACGAAAACCAGGATGTTTGCGGCCTTGTCGTATGCCGGTGGCTGGGCGCCCCGGACCACTTTGAGGGCGCGCTGGAGTGCGTCTGAGCCGCTGCCCGAAATCTTTTCCGAGGCCAGACCATCGAGATAGTCGAGCAGGACGTAATCAGAATCAAACTGGTGTTGTTCAGGATCAGCATCCTGCAAGGCCGCGGATCGGAAGCAGGCCCTGGCATTGTCCAGTTCACCGTCCATCCAATACAGGATGCCCCTATAATAATAGACCATCACCCGTTCATACGGCTCGCCGCGGAAGGCTTTTCGCGATTCCTCCTTGAAGTAGCTACGAGCCTCGCGCGCGGACCGGTCTCCGGCGGTGAGTCCGCCCAAAGTGATCACCGCATCATCCAACAGCGGCTTTGCCGCCGCATAGTTGCCTGCCCGGAGGAAGGTCGACGCCTCCCGGTCCTCGTTGAGAACCCGGTCACGTCGGGCCTGTTCCTCCGGCGGCAAAGAACTGCAACCGGCAAGGCCGAGCGCGAGACCCATCAGGGCCGCCCTCAGTACGTTTCGAAACGCCGATAGAGCCCGTTTGTCCGCACGGGTTGGGCGGGATCCGTTGAACATCGGATGCAGTAGGGACACCGGTCGGATCACCGGTAGGCGGCATCGTCAGTGCCCTGCTTTTTGATTTCGACGGAATCCTCCCACAGAATGTCGGAGGTGCGGGGATCGATCAGTTGGAAGCTGTAGTGGATGTAGTCGCTGACACCGGCGCGGGCCTTGGTGGTCAGACCCGACAGTTTGCCGGTGAGAAAATAGTCAGCGCCCTTGAATTCCCGGACATTGGGATCGGAGGTGGAGGTCACCAAGCCTGACTTCTTCAGTTCCTGTTCCTTCTCCAAGGCTTCCATCCGTTCCCGGGCGAGGAACCGGACCTTACCCTGTGCCTTCGAGTTGAGCTGGGCGCGAATCCGGTCGAGGAATAATTCCTTGTTCATGGCGAACCGGGTCTGGTTTTCCACAGGCAACAGAACAATGCGGGGAATCCCCTGCGCCTTTTGAAGCTCGGGCGTTGCTAGGATGCTGCGGGCCATTTTGTCCGTCACGGCGATCAGGTCCTGCGATTCAATCCCGGTTCCGGCCACGAAGCCCTGCTCGTCGGGGTTGACGCGGGTGACGGCGACACCGGACGGATTGTGAACTCCCGAGGCGCAGCCTGCGGCCAGAAGAGTGCCAAGAAGGATCGGAAGGTGGAACGAGTTGCGGACAGCGGTGCGTTTCATAAAAGCGTGTGAAGGAAGCGGAGGAAACCCGGTTGGTCAACGTCGCAATATCCGATCCGGTCCTCCGCGGTAACGCCACGGAGTTGGGGCGGGGGCAGGCGTCGGAGTGGGATGTCCCGCGTCATGAGGCAGCTCCGACGTTGATGCTCCCCGCCTATTCACCGATCCCGATCACGGAGCATCATATGCGCCTTGATTGATAAAATGATTCTTGTCGTTGTGCTGATTCTGGGCTATAAGGAACGCTCGAATGAAACGTGATCCCTTGAAGCAATTTGTCGCCCTGCGTGATGCCCTGTTGAAGCGCAAGCAGGCGCTCGAAGTCGAACTCAACCATATTAACCGCGCCCTGGCGGTGTCAGGACCCGTCGCTGTCGCGGCTCCTGTTGCTGCTGCTCCCGCGGCCGCGCCTGTGGGTCGTCCTCCCGGTGGTAAAAGCCGTGGCCGCAAGGTGCGCGGCAAGCGCGCCCGCAACAGTGTTTCCCTCAAGGAGGCCGTGCTCGGCGTTACCAAGTCGAAGCCCCTTTCCAAGCCCGACATCCTCGCTGCCGTCAGCAAGAGCGGATACGTGTTCACCGCGGTCAGCCCGATGAACTCGTTGAACACCCTTCTGTACAGCGACAAGGCCTTCAAGAACCACGGCGGGAAATTCGGTCCGGCCTGAGTGCTTTGAATGGAACATCAAAGCCCGCCGGAAGCGGCGGGCTTTTTTGTTTTTTTGTTTACCGTCGGCCCATCAGCCCCCCAGATCATGCTCGCACGAAGAGTGATTCCGTGTCTCGACGTCCATGATGGACGCGTAACCCGCGGCGTGGGCTTCGGGCGCGCCGAGGCGGGCGAATTGCGCAACGTGGGTGATCCAGTCGAACTGGCCGTCCGTTACAACGATCAGGGCGCGGATGAAATGGTGTTCTTCGACATCACCGCGAGCTCGCAGAACCGGGCGACAATCGTGGACGTCATCGAGCGGACCGCCGATCGATGTTTCATGCCGTTGACCGTGGGCGGCGGAATTCGGACGGTCGAGGACATGAGCGCCATGTTGAAGGCCGGCGCGGACAAGGTGAGCATCAATTCCAGTGCGGTGGCGAATCCCGACCTCATCCGGGCGGGCGCGGAGAAATTCGGCAGCCAGTGCATCGTGGTGTCGATCGACGCCCGCCGGGTGGCTCCCGAACAGTGGCAGGTGTTTGTCCAGGGCGGGCGCAAGACCACCGGGATGGATGCGATTGAATGGGCAATCCGCGCGGTCGATTTGGGAGCCGGTGAGATCGTGCTGAACTCGATCGATGCCGATGGCACCAAGAAGGGGTTTGATCTCCAGGTGACCCGGCGCATCAGTGAATCGGTCGGGGTGCCGGTGGTGGCCAGCGGCGGTGCCGGAACGCTGGATCACCTCGCCGAGGTTCTGCTCGAAGGTCGCGCCGATGCGGTGCTGGCTGCCAGTATCTTTCATTTTGGCGATTTCACGGTCGGGCAGGTGAAGGATCATCTGGCCTCCCGCGGGATCCCGGTGCGCCGGGTTTGAAGCGGAGTCCCGCCCGGTCCCCATTCCTCCGTCGTTCCTGATCATGAGAACCGAGTTCATGTCGCGCCTCGTCCAAACCGCCTGGTTTCCGTTCGCAGCCCTCGGGGTCAGTAATGTCTTCATGACGCTGGCGTGGTATCGCCACCTGAAGTTCAGGGATCATCAACCGTTGTGGACCGCCATCCTCATCAGTTGGGGCATCGCTTTCATGGAGTACGCGGTGATGGTCCCCGCGAACCGGTATGGTTTCGGTCGTTACTCGTTGTTCCAACTCAAGCTGGCGCAGGAGGTCATCACCCTGATTGTCTTCACCGCGTTCGCGATCCTGTATTTTGGGACGCGGCCGCAGTGGAACCATTTTGCGGCGTTTGCCTGCATCCTCGCCGCGGTCGGATTCACCTTCTGGCCGGCCACCCGTTGAAGTGCAGTCCGCAACCGTGCCGTGGAATTTCGCAGCCTGATTATGAAAAGTCTCGATACATTGAAATGGACGGCAGACGGCCTTATTCCGGCCATCATCCAGGACCACGCCAACGGACGGGTCTTGATGATGGCCTGGATGAACCGGGCGTCGCTGGAGAAGACAATTGAGACACGCCGCACCTTCTTTTGGAGCCGGTCGCGCCAGAAGTTCTGGATGAAAGGCGAGTCGAGCGGACACGTGCAAATCGTGAAAGACATCGCCTTTGATTGTGATGGCGACACGCTGCTCATCCAGGTCGAGCAGACGGGTTCCGCCTGTCACGAGGGGTATCGTTCCTGCTTTTTTCGCAGCCTGGATGACACCGGGGAAGAATCGAAGGTCACTGAGCCCCGGCTTGAAACTCCGGAGGCCATTTACGGCAAAAAGTGATGCGGCCGCGGAAGGTCGCCGACGGCTTCGTGACAGCGTCTAGACGGGTTTCAATTCCGTGATCCGAATCGATGAATTCATCACCGCGGGCAGTCGCCCGTGGGTGGCTCTCGCCGCGATGACCGCGACCGCGCGATCGATGGATTTGCTGTCGACGTGGATTGCCACGCCACGTTTGACCCTGGAGGGAAATCCGATCGCGCGGCGTCTCGGATGGCGCTGGGGGATTCCGATGAACGGTGCGCTGGCGCTGGTGTTCGCCTGCTGGCCGTTGCTCGCCATTTCGCTAATCACCACCAGTTGCCTGGTCGCGGCGCGCAACCTGCAATCGGCCTGGCTCATGCGATCGATGGGTGAATTGGACTACCGTTGCTGGATGGCGGACCGGATGGCGACGAGTTCCCGGCGGCTGGTCTGGGGTTGTTTTCTCGGTGAAGCGTTGATGACGGGAGTCGTGGGCGGAACCCTGATGGGATCTTCGGAATGGCGTCTGGTTCCCTTCTCCATTGGGCTCGGAATGCTCGCTTATTCCTTTGCGGTGGGCTTGTTCAGCACCCTGGCAGTGTGGCGGAATCGGGACTGAAAATGCCTGTCGCCCAATGATTTTCCAAAAGAACCTTGCGCACCGGGGTGTCAGGTCCTAGCTTGGCACTTCCTTCGGATCGCGGGGTGGAGCAGCCCGGTAGCTCGTCAGGCTC
>CAIVQB010000050.1 GCA_903907925.1 uncultured Verrucomicrobiota bacterium
GTCGCGGCCACGCCTTCGGGCGGGGCGGAGGGGATGCCACCGTTCATTTCTTGATCGCGTTCCGCCATGGCGGCGCGACGGGAGAGCTTCACGCGGCCTTTTTCGTCCACGCCCAGGCATTTGACCCAGATTTCGTCGCCGATCTTGACGATGTCTTCGCAAACTTTCACCCGGAAGTTCGCCAGCTCGCTGATGTGGACCAAGCCGTCGCGGCCGGGGAGGAACTCCACGAAGGCGCCGAATTCCTTGATGGTGACGACGCGGCCCTTGTAGATCTTGCCGATTTCGATCTCAGCACCGATGGCTTCGATCGCCGCCTTGGCGATCTCCATGCCTTCCGGCGAGACGGAGAAGATCTTCACCGTTCCATCGTCCTCGATGTTGATTTCGCAACCCGATTCGTCGACGAGACGTTTGATGTTCTTGCCGCCAGGTCCGATCAGCGCGCCGATCTTCTCGGGGTTGATCTTCAGGACGATGATGCGCGGGGCGTACTTGCTGAGCTCCGTGCGCGGGGCGGGCAGGACCGAGAACATGTGCTGGAGGATCTCCAGGCGCGCGATGCGGGCCTTTTCGATCGTCTCGGCCATGATCGGCAGGGGAATGCCCTTGAGCTTGAGATCCAACTGGAATCCGGTGATGCCCTTGTCGGTTCCGGCGATCTTGCAATCCATGTCGCAGAACGCGTCTTCCCAGCCGATGATGTCGGTCAGGAGCTTGTAGCGGGTGATCTCGTCATCCGCGCCGTGATCGGTGCAGATGCCGATGCTGATGCCGGCGACCGGACGGGTCAGCGGAACACCGGCGTCCATCAACGCCAGGGTGGCGCCGCAGACGGAAGCCATGGAGGTCGAACCATTCGATTCCATGATTTCAGCGGTGACGCGCAGGGCGTACGGATAATCCTTGAGCGGGATCATCGGACGGACGCTGCGTTCGGCGAGGGCTCCGTGGCCGATTTCGCGGCGGCCGGGTCCCATGATACGGCCGGTTTCACCCACCGAGAAGTTCGGGAAGTTGTAGTGCAGGAGGAACTGCTTCTTGGTCTCGCCCCCGGTGTAGGAGTCGAAATCCTGGATGTCATCGCTGGTGCCGAGCGTCGCCAGACAGAGCGCCTGGGTCTCACCGCGGCTGAACATCGCGCTGCCGTGGGCGCGGGGCAGGACACTGACCGCGCTGACCAGCGGACGAACGACGTCGAAGGCCCGGCCGTCGAGACGCTTGCCGTGGTCCAGGATCAGGCTGCGGACCGCTTCCTTCTGGATGTAATACTGGAGGTCCTTGAGGACGAAGTCGGTGACCTTCTCGGCGCCGAACTTGGCGACCAGCTTGGTCCCCACGTCGTCGAACACTCCCTTGACCGCCGCTTCACGCGCCAGCTTCTGGTGGGTGAGGAGCGCGGGAACGATGCGATCAGCGGCGAGCACCTTGGCTTCGCTGAGGACATCTTCCGGCACCACGTTGACCGTGATGTTGCGCTTGGTCTTGCCGACCTTGGCCTGCAGTTCCTTCTGCGCGGCGATGATCGGCTGGCACTGTTCGTGGGCGAACTTGAGCGCGGCGATGAAGTCCTGTTCGGTGATTTCATTGGCCGAACCTTCGTACATCACCACGTCGGTCTCGTTGCCGACGTAGATGAGGTCGAGATCCGACTCGGCCTGCTGGTCGTGGGTCGGGTTGGCGACGAACTCGCCCTTGACCCGGGCGACGCGCAGGGCGCCGAGGGGACCGGCCCAGGGGATGTCGGAAACCGTCAGCGCCGCACTGGCACCGAGGATCGAGAGGATGTCGGAATCGTTGGTGCCGTCCGCGGAGAGCAGGACGGACTGGACCTGAACCTCATTGTACCAGCCCTTGGGGAAGAGCGGACGGATGGGGCGGTCGGTGAGGCGGCAGGTGAGGATTTCCTTTTCGGAAGGCCGGCCTTCGCGCTTGAAGTAACCGCCGGGAAACCGGCCGGCTGCAGCGGCGCGTTCACGGTAATCGACGGTGAGGGGAAAGAACTCCTGGCCGGGCTTGGCCTTGGTCGCGGCGACCGCCGCGGTGAGGATGATCGTTTCGCCGAGTTGGACGGTGACTGAACCGTCGGCTTGTTTTGCGTAGCGGCCGGTCTCGATGATGAGATCCTGCCCCCCGATGGGGATGATGACTTTTTCTGGCATTGCGGATGTTTGCCCGCCGGCCCAGAGGAACTTCAGTCAAAAGCCGGCTCTGGCGGAACCCGAGGGGAATACCAGGCGGCGGCTGAATGAAATTTCCCGGGCCGGCCGGGACGTTTGTTGACTTGGTGACGCCTCTTTGTTTGGGAAAAGCCGGAAACGGACGCCGTGTGCGTCCCAAACGGAATCCAGACCCCGGGATGGGGCCGCTCCGGCTAAAAGCGAAAGCCGGGCCACAGAGCCCGGCCTCGCCAAATTCATTTACGGAGTTTCAATTTCGCCGTAATCGCCTTGTACCGGGCCTCATCCTTCTTTTGAAGGTAGTTCAGCAACCGGCGACGCTTGCTGACCATGATCAGCAGGCCGCGACGGGAGGAATGGTCCTTCTTGTTGGATTGAAGATGCTCGGTGAGCAAATTGATCCGGCTGGTCAGTAACGCCACCTGGATATCGGCCGAGCCGGTATCGGTGTCGTGCTGTTTGAACTCACTAATGGTCTTGGACTTGTCTTGCATGTGATCTCGGTGTCGGGGAGCAGCGGCCACCCGGTAGATTATTCCGTTAATCGAGATGGAGACCGTAGAGGTTGGGGAATGAGGTGTCGAGCCCTGTTTTTCCACCGAACGGGTTGTCGGGCCGTTCCCTCCTGCGGTAGCCTCCGGCCATGGCCACCCCAACAGCCTCAGTCCCGACCCCGGACATTCACTCGGAGGAGTTCCTGGCCCGCCTCAAACGCCGCCAACTCCGGCTCTCGGGTGCCTGCGCCGCCGCCTTCCTGATCGCGCTCCTCGGCCTGCCCCTGCTGAACTACCTGCTGCCCAACGCCATGGCCACCCGCGTGGGTGGATTCCCCCTGACCTGGCTGGTACTCGGCGTCCTGTTCTTCCCCTTCGTCTGGGTCATCGCATGGGTGTTTATTCGGAAATCGATCGCCTTGGAGACCGCAGAAGCGGCGGAGGTTGAATCTGGAAAGCAGGAAAGCAGGTGAGGGAGGCGGAAAACGGGAAAACGAGAAGACATGAAAACGGGAAACGGAATCCGAAGCACCGCGGCCACTCCGGCGCGAATTCAGTTTCACTGGCAACTGGAGGTCTATCAGCTCGCTATGGAAGGCTCGCGTGAGGTTTTTCAACTGACCCAATCGTTTCCCCGAGAAGAGCTCTATTCTTTGACGGATCAGATTCGACGATCGTCCCGAAGTATCGCGGCTCAGTTGGCCGAAGCCTGGCGTCGACGAAAGTACGAGGCCGTTTTTGTGAACAAATTGAACGAGGCGGAGGGCGAAGCGGCTGAAACCCAAGTCTGGCTACAGCATGCCGTCGAATGCCAATACCTGCCGGCAATCCGTGCCCGCGAGCTCCATCGACTCTACAACCGCATTCTCGGCAAACTCACCAAGATGGGAAACGAACCCGAAAAATGGGTCCTCCGTTCCAAACCGGACTGAATCCTCGCGCTCTCGTTTTCCCGAACACCCGTTTTCCCGTTTTCCACCTCATGCTTTCCTGCTTTCCAGATTATCCCTCAAAATGCTCGCCCTGATTGACCTCTGGATCCTCGGTTTCTCGCTGATCACCGTCGTGGTCACGGTGATCATGGGATTTCGCTCCGCGCGATCATCCAAATCGGCCGCGGATTTCTTTGTCGCCGGACGCAGTGTCTCGGTCGGCTGGAACGCTTCGGCCATATCCGGCGAATACCTCAGCGCGGCTTCCTTCATGGGCGTTGCGGGGATGGTCATGTCCAGCGGGTACGATGCCCTGTGGTATCCGGTGTGTTACGCCTGCGGATATCTGTTCCTGCTGTTGTTCATCGCCGGACCCCTCCGCCGCTTCGGGGCCTACACCATTCCGGACTTCGCCGAGGGACGGTACGACTCGCCGGTGTTCCGCAAGATCGCCGTGGTGTTCGTCCTGTTCATCGGATTTTTCTACACCATGCCCCAGATGAAGGGCGCAGGAACGACGCTGGCCTACATCTTCAAGGACGTGGACTTCCTCGGCCGTCACGGACTGCCCTACTGGGTCGGCGTCGCATTGGTTGGTGCCATCATCACTCTCAATGTCGCGCTCGGAGGAATGAAAGGCATCACCCTCGTCCAGGCCGTCCAATACTGGGCCAAGATGTTCGCCATCTCGGTGCCGATCTTCGTTTTGGCCAGCGTGTATGGCGGGTATGGGAAACAGCTGGAGGTCACTCATTCCGCCACAGCCAACCGAGCAACGGCAGTTCCAGGTTCGGCCGCCTTGGAAGCGTTCCACGTCGGACCGCCACCCGATTACCGCCGCAATCTCCCGGATCAAGCCCTCTACGTCTTTGAAGGGGGAATGAGCCGGGCTACCGGCTCTTTTTTCCAGTTGAAGAATCTCTGGACCGATCTTGTCGGACGGGAACGGCGCATGACGGTTTCCCTGCCCGAAAAGACCTATTCCGTCGTCGATCTGCTGCTCTGGTATTCACAGAGTCACGTCTGGCAACCCGGCATCCGACAAGTCTCCGGCTATATCGCCACCGAGATTGCCACCCGTCCGATTCCCTACTCTCAACCGGGTCCACTGAGTCGCGACGCGTTCGACGAACACATCAGAAACGTTCTGGCGAGCAACGGTGTGACGTTGGTTCAAATCAATCGGGAATTCTACAAGGCCGTACCGACGGCAACCGCGACCAACTACCATGTTGCGTTCCGCGAACGGACTTCCTCGATGTCGCCCGCCACGCTCCCCGCCAAAGCTCCCGTCGACGCGACCTGGCTTAATCCGTTCGGTCCGCTGACCACCAAGGCGGCCAAGGCGGCGAAACCGGTCGTGCGTTACGAGGGACCGGTCGAACGGCTCCAATACAACTCTCCGATCAAGCACCTGCTCCTCTCCAGAATCCTGATGCCGATTGGCGATGGGTTCTCCAAGAACCAGATCAGCCTGGGAGGCATGAGCAACCTCTCGGCTCTCCAAATTTCGATGTTCTACGCCAACAGCTATCAACCCATCCGCCTGGAAACCAGCCCTGCACTGAAGGACTTGAAGATCGATATCAGCTCGTATCAACCGGCTCGGAACCGCGAATTCCGCCGACAGCTTGCGGAGTTGCTCCAGAAGAACGGCGTCACCCTGCAAAACGAAGGCGGCATCCTTCGCGCCTTCCCGACCAAGGACGCCATTCTCACGCCGATCAATCCCAAACCCTACGCGCTGCTCTACACCTATTCCCTGATCATCGCCCTGGTCTGTGGCACGGCCGGATTGCCCCACATTCTGGTCCGGTTCTACACCAATCCCGATGGCGCGGCGGCCAAGCGAACCACCATGTGGGTCATGATCCTCATCGGCATTTTCTACGTGTTCCCGCCGGTGTTCGGTGTCCTGGGACGCAATCTGATGCCCGGATTGTACGACGGCGTCGGGGTGAACGGCACCGATGGCATCGTCCTCAAACTCCCCACCCTGCTCGGAGACAAGTACGGGGTGCTCGGCTCCATCCTCAGCGGCATCACCTGCGCTGGCGCGTTCGCCGCCTTCATGTCCACTTTCAGCGGACTCTTGGTCTCCATGACCGGTGCATTGGCCCACGATGTCTATGGCCGGATCCTTCGACCGAAGAGCACGCCGGCCGAGCGGATGCGGATGTTCAAGTTCTGCGCCATCGGCGTTGGCACGGTGGCGGTGTTGCTGGGGACGTTGGTGGAGAACTTCGAGATCAATTTCATGGTCGGCCAGGCCTTCGCCATTGCTGCGGCCAGCTACTTTCCCCTGCTCTTCATGAGTGTCTGGTGGCGGGGCATGACAACGCGGGGCGCAGCCACGGGCATGCTCACCGGCGGACTGCTGGCGGTGGCGGCCATTTCGTTGACCAGTTGGACCACCTTCATCACCACCCAGGCGGCCAAGTTCAAGTCGATGGGCGTGACCGAACCCGGCTGGTTCGTGTCGCTGAAGCCCTATTCACTGACCGAATACTGGTCCGAACACCCGCTGCTGCGCATCCTCTGCGAACAACCGGCATTATGGGCCGTGCCGACGGCCATCGCGTTGATGGTGATTGTTTCCAAACTGACCCGTTCATCCATCCCCAAGGACATCCGGATGAAGATGCTCGTCTTGCACGCTCCGGAAGCGCTCGGGCTCAAGCAGGAATACATTCGGGAACACGAGGCGGGGCATTGAACGGTGAGGGGAAGCAACGGATTCACACGGAAAGACCGGAAGACCCGGAATGGCACGGTGGAAACAGGCTTGTAACGCCACTGTGAGAAATTGCGCACTGGCCGGCAAGATGCCGGCGCTCCCAGTGGGCGCATGGGTGGCCCAATCATCCACCCACCTTATTTCGCGAATTCGACGCAGCGCATTTCGCGGATGACGGTGATGCGGATCTGGCCGGGGTAGAGCAGTTCCTCCTCGATGCGGCGGGCGATCTGGCGGGCGAGCAGCAGCGAGGAATTGTCGTCGACGGATTCGGGTCGAACCACCACCCGCAGTTCGCGGCCGGCCTGGACGGCGAACGCTTTTTCAACCCCGGGAAAGCTGGTCGCGATCAGTTCGAGATTCTCCAACCGCTTAAGATAGGTGGTCATGCTCTCGCTCCGGGAGCCCGGTCGCGAAGCGCTGATGGCATCGGCGGCGGCGACGAGCACGCCGAGGATGTTTTCGTGCGGCACCTCCTCGTGATGGCTGGCCACGCCGTTGAGGATGTTCGCCGCTTCGCCGTGACGTTTGAGGAATTCGGCACCCACAATCGCGTGCGGACCCTCGACCTCGTGGGTCATGGCCTTGCCCACGTCGTGCAGCAATCCGGCGCGCTTGGACGCAGCGACATCCTCGCCAAGCTCCGCGGCCATGAGGCCCGCCAGGTGCGCCACTTCGACCGAATGTTCGAGGACGTTCTGGGAGAAGCTGCGTCGGAAATGAAGTTTGCCGAGCATTCGCGCCACCTCGGAATGGACGGGTGCCAACCCGGATCGGAACACAGCATCTTCGCCGGTGCGTTGGATGAAGGAATCCATCTCCGCGCTGACCGCGGCCACGACTTCCTCAATGCGGGTCGGATGGATCCGGCCATCCAGGATGAGCCGTTCCATCGCCTGGCGGGCGATTTCACGACGCACGGGATCGAACCCGGAAAGGACAACAGCATTCGGCGTGTCGTCGACGAGGACGGTGACGCCGGTGGCCGCTTCAAAGGCCCGGATGTTGCGCCCTTCACGGCCGATGATCCGGCCCTTCATGTCATCGCCGGTCAGCGCGACTGTGGCCGTGGTGGTTTCGAAAGTATAGGTGGCGGCGTAACGTTGGATGGCGGTGGCCAGGATGCGCCGGGCCTTTTCCTCGGCATGCAGGCGGGCGTCGTCGAGGATGTGGCGCGAAAGATCGGCGGCATCGCGGGCGGAATCCCGTTCGACCTCCTTCAGCAACAACGTGCGGGCGGCGGTGCTGTCGAGTTGCGAGGCCTTTTCCAGCCGGGTGGTCCATTCCGCGGCCAGGCGACGGGTGGTGCCGGTCTCCTGCTCAAGCCCCGTCCGGGCGGTCTCCAGTTGTTCGGTGCGCTGACGAAGATCCTGTTCCTGTTGACCCAGGCGGTCGAGTTGTCGGTTCACCAGCGCCTCGCGATCGACGATGCGACGTTCGCCGAGGGTGACCGCCTCGCGTTGTTCAGCGAGGGCGCGTTCCAACTCGGTTCGTTCGCGGGTGATCTGTTCCTGGGCGGCGACCCGGGCGTTCAAAAGTGCGGCTTCGGAATCCCGTCGGAAGGTGTCGCCGAGTTCGCGTTCGCGATTGGTGAGCTCCGCCCGCAACGCCCGCTCCCGGAGGTGCGACATCGCGTAGGAGATGCCATATCCGGCACCGAGACTGACCAGGGCAACAACGACGAGTTCGGTCTGCATCGAATCACAAACCCAAGGCGCGGCAGTCGACCACACGCGAAGGGGTCAGAATATAAGCGAGTTGCACATCGTGGGGTTCCATCGGGACTTTGGGCACACACTGCTGTTCAAAGCCCACCCCGCAGGAAACGGCCACGGTGGATCGGGAGAGGAGGCGATCGAAATAACCCTTCCCGCGACCGATCCTCGCACCCGACTGATCGAACGCTACACCCGGAACAACGATCAAGTCCAGCACCGGGACAGGTAGAACCGGACAACCCGCATCCGGTTCGCGGATCCCAAAACGGCCGACGGACAGCGCGGCAACGGGCCGGTCCCATTCGCGGGCGACATAGCCGTCTAGTGCGGGGTCGAACGCCGGCAACGCGCACCGCTTCCCCGAACCGCGTGCCAGATCGATCAACGGCGTCAAATCCAGTTCATCCGGCAATGATGCCGTGAGCAGAACCGTCCGGGCGGCCTGGTACACCGGCCAGTTGATGAGTCGTTCGACGGCGAGCCGGGAGGCTTCGGCTCGCTGGACAGGGGTGAGTGCGGCGAGTTCAGCGCGAACCTGTTGTCGCAACCGGGCTTTTTCCTCGGCCACGGTCATGATGGCGTATCCCCGCCGGGTGACGGTGGGATCGGTTTCGCGGCCTTCTCCATCTCGGCTCGCCAGCGTTCCACCCGTTCCTTGATCTTCTTCTCCACTCCCAGGTCGCCCGGTTCGTAGTAACGGCGGCGTTCGGTCAGGTATTCCTGCGGGGTGAAATGTCCTTCGAAATCATGCGAGTACTTGTAGCCCACGCCGTGCCCACGCCGGGCGGCACCGGCGTAATTTCCATCTCGTAGTGCGACCGGAACCGGTTGGGTCCGCCCGGATTGCACATCGGCCAGCGCGGCGTCGATGGCGGTGATCACCGAATTGCTCTTGGGCGCGGTGGCGATGTAGAGCGCCGCTTCGGCGATGGGAATGCGCGCTTCGGGCCAGCCGATGAATTCAGCGGCCTCGGCGGCGGCTCGGGCGAGAACCAGGGCCATCGGATCCGCCAGGCCGACATCTTCCGCCGCCTGGATGACAATGCGTCTGGCGATGAAGCGCGGATCTTCTCCGGCATGAATCATCTTCGCCAGCCAGTACAACGTGGCGTCGGGATCGGATCCGCGCATCGACTTGATGAAGGCGCTGATCGTGTCGTAGTGGGCATCGCCATCGCCGTCGTACACCACCGCCTTCTTTTGGATGCACTCCTGGGCGACGGTGAGGTTCAGGTGGAGGATTCCGTCCGGGCCGGGCTCAGTGGTCAGAGCGGCGATTTCCAGCGAATTCAACGCCTTCCGCGCGTCGCCGTCACACACCCGGGCGAGGTGGGCCAGTGCGTCGGCATCCACCCGCATTTTTAAATGGCCCAGCCCGCGGTCGACATCGGTGACCGCCCGTTGGAGCAACGCCAGGATATCCGCTTCGCCGATGGGCTGGAGTTCAAAGACCTGCGAACGGGAGACCAGCGGCGAGTTGACGAAGAAAAACGGAGTGTGGGTGGTGGCTCCGATGAGACGGATGACCCCGCTCTCGACGTCGGGCAGGAGGATGTCCTGTTGCGATTTGTTGAATCGATGGATCTCGTCGATGAACAACAGCGTCGGTCGGCCGGTGTTCAACAGACGATTCGCGGCGGCGGACAGCACCCGGCGCATGTCGGCAACATTGGATTCCACGCCGCTAAGGCGCTCGAATTTGGAACGGGTTTGCGCGGCGATGATGTGGGCGAGGGAGGTTTTCCCCGTGCCGGGCGGACCGAAGAAGATCAGGGACTGGATGCGGTCAGCTTCGATGGCCCGGCGAAGGAGGAGTCCGCGGGCGAGCAGATGGGACTGGCCGACGAACTCATCGAGCGTGCGGGGCCGCATGCGCGCGGCGAGCGGAGCGGACGCGTAGGCGGAAGTGGCCGGTTCACCGGAGGCGACGGGTGCGGTGGACGCTGGGGTGGCGCCGGACGCGGGGTTCGGAAAAAGATCGGACTCGGGCGATGCCACGGATGGAAATCAAGTGTAGTCCGGCACTGCGGCTCGAAGACGCTGCCCGGAATGGAGCCCTGAACAGAAGCGCGGAGCCGCCACTCGGCGAAAACTCTGCGTTGGAAAAAGAAATCCCCGCCCTGGCCGTGGGAGACAGGTCCATCTACCGATAGAACCAGGTGGGAGCAGCGGTCCACGTTCGCCTTCCAGTTAAGGCCTGGCGGCGGTGAAATAGGTACCGCTTTGATGCCCCCGTGTTTTGTTATAAGGTCGAAGGACGTTGTCTCGAATCACGCACCGGGCAGGGAAATTGAAAGAGCGTTGCGGACGTGCCGCAACCGGAACATCGGCGAACGACAGCGAAACTCAAGCCGGGAGTTGAGAGTTGAATCCGGTCCAGACGAACATTCAGCGTCCCGGCGGTCCGCCCCGGCGCGGAGGAGACCAATCCTTTTCCATGCCGGCGCGCAACGCGGCTTCATCCAGCGCACCGGTGTGGGCCGAATCCCAGGCCGCAAACCAGCGGTCGAAGGCGGAAACAAATTCCTCGCGGGAGATCGCCCGGTCCTTGTTGACATCCATTACAGCCACCAGGACCGGCACCACGCCGACAGCCTGGCCCGCATCCACCGGCCCGTTCGCAAACACCGTCCCGAACCCCTTGGAAATCTGCGATGCCCGCACTTCGCCGTCCTGGTCGGTGTCAAACGCGGTAAACCATTTTTCGCCAAGCGCCTTGAATTCCGCGGCGGTCACCTTGCCGTTGTGATCGGCATCGGCGAGGCCGAGGACTGGTTTCGCCATGAAGCCCGCGCCGGTCCTGCCGCCAAACCGATTGTCGTTCGACACCTCGAGACCGGCCGATTTGCCGGACAACTGATCCGCGACGGCGGCATAACGGGTGACCACGAAGGTCTTGAGCGGCTTGCTGTCGCCGCCAAATCCCGGACGACCGCCTCGACGCCCGCCACCGCCGGGGCCACCACCACCCGGGCCACCAGGTCCACCCGATTCCGCAGTTTGGCCGGCGACGGTTTTGTCGAACCGGGTGAGTTTATCCGCGCCCTCTTCCTTGACCGAATCGCGAATGGCGGCCGCAACTTCATCGACCTGCTTCCGAATCCGCTCGGGCTTGCCCTGGTCGGCCTGAATTTCTTCAAGATGGGTACGGTAGAGCGCCTTAAACGACTCGACGGCGAAAACCCGTTCCAGGAGGCGATTCGGTCCGATCCACGGATGGGTCAGGCTCAATTGCTCCCGTTGGTCCTGCGAGCCGCGCATCCCGAACGAGCCAAACGAGTGGTCCAGATCCCAGGGAATGAAGGCGAACCGGTTGGAACGCGGGTCGAGATGGACATAATAGTTCTGCCCCATGTCGAGCAGGCTGTCGAAGTTGGCCAGCCAGACCGTCACCGCCATGAACCGGGCGAATTCGTCCACGTCGAGAAACTCTCCGAGCCGCTTGGCAAACTCCGCATCCTCGGCATGGGAGACGAAGCGGGAGAATTCGATCAGGCGCTGCTTCTGCTCCGCGGTGGCCTTGGTTTTGGGATCGTACGGTCCCTGGTAAAACGTCCAATTCGTTCCCAAATCGGTGAACGGACGGGAGGTGACCGGCTTCACGATCATGCCGTCCTTGGTCCCGAAGTGATCCTTGGCGAAATGCACGTCCACGTTCTGTGGCGTGGTGTAGAGGCCGAAATAGGTGTTGGTGTGGACTCCGGGAACGCTGACATAGACCCGCGCATAGGCCGTTCGCGGCGCCGGGACACCGGCATCCCGGAAAAACCGGTACGCCACGGTGTCGTTCATCATGCCGGCATCGGTCACGTTGTTCTGGAAATCCAGCGTGGTCACCCCGCCGACCTTGCGGCCCTTCACGTACTTGTTGAGGTCCACCTTGATCGGGCGCTTGTCGCCGCCCTGAGACTCCATGTAAGTGCCATTGCCCTTGTAACGCACCGCGACGTTGGTGAACTGCTGGCCACCGATTTCAAGGTCGGCATGGACATACTTGAATTCCCAGCCCATGGCCGAGGCGAGGCCGTTCCGCTTGCCCGGAGCGCCTTGCAGAAACGTATCACGGTTGTCATTTCCGCCTTCGCCGGGCGGGCGAAATCCACCGCCGCCGCCATCGGCCTGCGCCGGTTCCATGGCCGCCCATTGATCCGGGGTGAAGCGAAGATGCACAACCCAGACGTTGGTGGTCCGGAAAAACTCCGGCGCGGTCTTCGGCAGTTCACCCGCCAGGGCCGAGCCCCAGCCCGCCAGAATCGAAGCGACCGCGAATAGAGTGAACTTCATTGGAGTTGTGACCGTCGTGTTACAGACAAGTTACAACGGATCCAAGCCGCTTCTTCCCTCAAAGCCCGTCTGAAAATTTGGAGCGGTCCAGTTGTTGAGGAAAAGGCCGGATTCGTTCACGGTGGCCCCGCTCCCCGATGATCTCTTCGCCAGCAACCTACTCTTCCCGGCGGAACCGGTCCTTGTGGCTTTGGATTCCCGGAATCCTTTGGGGATGGGCCATCGGACCGATCGTCGCCCAAGAGACGGACGGTGTGACAGTTCGACCGCTTCCGGAATTGCGAATCGGCGGCCGCCCGGCGGTGGTCCACACCCAGGGCATCGTCCACCTGAGCGATCAGTGGTGGGTCACCGCGCGCCGCGAGGACGTCCACCCGCGACGGGCCGTCCTGCTGAGATGGAAGGAAGGCGATCCAACCTGGAATTCCTGGGACCTCACGCCGATCGACACCGAGGGAAAACCCACTCCGCTGGATCACGCTGGAGGATTTCAGGAAAGCGGCGGACGCGTCTGGATCCCGGTGGCCGAATCCCGGGCCCACGGCAAAAGCGTCGTCCGCTCCTACAATCTCAGCCAACTGATTCCGGGACAGCCCGCGATACCCGATTCCGAGTTTCCCGTGGAGGACCACATCGGGGCGATCGCGGTGGCCGCGGGTCAGAAACGCCTCTTCGGCGCCAACTGGGACACGGAATCGGTTTATGTCTGGGATTTGAAGGGACACCTGGAACGAACGATCACCGGCGCGGAACGGATGGATCGTCAACTCGGGGTTCTCCCGATCGGACGTCCCGGCGAGGGACTCGCGGTCCAGGATTGGAAATGGACCGGCGGCCAGCTCGTGGCGTCGGGACTGGCATCGGCGCCGGGCGGGACCCGATTGCGCCCCGCCGGCCGGGTGGTAATCTTCGATGATCTCCTCGAACCCACGTTCCGCCGCACGGCCCGGGAAGTGCCAATGCGGGGCGCACTGGAACTGGCCCGGGAAGCCATGACTCCCGATGGGACCGGCTTCTGGTTTCTTCCCGAAGACTTGGGCCCGACCAACCGTCTATTCCACATTGACGCCCTCGCACCGGCACGACCTTGAGTCGGAACGCTTCAAAAGGATCCGCAGAAAGACACCAATTCAGGGATTTGGACGGAGTGAAACAGAATAGCCCGGATCCAATCGGGTCATTCAGCATTCAGGCTCATTCCGTCCATTCTGTCTCAATCCTTGCATCATGGATGCGCATGCTACGCGACTCCGGCATTGCCAGAATCCGGTCAGTAACGGAAATCAGTTCATGCATTTCACCCGGCGCGTTCCGTTTCTCCACTCCAAGACGGCGGCTCGGTGGCTGGCCGGTGGATTGGCCGTGATGAACCTGGCCGCGGCTGATCTTCGCATCGGGATGATCGGCCTCGACACCTCGCACGCGACGGCCTTCACCGAGATCCTCAACAATCCGGCGGCGAAGGATCACGTCGCCGGTGCCCGCGTGGTCGCCGCATTCAAGGGCGGCAGTCCAGACATCGATTCGAGTTGGTCGCGGGTCGAGGAATACACCCGGGTGCTGCGCGACAAACACGGAGTGGTCATTGTGGATTCCATCGAGGAGCTCTGCCGTCAGGTCGACGTGGTGTTCCTCGAGAGCGTCGACGGGCGCCCGCATCTGGCTCAGGCGCGGCCGGTCATCGCCGCCCGAAAACCCCTGTTCATCGACAAACCCGTCGCCAGTTCACTGGCCGATGCGATCGAAATCTTCCACCTGGCGCGAGCCGCCAAGGTTCCGATTTTCACGGCCTCCTCCCTGCGGTTCGCCACCAACACGCTCGCCGTCCGGGCTGGGGCAATCGGCCAGGTCACCAACGCCTGGTGCAGTTCCCCGGCTCATCTCGAACCGCATCATCCGGACCTTTTTTGGTACGGCGTCCACGGATGCGAATCTCTGTTCACCGTGATGGGAACCGGATGCGAGAGCGTCCGACGCGGAAAGACCGCCACCGGAGGAATCGAAGTCACCGGCCGCTGGCCCGGCGGGCGCATCGGAATCTTCCGCGAGAGCGAAGGCTATTCTGGACACGCTTGGGGAACCACCGGCGAACGAGCGGTGGGATCCTACGACGGCTATGCGCCGCTCGTCGCCGTGGCGATTCGATTCTTCCAAACCGGAATCGCACCGGTGACACCGGAGGAGACCATCGAATTGTTCGCCTTCATGCAGGCAGCCGACGAGAGCCGCAACCAGAACGGAGCCGAAGTCCGCATTTCGGACGTGCTGAAGGGATTGCCACGTTGGGACCGGCCGTAAGTGCGACCGCGCCGCCCTGCGTTTCGGACGCTACTCTCCACCACCGCCGCCAGAGGGGTTCCAGTCACCCATCAGCGGCATGATGAAGAAATAGACGATCAACCCGACGATGATCAGGGCGGCCACCTGATAGAGGTTTATCTTGCGGTCCACCAATTCGTCGGGAAGACGTTCCAACCAGCGCCGCACCTTGCCGGGACGGCCACGCCGCTTGGCATTCGCGTTGCCCGCGAAGAACTTGAACCGGTTCTTGCGTCGGGGCGTGGCGGCCTTGGGCTGTTGGGAGTCACTCATCGTGCAGTGCAATTCGTTACGGGAGGGCAACACTGCCAGTTGACGGATCAAGACTCAAGCACGGGTTGCCCGGGATTGGACCCTTCCAAAACCGTCCACCCCACGGCGCAAACTTGCCTTTGACGCCTTCACCGGTCCCCGGCAACGTGGCACACGTATGAAAGCCCTCCCTCTCCTGGTGGCCTCGTTGCTCACTCTTTCCCCCGCCCTGCTGGCCGGTTCGCCCAAGGCGGGTGACGCCGCACCGTCGGTGTCCGGCAAGGATCAGAACGGAGCGTCCTGGGTGCTCAAGAACGAAAAGGGCAAGAGTGCCGTGCTCCTGTATTTCTATCCGCGGGATGATACCCCGGGTTGCACCAAGGAGGCCTGCGGCTTGCGCGACCGGATGGGCGATCTACAGAAGGATGGCGTCAAGGTCGTGGGCGTGAGCTTCGACAACGCCGAGAGCCACCAGAAGTTTCGCGCCAAGTACAACCTGAACTTCCCGCTGCTGGTGGACACCGAGGGTACGGTTGCAGACGCCTTTGGAGTCCGGATGCCCGATAAACCGATGGCCCGCCGGGTCAGCTTTCTGATCAACAAAAAGGGCGAAGTCGTCCACGTGACCGACAATCGGGACGCACAGGTGCACCTCGATGAAATGAAAGAGGCCATCAGCCACTTGAAATAGTGGCGAATGGCCTGCGGGTGCTCCCGGGCGAAAGGCGTCCGGATTGCGTCCGGATGTTACTTGGCCTTGGTTCCTGATTTTTCCGCCTCAGCCTGGGCGATCATCTGTCGCACCCGGCTCTCAATGGCATCGGCCTGTTTGCCGGTGTCGGAGTCGGACTTCAGGGCCTTCACCTCGGCCATCAGTTTGAGCACCGTCTCATTGTCCTGGGGCGGGCGATAGAAACCCAGGAGGCTGAACAAGACGGTCTGGCGCTGTTCGAGAGAAATCTTGGGATGGGCGGTGATGAACTCGTCCACGCTCTTACGAACACCACTCGCACCGTCGGCCTTCGCGGTTTTCGCGAGTGACGTCTGCAGGCTGGCGAGTTCGCCTTTGAAGCGGATGGGGCCAAGTCCGGCCTGGTCCTTGGGATCCAGCCGGGTGATTTCTTCCATCTCCGACTTGTAGTGCCGGGCGACAAGGTCTTCATCCATCACCTTGAGACCCGCCGCCAACTGCATCGCCTTTTCCACTCCGGTCGCTGACGCCGCCTTGGCAAAGGCCTCATCCCGCTTCGTTCTGACCGCGCGCAGAGTGGACAGGTGTTCCAGGTATTTCTCCGGGCCACCCGCCTGGTAACCGGTCTCGGCGTACGGCCGCCCGGTCGAATCGGCCAGGACAATGGTCGGATAACCCCGGATGGCGAACTCCTTTTGGAGAAGGGCGTTCTGCGCTTTCACCTCCGCCGTCATCTTCGAGTCGTCCTGCGGATAATCCAGTTCCACCAACACGAAATCCTTCGGCGCAGCCTTCTTGAAGGTGTCGAGATCGAACACCTCTTTGTGGAGCTTGATGCACCAACTGCACCAGTCCGATCCGGTGAAATCCATCAGCAGATCCTTCTTCCCGGCGGTGGCGGTCTCCTTGGCCTTGTCGAAGTGATCCACCCACAGGCTCGATTCAGCCAGGGAGGTGAGCGTGAAAGACAGGGCCAGAGTGGCCGCGGCGGCGACGGCGGAGAGACGCATAGGTGGGGATGGACCGAGTTCGGCCTGACTTGCTCAAAGATTTTGTCCGCCGGCAATCCCGGAAGCGCACCGGAGGGCGCATCTTGACACTGCCACCGGCGGCTCCCTTGACTCCCCCCGGTGCCTCTCTATTGTCCAGCTCTAGCTGTAAGCAGGGGAGCCGCAAGGCTGAGAGGTCCGGTATTTAATCCGGACGACCCTTTGAACCTGATGCGGATCATGCCGTCGCAGGGAGCGAAGTGGGCTTGGCCCGTCATCCCCTGCCGCCGGCCCGCCTTTTGTTTCTGCTCCCGCTGCCAGCTTCCAATTTCCGACCATGATCGCTTCCAAAGACACCTTCGAACCCCACAGCAGCGAGCAGTTGCCGAACAGCCGGCGCGCCTACATCCCCGGCGTTCTGCATCCGGAGGTCCAGGTGCCGGTTCGTGAGATTTCCGTCGGCGCGACCCAATCCCGCAACGGCACCGAAATCCTCAACGAGGCAGTCCGGGTCTACGATTGCTCCGGACCGTGGGGCGATCCCGGATTCAAGGGCAGCGTGGAGGAAGGTCTTCCCCCGCTGCGCGCCTCCTGGATCCGCTCGCGCGGCGACGTCTCGGAATACGAAGGCCGCGAGGTCAAGCCGCAGGACAACGGTTACCTCTCCGGCAAACACGCCGAATACGCCAGCAAGGCCGAGAAGAACCGCCTGGTCGAATTCCCGGGATTGCTGGGTCAGCGCCGCAAACCGCTGCGGGCCTCGCAGGGCCACCCGGTCACTCAATTGTGGTACGCCCGCCAGGGAATCGTGACTCCGGAAATGGAATTCATCGCCCTTCGCGAAAACATGGGCCGCGCGAAAATGGCTGACCTGGCGAACGACATCCTCCGCAGTGACCTGAACAAACAGCATTCGGGCAGCGCGCAGTTGTCGGTGAATCCGGACCCGAAGAAAACCGACTATTCACCGTCGATCTTCCACCGTTTTCCACAGCGCATTCCGAAGGAGATCACCGCCGAATTTGTCCGCGACGAAGTTGCCGCCGGCCGGGCCATCATCCCGGTGAACATCAATCACCCGGAATCTGAACCGATGATCATCGGCCGGAACTTCCTGGTGAAGATCAACGCCAACATCGGCAACAGCGCCGTCGCTTCATCCATCGAGGAGGAAGTCGAAAAGATGCGCTGGGCCACCAAGTGGGGCGCCGACACGGTGATGGATCTCTCCACCGGCAAGAACATCCACGCCACCCGCGAATGGATCCTCCGCAATTCGCCCGTTCCCATCGGCACGGTCCCCATTTACCAGGCGCTGGAAAAAGTCGGTGGCAAGGCCGAGGACCTGACTTGGGAATTGTTCCGCGACACGCTGATCGAACAGGCGGAACAGGGTGTCGATTACTTCACCATTCACGCCGGTGTGTTGTTGCGATTCATTCCGCTCACCGCCAATCGCATGACCGGCATCGTCTCCCGCGGCGGCAGCATCATGGCCAAATGGTGCCTGTCCCATCACAAGGAGAACTTCCTCTACACCCATTGGGACGACATCTGCGACATCATGGCCGCCTATGATGTGAGCTTCAGCATCGGCGACGGGCTGCGTCCGGGTTCGATCGCCGACGCCAATGACCCGGCGCAATTCGGCGAACTTCAGGTGCAGGGCGAACTCACCGAGCGCGCCTGGGCCAAGGGCGTCCAGGTGATGAACGAAGGCCCGGGCCACGTGCCGATCCACATGATCGAGGAGAACATGGCCAAGCAGTTGGAATGGTGCCACGAA
>CAIVQB010000051.1 GCA_903907925.1 uncultured Verrucomicrobiota bacterium
CACTTCCTTCGGATCGCGGGGTGGAGCAGCCCGGTAGCTCGTCAGGCTCATAACCTGAAGGTCACAGGTTCAAATCCTGTCCCCGCAACCAATTTTGGGGCTTACGGCAACGTAAGCCCCTTTTTGTACCCAGATACGTCCTCAAGCCGGCGTTCCATCCGAAACCCCATGTCCCTTCCATCCTCTGCAACGCGGTGCAATTCGGATCGCAGGGTCGAGTAGCCCGGTAGCTCGTCACGCTCACAATCCCGCAGGACGGGATCACAGGTTCAAATCCTGTCCCCGCAACCCATTTGAGTCGGGCCATTCTCGCAAGAGGACGGCCCGATTTGATTGTCAGGAGGCTTGTTGAGCGACCCTCCTGTCACACACGGATTGGAACGGGATCCTTCACAGCAGGTACGGCGGTGCCAGGTTACAGGACTTCATGTTGTACTGATCTGATCCGGCTCGTTCTGCTCATTCCGTCCAAATCCGGGAATGAGTGTCCCTCGGTGGCTTTTCCGAGGTGTTCCCGGTGCCCGGCGGACCGGTTCCTCGTCCCGGCGGAAAAATGCGTACGGGGGCGCATCTTGACACTGCCCCCTATGGAAGCCTGTTGGAACAACGTTGGGCATGCATCCGACCCACGACGGCCGATCCACCGCGTACCCAAACGAATATGGGGCTCGGGTGGAACCGAGCCCTCCACCTTGGGCGGTGCCCAAGGCTGGTATGGGGCCGGGCCTTTGGCCCTGAGAACAGCGGAAGGCTTGGGCGCGCGCTGACCGCGTAAACGTGGCACTCCAAACCTTCGGTCCGCGGCGTTCGGGGGCAGTGCCGAGATGTGCCCTGCGTACGGTGAACACCCCATGGAGGCGTGCTGTCGAGGCGAATAGCCTATGGTTGGTTGGATGGATCGATGAGGCGATGGCAGGGACGGACGAATCACGCCGCCGATGGATCATTTCCACTCCGAAACCCTGATCATCATGAAACGCATTTATTTGGGCCAATCCCTGTTTCTTTTCACTGTACTGCTTCCACAGGCAAAGGCCGCTGTCTTCCTGGGAACTGCCGATGGGTTTGCGGTGTTCGCCGGGACGTCGGTGGTGAGCACGGGTGGTTCGGTGGTGATCGGAGACATGGGAGTTTATCCCGGACTCACCATCACTGGTTTCGCGCCCGGCGTCGTTGTGGGAGTCACCTATTCCGGCGGGTCGGTGGCTCAACAAGCGCAGGTGGATGCGCTCGCCGCGTTCACGGCGCTTGGGAATGAGACGTCCATCCAGAATCTGACCGGGATCGATCTCGGGTCGTTGAGCCTTGGGCCTGGTGTCCGGAATTTCGACACGACCGCGCAGTTGACCGGAACGCTCACACTCGACGCCGGCGGGAATTCCGCCGCCCGGTTCGATTTTCTGATTGGGACCACGCTCACGTCCGCGGCTGCCTCCTCGATCAACCTCATCAACGGGGCACGGGCCGACAACGTGTATTGGAGGATTGGCACTTCGTCGACGCTCGGGGCCGGAACCGTCTTTTCAGGGAGCCTGCTGGCGGATCAGTCGATCACCCTCAACGCGGGAGCCAGCGTGTCGGGACGCCTGTTTGCCATCAACGGCACAACGACGCTCGACAACAACGCCATCACTGATCCCTCTGCGATCCCGGAGGTGGAGACTTTCTGGTCGCTGGGCATCCTCTGCTCTGTCGCCGGTGCCTGGCGCTGGGCGGGAAAACGGAGCCAAGTCCTGCGAACGACTCCGGCGACTTGAACGGTGTCTGTTGAAAAACGGAAAGATCCCATTGAGCGGGCTTATGAGTGCCCGTCTGAAGTTTGGGAAGGCTTCAGCGACGCGAGTCCGGGTTTTCCGGCGGGTCCCAAAGTTGACGGAAGTCCCTCGAAAAACCGCAAGTTCTCAAAAAAGCGGGCTGGCGGGGTGTCTCCTCGGCAACAGCCCAACTCCAGAGCTGTTCCCTCGTTGCACCTCACCAACCCGCGTTCACCGCGAAAACTCAGCCCGTCTTGGAACCGCGAAGAATCCCCGTCAAACCAATGACGGTGGCGACACCGCCGCCGATCAGCATCCATACCGCCTTGTCGGTCGGCGATCCGGTGAAGAAGCGGGAGACGTCCGAACTAAACGAGTTCGTTGCGTTGATTCCGATGACCATCAAAACGATTCCCCCGATCAGGAGGCAAAGAGATGCGATTCGATTCATATCATTCGCGGGGATCGACTGGAATCAGGCGCCCTTGCGGCCCGAGATCACTTGTACGAGGAGCATGACGACGGCAACAACCAGCAGAATGTGGATGAAGCCGCCCATGGTGGAACTGGTGACCAGTCCCAGGATCCACAGGACGATGAGAACGACGGCAATGGTGTATAACATGGGTTTCCTTGAGAATTGAAGGGTGCGAAAGTGTGGGATTCAAAGACCGGGCCCGTTTTTCAGGGCGGACCCGGTTTGGGCTGCGGGTTACTCCACCTGAACAGTCATCTTGTTCACCACGCTGACGACCCCGGCGATGTCGGTAACGAGCTTGGTGACGAGGCTTTTCTCAGCCGAATTCTTCGCGGAGCCGCCCACCGTTACGATTCCGTCCGTCGTTTCGACGCTCGTCTTCAGCGAGCTGGTGGAGCGGTGGGACATGAGAGCCAGCTTCACCTGGGCGGTGATGGATGCGTCATCGATCTTGTCGCCGAGTGTCTCGCCCGGCTTGGCGGAGTCTTCGGTGATCGACATCTCATTCTTCACTTCCTTGACGTTGTCGATGTCCCGGGCGTATTCGGTGGTCAATTCCCGCTGGGCCTGGCTGGAAGCGTGGCCCTTGAGGGTGACGACACCGTCCTTCACGTCGACCTCGGTCTTGCCGGCACTGACGTTCCGGTGGAACAAAAGCACCGTCCGCACCTTGAGTCCGATCCAGGTGTCGGAATGCTCGGCCGGGGTTTCGCCCTTGATGGTGATCCGGTTGTCGACACTTTTGACGCCGGGAAGGCCTTCAACCGTGTTTTCAGCGAGTGACCGGTGGGAGGTCTCCGACACTGTTCCCGTCAGGACGACGACGCCATTCTTCGATTCCGTCTTGATCGAGTCGTGCTTGAGATAGGTTTTGAAGACGTAGGACTTGGTCGCGGCCGACTCAATTCTGTCGTCGGTTTCCGAGGCGTAGGCGGAGGTCGGTGTAATAAGGAAGGCGGAGGTCATGGTGATAACTGCGAATGAGTGTGTCGTGGTCATGGTAAATGGATTCGATTTCTGGATCCCCCCGATCCCTGGGAATTCTTCCGGGAGGGTCCATCATGACACTAGATTCAGGTCCTTTTAGTCACCATGGGGTGTAACCCGACTTCTACTTGGTGTTCTCCTGAATTTTCTCTCCGGTCCGTTCAACATCCTTTCCGAAACCATTTGCCGTATGGCAGCCGGAGACGGCCAGGATGAGGAGGGTTCCAAAAAGAATTCGGAGAAGAGTCGGGTATGAGATGAGTTTCATGGGGATGTGGAGTCGATGGGTGAATGGGGAGATCAGGGCGCGATTTTGTCGCTGACCCATTGCCGGGCCTGGGTGAAGCCGTCCTGCAGCTCCGTCAGGCCTTTCTTCGATCCGGCTTTAACACTGTCCCACGTGGATTCGGTGGCGTCCTTGGCGTTGTCCAACTGTTTGCCGAGCTGGGATGTTTTCTCGCGGAGAACGCGGAGTTTCTCCTGGGATTCCACTTTGGCCGTGCCGCCCGCCTTTTCGATTTTTGCGTCGAGTTGGTTCAGATCGGTGTTGATGGCGGCGAGTTGGGCCTGCATGCGGGTGGTGAACTCGGCCCGCTGGCTGAAGGTGTAGTCGTTGATGTCGCGGGCGGCCTGCTTGGTCTCAACCTTGAGCTGATCGATTTGCTGTGAAGTGGACTTCTCCTTCTCACAACCAACGAGAGCCAGGGAAGTGAGGAGAACGATGAAGAGGGGCGTGGTCGGTTTCATGGGTAGGGACGGGTTGTGTGGGATCAAAAGGTGCAGCGGATGCCGATCCGGCCGAGGCCGTAGTTGCTGGTTCCGTCGGTGAAGACGTAGCGGGCGTCGATGAAGGTCCCGAGCTTGTTGGTGAAGCGGTATTCGATGCCGGCGCCGGCCTGGCCGAACCAGACTCCGGCGGGATCGAACTGGCGGCCGAACCCTCCGTACGCGTACGGGGCGAATCCGCTGTTCCCGAGCGGAAGGCGCCCGATCAAATTCATCGAGGTACTGTCGACGAAACTGTGACTGATGTTTTCCGAGTAGGCGTCGGCTCCAAGGCCGAAGTTCCGGGTGAAGAAGTAATTGAGACCAGCGCCGGCACCGAGGCGGAGGTCGCGATTGATCCTCAATCCCGAAAGATGATCGACCGTTTGCTGACCCGCCGAGGCGGAGCCGAAGAGATCCAGCGAGGATTCCTTGGCGGCAAATCGATCGGAGGAATTGGAGGTCTCCTGCGCCGAGGCGAGTGAAAGGGCGGAGGTGAGGACCAGGACAGTGCCGGCGAACAGGTGCCGCGGATCGATGAGGTGATGCATTCTCCAGAGCCTACGACCCGATGCCGGGTGGGAGAATGGGGTGTATCCCTACTGCGGTGGAACGCCCCCGAACTCGACGCCGTCACCGCGGGCATTCGTGTCCATACCAGCAATCCGCTCCAGGGGAAATCGGCACCAACCGTCCGGCGAGGACGGGCGGTTGGTGCTCTGATTAGTTCGGCTGCCTCATCAGATCCTGGAGGGGGATCCGCCGCAGCACGACGTTGACCTGTCAGCCACAGGTCGGGCAGGAGTCGTGGAGGGCTTTTTCAATCGCCTCACGGGTCTCACCGGTCCGCTTCTGGATTCGCCCCAGCAGTTCTTCCTGCTTGCCGACGACGTACTCCAGATCGTTGTCGGTGAGGTGGGCCCATTTCTGTTTCAGCTTCCCCTTGGTAATGTTCCAGTCGCCCTTGATTTCGAGTGTCGTCATATGAGATGTCCATCTGCGCCATCGCGGCTCTTGAAGTGATATGCCATGCCGCATGCTGGTCGGACAGTGACGGGTTTGATTGGAGGGTTCCATGGGGTCTAACCCGGCGTTGAATCGGTCCCCGGGCCCGCGGGAGTTGGGAGACGGAATGGGGTGTTTACCCCATGGTCACCCCGGGGAATAGTGGATGAGCTTCGGTCTGTCGGTATCCAGCCACCGGGCTCGACTCGTGGAGTTGCCCGTCACACGAAGCAGCAAAAATGAAACAGAACGCGGTCGAGTTTGCGGATCGGTATGTGGCAGCAGTGCGTCGTTTTCTCCGGCGCGGGACCGGCGCAAGTATGAAACCGGCGTTTAGAATCGGTGAACGAGCGGTGGTCCTGGGGCTGGAAACCCTGGAAATGGCCCGGATTCACGAACAGAGTCTGATCGCGTTAAAGGTTCCGGTCGCCCTTCGCGGTTCACTGCGGCGGGCCGAGTCGTTCTTCTCTGAGGCGATCATTCCAATCATCGAAACCCACAGCGCCGCGGTGCAGAGCCGGTCGGATCTGGGCAGGTTGAACGAGACGTTGACCCGCCGGACGCTGGAGCTGGCGCTCAGTCATCGGCGGTTGCGGGCGGGGATTGCCCGGCGGAAGGTGGTCGAAGCCGCGCTCAAGACGAGTGGAGAACACTACGCGCGTCTGTTGAAGGAGTCGCTGCAGTTGCAGTCCGAGCTGAGGCGGCTGACGCACAAGGTCCTCGCAGCGCAGGAGGACGAACGCTTGAACATCAGCCGGAAACTCAAGAATGAAATCGGCCAGACTCTCCTCGGGATCAATGTCCGGCTCGCAGCGATGAAACAGGAGACCGGGCGCAGCACCAAAGGCTTCCGGAGTGAGATCACCCACACCCAACGGTTGGTGGCAAAATCCGCAAAATCCATGAGCCGAGTTGCACAATCGCTTCGACCCACTTGAAATCCGAACACCACAACCTGTCCCGCAGCTACCGGGTTGCCCTGGGGAAATTTCTCTCAAGGGACGCGTCGTCGAGCCTTGAGGTTGCACGGGGCTTTGGAAGCAGGGCGCTGGCGGCGGGACTGTTGACACTCGACCTGGCCCGGCTGCACGAACACACCCTGGTCTGTGACATTCTGCCCAAAGTGTCCCCCCGCAAACGCGCCGGCGTCATTCGAAAGGCGGGAACCTTCTTTGCCGTCGCCATCACCCCGATCGAGAAGACCCAACGCAGCGCGCAGGTGGCCAGCGCCCAACTGAAGCGGTTTATCGAGACCCTCAGCCGTCGAACGGTCGAGCTCGCCGCCTCCAATCTGGAACTCAATCTGGAGATCACCCAGCGGCTGGCGGCGGAGAAGGAGCTTGAGAACAGCAAACTCCACTCGCTAAAGCTCCTTCATGAGTCGAACCGAATGCAGCAGCAGATGCGCCACTTGTCCCGGCAGATTATTTCGGCCCACGAGGACGAACGAAAGAAGATCAGCCGCGAGCTGCATGACGTCATTGCCCAGGTGTTGACCGGGATCAACGTCCGGCTGGCCGTGTTAAAGAAGGATGCGGCATCGAATTCAAAGGGCCTCGCCGGAAACATCGACCGCACCCAGCGCCTGGTGGAGAAATCCGTGGACCTGGTCCATCAATTCGCCAGGGAGTTGAGGCCGGCCGTTCTCGATGATCTCGGGTTGATTCCCGCGATGCATTCGTATCTGAAGGTGTTCACGGCGCGGACGGGTGTCCGGTCCAAACTGATCGCCTTTCCCGGAGTGGAACAGATTGATTCAAACCGGAAAACGGTGCTCTTTCGCGTCGCCCAGGAGGCCCTGGTCAATGTTTCCCGCCATGCTCGCGCCACCAACGTCGAGGTGCGGTTTCGCAAGTTGACGGGAGGGGTGGGTCTCCGGATCCGGGACGACGGAAAATCGTTCGACGTCAGAAAAGTGTTTTCAGCGGACAATCGCCGGCGGCTGGGACTGCTGGGGATGCGCGAACGGGTTGAGATGGTGGGCGGAACGTTCTCCATCGCGTCCGCACCGGCGACGGGAACCATCGTCGATGTCCAGATTCCCTTGTCTAACACTCCCGGCGTCGCGGCTGTGTCCGCAAACAAACTGGTGCAAAACACTGATCTCTAAATGGCTGCCAACCGAATCTCGGTGCTCCTCGCCGATGACCACACCATCGTCCGGGAGGGATTCCGTCGATTGCTGGAGTTTGAGAAGGACATGGAAGTGGTCGGCGAAGCCCAGGATGGTCGCCACGCGGTCCGCATGATCGCGGAGCTGCGGCCCTCGGTGGTGCTCATGGACATCGCGATGCCGCTGCTCAACGGACTGGAGGCCACCCGCCAGATTCTCAAGGCGTTTCCGGCCACGCGCGTCGTCATTCTTTCAGCCCACAGCGACGACGCCTATGTGAACGGCGCGACCGCGGCCGGTGCCTGCGGGTTCCTGCTCAAACAGACTTCCGCCCGCGAGCTGTGCCAGGCGATTCGTGACGTTCACCAGGGGAAACGACATTTCAGCGCCTCGGTGAAGCGGCGTCTGGAACGGCTGGGACCCTGCTTCCCCGGGCGCGCAGGTGCCTTGAGCAGAAAACCTGCGGTGCTGACCTCGCGGGAAATGGAAGTGTTGCAATTGATCGCCGAGGGCAAGGCGAACAAGGAGACGGCGGTCCGCCGGCGTTGGAAGCGGCGATTGAAGGAATCCTGGCGCCGGGCAGGGGAATCCTGGCGGCGGACGAAAGTCTTCCCACCATTGCCCGCCGCTTCGCCGAGATCGAAACCGTTTCAACGGCGGACACGCGTCGTGCCTGGCGCGAGTTGTTGATCACCACGCCTGGTTTGGATCGCTATATCAGCGGCGTGATCCTTTCGGACGACATCCTCCGTCAGGGCGCTGGTGCCGGTGCCGGTGATTCCGTCGCCCGGATTGCTGTGAACCGCGGCATCATCCCGGGCGTCAAGGTGGACGCAGGGACCACGGATCTCGCCCGGTTTCCCGGCGAACACCTGACTCAGGGACTCGATGGTCTCCGCGATCGTTTGTTGGAATACCGGGAGCTGGGGGCGTGTTTTACAAAATGGCGGGCCGTCATCTCGGTGGGCGAGTCCCTTCCCACGCTGACCTGCATCCAGGCGAACGCCCGCGCGTTGGCGATCTTCGCCGCCGTCAGCCAGGAGGCCGGATTGGTGCCGATGGTGGAGCCGGAAGTTTTGATGAACGGCCGCCACGGGATTGCGCGATGTGAGGATGTGACCACGACCGCATTGGAGGCGCTCTTTGAGGCGTTGTTTGATCACCGCGTCGCGCTCGAGCAGGTGCTTCTCAAGACAGGGATGGTGGTCTCCGGTTCGGAATGCCCGATCCAGGCCCGGGTCGAAGAGGTGGCGGAAGCGACCCTTCGCTGCCTTCGACGGACAGTGCCTGCCGCGGTTCCGGGAATCCTGTTCCTCTCGGGTGGGCAGACCGAAGTGATCGCCACGGTTCGCCTGAACGCGATTTGCGGTGCCTCGACTCCGCCGTGGAAATTGAGCTTTTCCTTCGGTCGCGCATTGCAGGCGGCGGCGCTGAACACCTGGCGCGGCATTCCCGCCCAGGCTCCGGCCGCCCAAGAGGCGCTGCATCACCGAGCCCTTTGCAACGCCGCCGCCGCGCAGGGCCGGTACACGGAGGCGATGGAACACGGTGACGGTCGTTGACTCCGATGAAGGCATCCGTTCGATTCAACGCGCGGGTGTTTCCCCAGTTCCGATCAGAGTTCCCAAGGCCGGGCTCGATCGGGAATGCCGCCCGCCGATGGATCAGGTCCCTGTCCATCGTTGTCCTGCTCCTCGTTTCCCGCCCCGCCGCCGTTCTTGCACGGCCGGATGCGAGCGTTGCGCCGGTGGTGGTGAAGGAGACGTTCTCCGCCGTCATGGCCCGCAAGAAGGCGGAGAAACCGGGGATCATGGGCCGGCAGCGGACTCTCCTCCAGGCACGCTATGATCTGCGGGATGATCCGGATCCTGAAGTGACGATGACCCGCGGCAAGCCTGTCCAGCGGGGCGTCCGCGTCCGGCTGGCACCGGGTTTGAGTTGGGAGGAATTGGCGCGGCTGGTGCCGGGCGACATTCGAGGGAGAGACCTGTTTCCACCGGGTTTCATGCCGCTGCCGCACCCCAATCATCCGGAGGGCGGAATGGTTTTCCCGCAGTTCGCCATTGATGAGCTCAAACGGCGCGAGGCGCGGGATCTGACGCGGTTCGATCTCGATTTTGACCTGCCCGACCGGTTTCTACCGGAGTATCCCGCGCCGGTATTCCTCACGACGCGACCGGATCTGGGCGATGTTTCGCACGGCCAGTTGATCACGCTCGAAAATGCGTTCGAACTCTTTGATGGAATCCTGAACCCGAAGCAAATCGAGGGGCTGCGGCTGTTGGTAACGCCATTTCCGCAGCAACAGTTCAATTACACCGCCGATCGCCGTTCCGAAACGCCGCATCGGGGTGTGGCCTGCTTCGATTGTCACGCCAACGGGCATTCCAATGGGGCCACCCATCTTGCCGGTGACGTCCGGCCCCAGGAGTTCCGGCATCGGATCGACACACCGTCGCTGCGCGGCGTGAACATCCAACGCCTGTTTGGCTCGCAGCGGGCATTGAAAACGATTGAGGACTTCACCGAATTTGAACAGCGGGCGGCGTATTTCGACGGAGACCCGGTGACCGCGACCCAGAAGGGCGCCAACATTCTGGACCGGGGAAGCCAGGTTCAATTCATGGCGGAGTTCCAGGAACTGCTGGATTTTCCACCGGCACCCAAGCTCGACCTTCTGGGCCGGCTCGATCCTGCACGGGGCACCGAGGCTGAACGCCGGGGCCAGGATTTGTTTCTCGGAAAAGCGCACTGCGTCGAGTGCCATCCGCCTCCGTATTATACCGACAACAGCATGCACAACCTGCAGTTGGAACGGTTTTTCAAGCCGAGGAGAATCAATGGAATGATGGGTGGCGCGGATGGTCCGATCAAAACCTTCACTCTGCGCGGACTCCGGGATTCGCCGCCGTACCTGCATGACGGGCGACTTCTGACGCTGGACGACACGGTGGAGTTTTTTAATCTGATTCTGGGAACACGACTCAGCGACGGCGAGAAGGCCGACCTGTTGAGTTTTTTGCGGGTGTTGTGACGGACAGGGCGAGGACAACTGAATGAAACCCGATCGAACGCCGAATTCCCGACAACCCGTCCGCGTCCGCCTGCTCGGTGGATTCCAGCGATTTGCCCGGACCGTGGTCCACAAGAGCGGGCATCCCATGGCCTTCGCTGTTGCTATTGCGGCGATCGTGATCTGGCTGCTGGCGGGACCGGTGTTCCGGTTCGGAAACACATGGCTGCTCGTCATCGACACCTTCTCCAACATCATCACCTTCCTGATGATCTTCCTGATCCGGAATGCGCAGAATCGCGAGAGTGAAGCAGTGCAGTTGAAGCTCGATGAGTTGATCCGGGCCACCAAGACGGCGAGGAACACCCTTCTGGACATCGAAGAGTTGTCGACGGAGGAACTGGACCGGATCAAGGCACGCTTCGAGCGCTTGGCGCGTAATGCTCGCGAGGAATCGGGCGCGAGTGGGTCCGATCCGATGGGTCGGGAAATGAAACCCGATACCGCACCGGTCTCGTGAACGGTCGGCCTCACTTCCGATTGAGCGGGCGGTTGAACTGGACGGGGATGAAGGTGTGATGAGGATCTCGAATGAAGCCAAACCCCGACCCAACCCCGCGGCACGTCCTCGCCCTCAACCGGGGATCGTCCAGCATCAAGTTTGCATTGTTCCGCATCGATGCGGTTCCCGAGCGGGTCTGGCGTGGAACGGTGGAACGGATCGGTCTGAGCGGAACAGCCCTGCGTTGGAGCGATGCGGCGGGCGTGATGTCTGAGCCCGTCGCGTTTCCCGTCACCACTCGGGATTCGGCGGCCGATTCACTCATTGATTGGCTGGAACAACGGGACGAATTCGCCTCGATCGTCGGGGTGGGACATCGGGTCGTTCACGGAATGCGGCACACGGAACCCGAGCCGATCACCCCGGAACTGTTGGATGAACTCCATGGCATCATTCCCTGCGATCCGGAACACTTGCCGGGCGAACTGGAATTGATCGAGGCGTTTTGGCGGCGTCATCCGCAACTGCTCCAGCTCGCCTGTTTCGACACCGCCTTTCACCGGACAATGCCGCGGGTCGCCACATTGCTGCCGATTCCCCGCCGGTTTGATGCCAAGGGGATTCAACGGTACGGCTTCCATGGTTTGTCGTACGCCTATCTGATGGAGGAACTCTCGCGGCTCGGTGAGCCCGCCGCCTCGAAGGGACACCTCATCCTGGCCCACCTCGGCAACGGCGCGAGCATGGCGGCGGTGCGGGACGGAAAGAGCGTCGATACCAGCATGGGCTTTACTCCGACTGCCGGACTGCCGATGGGGACCCGTTCGGGCGATCTGGATCCGGGATTGGTGGGATACCTGGCGAGATCGGAACGAATGACCGTGGGTGAATTCCACCGGATGGTAAATCAGGAGTCCGGGCTCCTGGGAGTGTCGGAGACTAGTTCCGACATGCGGGACCTTCTGACGTTGGAGGCCACCGATCCCCGCGTGGCGGAAGCGGTGCAATTGTTTTGTTACCAGTCGAAGAAGTATCTCGGAGCCTTTGCCGCCGCACTCGGTGGACTGGACACCCTCGTGTTTTCGGGAGGCATCGGTGAGAACTGTCCGTCCATCCGCTCCCGGATTTGTGAGGGGCTTGGGTTTCTCGGGATTGAATTGGATCCGATCCGGAATTCACACAACGCGGGTGTCATATCCGCTGCGATCAGCCGGGTTGTCGTGCGGGTAATCCCCACCGACGAAGAGTCGATGATCGCGCGTTCGGTTTGGCGTTTTCCCGGATTGGGATTCACACCGGACACCGGGCGGTGATTTTCCTTCCGGACCCAGCGTCAGCGGTGGGGTTTTACCCCATGGCCACGGCTCGTGTCTCCGGTTCAGCCTTTCGAGGTGCGATTCCGACATCTTTGCCAACGCGGGAAATCGGGGTGGGGTAGCTTCGGTGGGCTGCCTCCCGCGGTCTATCGGAGCCGTTGGAATGACCGGCCTTCCGCGCTGCTGCTGCGGATCCTCGAATCGCTGGTCCTCAGCCCGTTTCGTCCGGAGAAAGGCTCACGCCGTCCTCCGAGAATTCGAAGGGCGCGTTGTGGGATGAACCCGCTTCTGACGGCTTCGTTCCGGCCGGAGGCGCTGTGATTCACAATGGAAGGGTGGGTAGCCCATTTGGAACATTGAACATACCCGGCCGGCGTTTGACCCTCCCACTCACCGCCATGAACGAATCGATTCAACCCAAGTCCGCCGGACCGACCCACGCCAACCCAGGTTCCCCCCGGACCTCCACCGGCCACACCAACGACCGTGCCCTCCTGGCCGCGATTGCCCGACAGGCGATGGTGGATCGGGGATTGGAACCGGAGTTTCCCGCGGCGGCGCAGGCGGAGTTGGCCGCTTTTACACGGACGGCGGCAGCGCCCGGGAACCTCCGCGACCTCCGCGACCGGCCCTGGGTCTCCATCGACAACGACGACTCGCGCGATCTCGATCAACTCACAGTCGCAGAGTCCCTCGACGGCCGGCGGACGCGGATTCTCGTCGCGGTGGCCGACGTGGATGAACGGGTCCGACGCGGCTCGGCGCTCGATGGTCATGCCGCCCGCAACACCACTTCCGTTTACACGCCCGCCCGCATTTTCCCGATGCTCCCGGAGGCTTTGTCCACGGACCTGACCTCGCTGAACGAAGATCAGGACCGGGTCGCCGTGGTGGTGGACATGGTGTTCGGTTCCGACGGAGTCCTGGTCGGATCGGACCTATATCGGGCTCAGGTTCGGAACCGCGGCAAGCTGGCTTACAAAAGTGTGGCGGCGTGGTTGGACGGAGTGGGACCGGCGCCGCGACGCCTCGCGGAAACGCCGACACTGGGTGAAAACCTCCGAATTCAGGACGTCCTCGCGCAGCAACTCGTCGAGCGGCGCCATCACCTGGGAGCGTTGAGTCTCGAAACCATCGAGCCCAAGGCGGTCTTTCAGGGGGATGCGCTCGTTCACCTCGACCTGGATCCGAAGAACCGCGCAAAGCAGTTGATCGAGGAGTTCATGATCGCCGCGAACGGCGTGACGGCGACCTATCTCGCGTCGAAGAAATTTCCATCGCTCCGTCGCGTTCTCAAATCCCCCGAACGCTGGTCGCGGATTGTTGAACTCGCATCGGGCTTTGGGGAGAAACTTCCGGATCAGCCCGACGCCGCCGCGCTGGAAGCCTTTCTCTCCCGTCGTCGAGGGGCCGATCCGGAGGGCTTTCCCGATCTGTCGCTGTCGGTGGTGAAACTGGTTGGACGCGGCGAATACGTCCTCGATCCTCCGGGCTGCGCTGCACCCGGACACTTTGGATTGGCGGTGAAGAATTATACGCATTCAACGGCTCCGAACCGGCGTTTTCCCGATCTCATTACCCAGCGTCTCCTGAAAGCGGCGATGGTTGGGGCACCGCTGCCCTATTCCATTCCGGAACTGGGAGAACTCGCCAAACATTGCACGGCGCGCGAGGACGATGCGACGAAGGTGGAACGCCAGGTCCGCAAGTCGGCGGCCGCGCTGCTGTTGTCGAGTCGGATCGGGGAGAGCTTTGACGCCATCATTACAGGTGCCTCCTCCAAGGGCACCTGGGTGCGGACTTTTCTCCCCGCAGTGGAAGGCCGGCTGGCGGCGGGTTTCGTGGGACTCGATGTCGGCGACCGCGTTCGGGTGAAGCTGATCCAAACCGACGTTCAGCGCGGATTCATCGACTTCCAACGCGAATGAGCGCGGCGCCCCACAGGCCCGCGAAAACGCTGTCACCGGACCAGCTGCGCCTGCTCGATGCCTATTGGCGTGCGGCGAACTATCTGTCCGTCGGTCAGATCTATCTCCGCGGGAATCCGCTGCTGAAGCGGCCTCTCCGGCTGTCTCATATCAAATCCCGCCTGCTCGGCCATTGGGGAACCACGCCGGGATTGAACTTCGTGTACGTCCATCTGAACCGGGTCATCAAGGAACGAGGCCTCAATGTTCTGAATATCACCGGTCCGGGTCATGGCGGGCCCGGCATCGTGGCGAATGCCTATCTTGAAGGAACCTACGGCGAAGTTTATCCTGACGTCACGCCCGACGAAGAGGGTATGCGGCGGTTGTTCAAGCAGTTCTCCTTTCCGGGCGGAATTCCGAGTCATGTTGCTCCGGAAACTCCCGGGTCGATCCACGAGGGAGGCGAACTCGGTTACTCGCTGTCGCACGCCTTCGGGGCCGCCTTCGATAATCCGGATCTGTTGGTCGCGTGTGTTGTCGGCGATGGCGAGGCTGAGACCGGGCCGCTCGCGACCAGTTGGCATTCCAACAAATTCCTCAACCCGGTTTGCGACGGGGCCGTGCTCCCGATCCTGCATCTGAACGGTTACAAGATCGCCGGCCCCACTGTCCTCGCGCGCATTTCGCATGACGAACTGGACGCCTTGTTCCGCGGATATGGCTACACCCCGCATTTCGTCGAGGGCGACGATCCGGCGACGATGCACCAGTTGATGGCGGCCACGCTGGACCGGGTGATAGCCGACATCGGACGCATCCAAAAGACCGCGCGCACCGGAAGATTCAAGGAACGGCCGCGGTGGCCGATGATCATTCTGCGTTCACCCAAGGGTTGGACCGGGCCGAAGCGGGTGGATGGAAAACAGACCGAAGGCACCTTCCGATCGCATCAGGTGCCGATCGCGAACATGGCGGCTCCGGGCCATGTGAAACTCTTGGAACATTGGATGAAAAGCTACCGGCCGCGGGAGCTGTTCGATGACAAGGGTGGATTACGACGGGAAATCGCAGACCTGGCGCCCAGAGGTACGAGCCGGATGAGTGCCAATCCCCGGGCGAACGGCGGGCTGGTGTTGAAGAATCTTCGACTGCCGGAATTCCGCGACTACGCCGTGGCTGTGCCGAACCCCGGTGCCGTCGACGGTGAAGCGACACGGATTCAAGGCCGCTTCATCCGCGATGTGATTGATCGAAACCGTAAGACGTTCCGCGTTTTTAGTCCCGATGAAACGTCGTCGAACCGCTGGGATGCCGTGTTCGAAGTGACCAACCGGTGTTCGACCGCTGAGATTCTTCTAGGCGACGATCACGTCGCGCCGGCCGGCCGGGTCATGGAGATGCTGAGCGAACACCAATGCGAGGGTTGGCTGGAGGGCTATCTGCTGACCGGGCGGCACGGCTTCTTCTCCTGCTACGAAGCCTTCATCCACATCGTGGACTCAATGTTCAACCAGCACGCCAAGTGGTTGAAGGTCTCCAGCCGCGTTCCGTGGCGGCGCCCGATCGCCTCCCTCAACTACCTGCTCTCGTCCCATGTCTGGCGTCAGGATCACAATGGGTTCAGCCATCAGGATCCGGGATTCATCGATCATGTCGCCAACAAGAAGGCCGAATTCATCCGGGTTTATCTGCCGCCCGACGCTAATACTTTACTCTCGGTGACCGATCATTGTCTGCGCAGCCGGAATTGCGTGAACGTGATCGTGGCCGGCAAACAGCCTTCCCCGCAGTGGCTGGACATCGACGCGGCGGTGAAGCATTGCAGCGCCGGCATCGGAATTTGGCCGTGGGCTAGCAACGATCAGGGCGGGACCCCGGATGTGGTCATGGCCTGCGCCGGTGATGTTCCGACGCTCGAAACCTTGGCGGCAGTGCAACTGCTCCGGAAACATTTCCCCGATCTGAAAATCCGGGTGATCAATGTGGTCGACCTGATGCGGCTCCAACCGTCCAGTGAACATCCGCACGGATTGAGCGACCGGGACTTTGACGTGTTGTTCACCACCGACACCCCGATCATCTTTGCCTATCACGGTTATCCCTGGCTGATCCATCGGCTCACCTATCGCCGCGCCGGACATCGAAACCTCCACGTTCGCGGCTACAAGGAAGAGGGAACGACCTCGACGCCCTTCGACATGGTGGTGATGAATGATCTCGACCGGTTCCATCTCGTCATGGATGTCATTGATCGCGTCCCGAAACTCGGATCCGCTGCGGCCTACACCAAGCAGGCGATTCGCGAAAAACTCATCGATCACAAGCAATACATCGCGCAGCACGGGGAGGATTTGCCGGAAATCCGGAATTGGAAATGGCCGGCAAACCGGCGACCCGTGAAGTCGCCATGAACTAGTTGATCTACCTGAAGGGGCATCACCTCCCCACAATCATTCGCGGCCTCCCGGACGAAAAGTGTCGATAGTGGGTGACCCCTTTGCCAGTTCTTTCCCACCGGCGCCGACCCGCCTGTCCCCGCGCAGGAGGATTTCCTGCATCCTCCCGGCGAGGGACAAGGCTATCGGGTTACCGCCAGAGAGGCCTGCGCCGTCTTGATGCCAAGCTCCCGGAACACCGCCTTGCCGCGCAGGGTCAGGTCAGTGGTGAACTTCTTCTGTTCGCGGCTGTCGCGTGCATAGGCCAGCACCTTGTATTTCGTTCCCCATGGGTGCTCCTCGACGCCGACTACAACGGAACTGTCCGTCAGCCAGAACGGACTGGTGGTGGCGATTCCCTGTAATCGCGCCTGCGCAAGAAGGCCGTCGTGGTCGGGATGCAGAAAGAACTCAGTGACGCAGAGGACCGTGTGATTACCGCTGGTGGCGTTGAACACCGGCGAGGTCCAGATGGCGGAGTGAGGGATGATCACCTCGGTGTCTTCGAGAGTCACCAAACGGACGGCCCGCAGTCCGACGGAACGGACTTCGCCGTAGGCTCCCCCGATTTCGATCCAGTCGCCGGGCTGATACGTGCGCTCGAAAATGGCGGCCAATCCGGCCAGGAGGCAACTGCCGTAATCCTTCAACGCGAACGAGAGTACCAGTCCGGCTCCGGCCGCCAGCCCCACCATATTCTGCCAGGTTGGGACGATGAGCAGGGAGATGATGAAGGCGACTGTTGCCAAGACGACTCCCAGACGCGCAATGGGCATCCAGGCCAGAAGACGGATGCGCCAGTGTGCAGGCGACGCTTGGGCGACGAGGCCGAAGCTCTTTTTGATTCCCGCGGCCATCAGGCGTGCGGCCACCACCGCCGCCACGATCATCAGGAGGTTCGAAACGGTCAGGTGTTTCAGAATCGGTGGCAGGGCGGGTTCAGGGTTCATAGAATGGGTCCGGTACCCAAATCGGTGATGTTGACCACGCCGTCAAAAGGTTTCGGCGGGGGTCAGGCGCGCGGGCTCCTCCAAGATGTCGAGAATCACCTTCGCACAATAGACTCGATCCCGCTTCGCTTCACTCATCTCCCGGAGCAGTTTCATTTTTTCCAACTGTCTCCACGGGGTACATCTGAAAACATGGGAGGATTTGCCTGAAATCCGGAATTGGAAGTGGACCCCGGGCCGGCAATCCATGAAGTCGCCATGAACCAGTTGATCTACCTGATGGGGCACGGTGAAACCGGGTGATCCAAGTCCGGCCACGACCTTGCCCGGGAGTTGGGCGAACGCCACTTCCTTCCCTCCCCGCCATTCGGAATGGAGGGGAGGGTGCCCGGAGGGCGGGAGAGGTGGAGTCCCACAGCGAATCACTCGCTTCTCAATAAGCCTTCCGAGACTAGATTTGAGGACCTCAGGTTCAGTCAATTGTTACCAACTGATGATCATCGAACGCCACTTCCTTTCCTCCCCGCCATTCAGAATGGGGGGGAGGGTGCCCAGAGGGCGGGAGAGGTGGAGTCCCAGTGAGAATCACCTACGTCGCAAATACGCCTTCTGAAGCCGAGTTCTGCCCCATCGGGGATCGATTCAAGTGATTGTCGCCGATCTGTGCCGTGGGTGCGCCGCCTCTCCCCGGCCCTCCCCTCCATTCCGAATGGTGGGGAGGGAGTTCGCCGGGCGGGAAGGGTGGAGTCCCACGGCGGACATACCAACGCCAGGGAGGATTCGGGGAAATCCCGTATTGGAAACGGGCGGCAAAGCGGCGATCCATGGGGGTGCAATGCCTCCATTGATTTACCTGATGCGTCACGGTGAAACCGAATGGTCCAAGTCCGGCCAGCATACCGGACGGACGGAAGTGCCGCTGACGCCGGACGGTCAGGATTCGGCCCGGGAGTTGGGCGAACGCCTCCAGCGGATCCAGTTTTCAGCGGTGCTCTGCAGCCCGCGTCTCCGGGCCCGGCAGACCTGTGAACTCGCGGGAATGGGTCTGGGAATGGAGATCGAACCCGACCTGACGGAATGGGATTACGGTGAGTACGAAGGTCTGCGATCGGTGGAAATCCTCGCCGGGCGACCGGATTGGAATGTGTTCCGCAATGGTTGCCCGGGTGGTGAGGATCCCGGCCGGGTCTCGGATCGGGCCGATCGGGTCATCAGCCGACTTTCGACGCTGGAGGGCAATGTCGCCGTCTTCTCCCACGGGCATTTCGGGCGCGCTCTGGCGACCCGCTGGATCCAATTGCCCATCGAAGAGGGCCGGCACCTCCTGCTCGATCCGGCATCGGTCAGCCTCCTGGGCTACGAACACGACCGTGCCGATTCGCCGGCGATCGTAATGTGGAATTCTTCCATCGCGCGACTGTGATCCGCGATTTCACGCGGAGGTCGCCACCCGCCTGCGATCGTCCGTTGATCCATCCGGTTGAATCGAAGGAATCGCACAATCGATGGGCACCGTTCCCGGAGAATCGGTCCTCTTGAAACGGCTGCGGGCGCAGATGTGCTCGGCGTCAATAACGCGTCGACAAAGCCAGCAAAACCAATGAATTTCCACTCGCCGCAAAATCAATAGTGCCACAGGGAGCGCTGAACATGCCAATGCACACCGTCATCAATATTAATATTGCCACTGGCCAGCCACTTGGCGGCGGTTCACTACGCTGTTGGGGACTATGAGCGCGTGGCGACGTCAGATCATCGAACGGTTGCCCGAGTTTCGTACCCTCGCAGAGACGGCCGAGAATCCCATGGCTCTCTGGATCGAACTTCTCTATCCGTGCGAGGAGGCCTGCAAGCGGGGCGACGGTGATCTTGTAAGCAGGGTATATGCAGCGGCACGTTGGTTTTTCGAGTCGCCGAGTGACGATCTACGGACCGCGGTGGTTTGTGCGTTCTATGAGCACTTGCCACGATCTGCGATGCTCTGGGAGGATCTGCCCCGTCGGATGAGCCATTCTGAGTTCAGGACAATTCGGCCGTGCTTGGAGTATCATTCGACTCCAGAGCAGATTGAGAGGCAGGAGCGTCGACTCGTGGAGATCCGAGCCGAGATCGCGGGGGGCTTGCTGTGACTCCCCAACAAGCCGCTCTAGGGAACGCCGGGTTCACCCTTTCCTTCCATTCCAACGCGCCGTGTCCGGCGTCCCTGAGCTCAGGCGTTAGGCGGTTGTGTACGCCGTTTTTTACGAACGCAAGATAAAGCCCTTACCAACTCCAATCGCCACCATCATGGCATCCAATCCTAAAACCGCCGCTAGGCGTTTCCGCGTTGCCTCAATCGTGGTTGCCCTGGTGGCAGTTCTCCTTTTCGCCCTTGCATACGATGAACATCGAATCGGCGAGCGCCCGAACTCCGCCATCGCGCAGGGGGTTATCTTTCTCTCGCTCAGCGTTGTGTTCCTGAGCGTTGCACACATGCGTAAGCGCAGCGCGGCCCAATCCGGCGAAGAGAAAGCTCCGCCGGAATCCAAATGAACGAAGCGCCGAACATGCGCTGCCACTCAACGGTGGCTTCACCGTGCTTGAACTACCCTCGCGCGATGAGGCCGTCGCGTGGGCCACACGCATCGCAAAGGCCTGCCGCTGCGATCAGGAGCTGCGCGCCTTCGGGTTCGACCCCGCCTCATAGGCGGCAGCGGGTCACCGGTTGTTTCGAACGAATCGCACCAGATTAACTCCTCAACAGAACGGAAGGATAACGAATATGAATAAGAGCGCGAACACGGCGCAGGGATCAGAACCAGGACAACTCGTCTGGCACAAATTGAATTCGTCCAGGGCGGAAGGCGGAATCTTCAAGCTGGGCGATGTCCATCGAACCAAGGTTCCTGGCGGCTGGCTGGTATTGGTGGTCAACAACGCCTCTGGCCTCACCTTTTATCCGGACCCCGAGCACAATTGGGATGGGGCGAGTCTGACCGCCTGACAAGTCGTGTCAGCCAACACCTGGGGAGACTGTCTTCGCGAGATTCAAGTTGGCATCCAGACGAGGCTGCACCAGTCGTTTGACGCTGCTACGCGCGCCCGGGTGACAAATTCCAAGCAACTCACACCTTATGCTCGACACGCCACACATCACGCAGACCGCAACCCGGCTGACTGCTGTCATTCATCTCACGATCCCGAAGGACGAGATTTACAACGTCATGGGTCCGGGCCTCGAGGAGTTGATGACCATCATCGCCGCTCAGGGCATCCAGCCGACGGGCCCGTGGTTTGATCACCATTTCACGATGGCTCCCGATCATTGGGATTTCGAGATTGGCGTGCCCGTCAGCGCGCCGGTCGTCCCGGCGGGCCGCGTCAAACCGGGCGAGTGGCCCGCGATGAAGGTGGCCATGACGGTTTTACACGGTGATTACGAAGAGCTCGCCGACGCCTGGGGTGAGTTCATGGACTGGATCAACGCCAGCGGACACACTCCAGCCGCAGACCAATACCAGTGCTACGTCACGGGACCCGAATCGAGCTCCGACCCAGCCGATTGGCGCACGGAACTCATCAAGCCTCTGATCGGTTGAGGCGCTAGACTCTCAACCCAGTGCATGAAACCAGAACCTCGGACTCGAATCATTGCTTGGGCGGTTACGTTGTTCGTCGTGGCCGGGGCTCTAATGCTCGTTGTGTTCACGCCGGTAATCGCGGAAATTGTGTTCGTTGTCTGCATCGTGATTGTGGCGGTTCTCACGGCCAGAGAGCGTGGGTTTTGGAGTGGCGTCAGAGTTTTCCTCAAGGAGATACTCTTCTGATGGTAGCCTCGCCGCCCAAAAAGTGGGCCCATCTTGACACTGTCCCCGAACGCCGCGGGCCGCGGGTTCGCAAGACGGCCTCAACTCATTCCACCCGCCGCTCGATGGCGACGTGGCTGCGGGTCACAGACCCGCGCTCCATAGCCGGGAGGCAAGACTTCCGCTCTTCTCAGGGCCAACGGCCCGCCCCATACCAGCCTTGGGCATCGCCCAAGGTAGAGGGCCTGGTTCCACCCGCGCCCCATATTCGTTTTGGTACGCGGTGGACCGGCCGCCGTGGGTCGGATGCATGCCCCACGCTATTCCAACGGGCGTCCAAAGGGGCAGTGTCCAGATACGCCCCAAAAAAGTCGTTCGAGCGAACCGACGTTGACGTCCCGCGCCTGCGGGATTCCGTTGTCGCGATTCACGCCGCGAGTCGATGGTGGCTCAGCTTTCTACGTTGGACCACGGTGCGCGCGCTTCTGCGACTAGTCTTTGTCTCCGGCTGTGTCGCTGTTCTCGGATGCAGGACCCAGGGCAACCGCCAGCCAGAAGACGTCCGAGCGAGTCGACCGCCGGCGTCTCGTCAGCCTGAAAAGGTCACCCAGATGCGGACTTGGACAGAGACGGACTTGGACGACGAGCAACGAAAAGCCCTGAAGCAATGGAACGATCGGCTAAACACGGGAAATTCGGCTGCAGACCTGGACAGACTGAAAGACAGTTTGCAGCGGTGGGATGAATTGTTTGTGAATCCTGCCCCACCGCAATTGAAGCCCGTCTTCGAAATTCTCAGGGAGAGGCTGAAGGGACGTATTGTAGAGTTGGAAGGGAGGAAATAGAGAGAGATGCGAAAGTAAAACTAGCGATTTGCGGACAGTAGCTTCGAATGGCTCAACCAGATCGCTGGACCGAACGCGGGCGCCGCATTCTTTCCGATTTCGACGCAACCAACCCCCCGAGGTCGGTCAATTCAAGGGTGAGGCAACTTGCGCTACAACGAATCCAACCACTGCGCTCTTACTGCCATCCACCAGTCCCGTGAGTCGGTCGCTGAATCTTGGTCGGGCAATACCACTCTCTGCTATGTCACACGATGCCACAATTCTGACCGGCGGGTGCTATTGTGGTGAAGTTCGCTACCGGTGCGAAGGACCGGCGCTCATGCGCGGAATGTGCTACTGCCGGACCTGCCAGAATATTTCTGGCGGTGCGGGGAATCTCTTCATGGCTGTTTCCGCCGTCAGCTTTCAATTCACCAATGGGACGCCAGGCTCCTTCAACAAAAACGATCGCCCGGGGTCCCCGACGCGGCACTTCTGTACGATCTGCGGGGTGCATCTGACCGCACGATCCGATCGCGCACCGAGTGCGGTGCTCATCAAGGTCGGAACTCTCGACGATCCGAGTGTGTTCGCAGGTCCTGACCTGGTCACCTGGACCTCGGAAATGCAGAAATTCCATTCCTTACCTCCCGGCATCCCGGCACATCCTGAGTTTCCCTGGCCCAAGAAAATGCCGGCGGAATAAGCCGGAATGACTCAATTAAAGCCCCGTCGCGCCGTGGATTGTCGATGCGAGGCCGGATGCCAGACAGCTCTCAATGACCATGGGGCACCGCCTCTCCCCGGCCCTCCCCTCCATTCCGAATGGTGGGGAGGGAGTTCGTAGGGCGCGAGAGGTGGAGCCGAACTGCGAGACACGGCCGCTTCAAAATCACTCCAAAGCCGGCCGTTTTCTCGCCAACACTCGCTTCAGGAACCGTCCCAATCTTCAGACAGGCGCTAATCGTCGTCGCGATCGGTGCGGCGGACGAAGGCGGCGCGGGTGGGCGCTGGGGCGTGGGAATCGGGGCCTTTCACGGATCTCCAGACGATCTCGTTCAGCACCAGGTCATCGGCGGCGTCCTCCTTCTTGAAGTTCATCTGGGCCGACAGTTTTTGTCCCCAGGCCTTGGCCGTGTTGCGCTCGTTGATGTCCACGCCTGCCGGTTCGGCTAAGTAGGGACGCGGATCGACCGTGGTGCCAAAGCTGGCCAGCATGGGCATGGCGGCGGCGTCGAACTGGCTCATCGGTTGCAGCCCCAGGATCAACTCCATCGTCCGCAGCATGCTGCTGGTCGAGTAGAGTGTAGAATCCACGGTGCGATGTTTCACGTGCGGACTGATCACGAACGCCACGGTGCGGTGGGCGTCGACATGATCCGGCCCGTTCTGCGCGTCGTCTTCCACCACGAAGACGGCGGTCTGCGCCCAAAACCGGGACCGGCTGACGGCTTCGATGACCCGGCCGAGGGCGAGGTCGTTATCGGCCAGAAAGGCGGTGGGCGTGTGTTTGCCGAGGGTGGTGCCGGCGGTGTGATCGTTGGGCAGACGGACGATTTGAAGCCGGGGCATGTCGCCCTCCCGTTCAAAGCGTTTGAGCTCGGAGATGAAGCGGTCTGCTCGGGATTGATCCGGGTAATCCATGTCGAAGCTGTGGAAGCCGGGATCGAAATGACCTTTCAGGGTGCCGACCAGCGTGGTGGCGGGATCGTTGGTGGTCTTCCCGTTGTTCACGAACTCGCCGTAGCTCCGGTAGCTGACGCCGGCTTTCTTTGCCACGTCCCAGAGATAGCCACCGGCCGGTTCGGCGATCTTGAATCGTCCCTCGGCAGGATAGGTGTATTTGCGGGACCCATTGTGGCCGTAGCTGAGCGGCCACATCTTTTCGACGAAATCGGTGGCATAAGCCCCCATCGACCACTCATGGCCGTCGGCGCTGACCTCGCTCTCGGCGTAGAAATTGTCGAGGAGGACGAACTCCTTCGCCAGCTTGTGGTGGTTGGGGGTGACCTTTTCCGGGAAGAGACACAGCGAGGGATCACCGTTTCCCTGCCGGAGGTCGCCGAGGACCTGGTCGTAGGTCCGGTTCTCCTTCACGATGTAGATGCAGTAACGAATCGGCGAGGAATCCCCGGGGCGCAGCGGAATCGGATGTCCGGCCTCGATGGTGGCGGGTGGTGTGGGAGGCCGGCAGCGATAGGTGCGGGCAGTGTAGTCCACGAGCTGTTTTTCCAACGCTTCACGCCCGGGCAGGTCGATGATCTCCAGGGTGCCGGTGAACAGGCTGCCGATGTACTCGGTGAGGGTTGCCGGTGCTTCGCGTCCGGGCTGCGGACCGTTCCGATTCGCCCGGGAACCCGAACCTTTTCCGTTCGCCACCAGCAGATGCTTGCCGTCGGGCGTTACCCGGACCGAGGTGGGATACCAGCCCACCGGGATGAATCCGAGCGACTGACTGCGGCCGATCTGGTGGACATCGAACACCGCCACGGCGTTGATGTTGGCGTTGGCCACGAAGAGCAGCGATTCATCGGGCGTGAGCGCGAGACTGTTCGGAGTGGAACCGGGAAGACCTTCCGGACCCAGTTCGGCGGTCAAGGTTTCTACCGTCCGCCCGGTTTGGGTTTCGAGGACGGAGACAGTGTTGCGATTGGCGTTGGCCACCAACAAATGCCGGCCGGAACGGGTGAGCAGCATTTCGTTGGGATGCTCCTGGGTCGCCCATTGTCCGATGGATTGGTGCGTCGCCAGGTCGATCACCTCGACGGCGGCCATGCCCCACAGGCTGACGTAGAGGCGGTGGCGTGTCGCGTCGACCGCGCAGGCGTAGGGATAGGCGGCGTCCCGATTCGCCACATCGAGCAGGGCGCGCGCCCGCTTGGTGATCGCCTCTTCGTCGAGCGTTCCCGCGGGGCCGTTGGTGGTCGGGTTGGCTGGGATGGGTTTGACATCGTGCGGTCCGAGCGGGATTTCAATCGGCGCCGCGGACGAACTGCCCAGGGTCACGTCACTGACCGAATGGCTGAGAAGATTGGCCACGTAGACATGGGTGCCGTCGGGACTGACGGCGAGACCGGAAGGCACGCCGCGCTCCTCCGGTTTGCGGAGCGGAACGTCCTGGGGATCGGACAGGAACCCGTTGGCGAAGGAGAAGGATTGAATCACCTCGCGACCGGCGCCGCTGGCGTAGAGGCGTTTTCCGTCAGCGTTGAAGGCCAGTCCGTAGAACGATTCCTCGAGGGTAATCCGGGACGCCACCTTGTTCGAGCGCAGGTCCACCACGATGATTTCGTGCGGGCCGTTGCCGCTGTGCAGGATGGCGGCGAAGCGTCCGGCGGGATGAACCGCGATATTGACCGGAAAATCCCCGAGGGCGATCTGCTTTCCGACCGGGTCCAGCGTCCACTGGTTGGGCAGTAGGACACCACCCCCGGCGCGGGGTCCCGGCCAGACCGTTGGCGGCTTGGATTCCATCGGAATCGGGGTTACTGGGTGAGGATTCTCAACGGTGCACCCGGCGATGACAACAAACGCCGTGGCCAGCAGGGAGCGGTGGATCAGCATTCAATCGGGACCATGCCGCGCCACCTGTCGTGGGCTCAAGTGCCGTATTGGTGAATGTCGCCCCCGTTGAAACCCGGATGAATGCGCCTTGAATTCTGGCGTCAGTGGTGGCGTTTGTAATCCCGGATTCCGCGCTTTCCGAAAGGGGTGGCGCTTCCGTAGACTCACCTGATCGCCATGCACCTGTTCAAGTCCCTATTCGCACTCCTGATTGCCGGCGCCCTGCTGGCCCGCGCGGAAGCTCCCGCCCGGCTCGATCTCAAACCCGGTGACCACGTGGTCCTCATCGGCAACGCGCTCGCCGACCGCATGCAGCACACCGGCTGGTTCGAAACCCTGGTCGAGGCCCGGTTTCCCGACCACAAGCTGGTCTTCCGCAACCTGGCGGTCGCCGGTGATGAAATCGCGTTTCGCCATCGCTCGGAGAACTTCGGTTCGCCCGACGACTGGTTGAAGCGCACCGGAGCCGACGTGGTTCTCGCCTTCTTTGGATTCAACGAATCCGTCAAGGGACCGGATGGTCTGGCGAAGTTCCGCGCCGACCTCGACAAGGAGTTGAAGCATCTCAAGTCGACCGATTTCTCCGGCCGCGGCACTCCCCGTGTGGTCCTGGTTTCCCCGATCGCCAACGAACGGCATCGCGATCCGAATTTCCCCGACCCGACCGCCAACAATCGCAATCTCGAACTCTACACCGCCGCCATGATCGAGGTGGCCCGTGACAACGACGTGCAGTTCGTCGATGTCTTCCACCCCTCCCAGAAGCTGTTTGCCGATGCGGCGGCCCGCAATCGTTCGCTGACCGTCAACGGCTTGTTCCTCTCGGATGACGGCGACCGCGCTCTCGCGCCGGTGTTGTTCGACGGGTTATTCCACGAAAAGGCCCCGCGCGGAAATCGTGAAAAGCTGCGCGCAGCGATCAACGAGAAGAACGCCCAATGGCATGCCCGCTACCGCACGGTCGACGGCTACAATGTGTTCGGCGGCCGTTCCGCCCTGGCCTATCAGCCGGACAAGGGTGGATTCATCAGCGATCGCTCGGCGCCGGCTCCCTACCTCTCCAACTACAAGGTCATGCAGGAGGAAATGACCCAGCGCGATGTCCTGACCGCCAATCGTGACCGCCACATCTGGGTGGTGGCGAAGGGCAAGGACGCGGAGATCGACGATTCCAACATTCCCGCGGTGACACCGGTTCCGACCAACAAACGCGGCACCAAGGCCGACGGTTCCTACGAATTCCTCGGTGGCGAGGAGGCCATCTCCAAGATGACCGTCCACTCCGGCATGAAGGTCAACCTCTTCGCCAGCGAGGAGCAGTTCCCCGAACTCGCCAACCCCGTCCAGATGGCTTGGGACACCAAGGGCCGCCTGTGGGTCGCCGCCTGGCCGAACTACCCGGAACGCACTCCGGACAGCAAGGTGGGTGACAGCCTCCTGATTTTCGAAGATACCGACGGCGACGGCAAGGCAGACAAGGTCACCCATTATCTGGATGATTTGAACGCGCCGACCGGCTTCCAGTTTTACAAGGACGGCGTGCTGGTGATGCAGGCGCCGGACATGTGGTTCGTCCGCGATACCGATGGCGACGGCAAGGCGGATTGGAAGGAACGGATTCTGATGGGCATGGATTCCGCGGATTCCCATCACACCGCCAACGCCATCTGCCTCGATCCGGGCGGCTCCATCTACCTGAGCGACGGCGTCTTTCACCGCACCCAGGTGGAGACCGCCCACGGACCGGTTCGCAACAACGACGGATCCATTTATCGATTCGAACCCCGCACCGGCGACTTCACCCGGTACGCTCCGTACGGCTTTGCCAATCCTCACGGCCGCGTGTTCGACCGCTGGGGCAATGACATCGTCACCGATGCCACCGGCAACGCGAACTACTTTGGCGCTGCGTTTTCCGGCAATATTGATTATCCCGCCTCGCATTCCGGGATGAAGGAGTTTTGGAACCGTCCGTCACGGCCCTGCCCGGGCACCGGAATCCTCAGCAGCCGCCATTTCCCCGAGGAATTTCAGAACAATTTCATCAACCTGAATGTCATCAGCTTCCAGGGTGCCTTCCGGGTGAAGGTCTCTGACGACGGCTCGGGCATCAAAGGTGAGACGCTGGAAAACCTGATTTCCTCGACGGACCCCAACTTCCGGCCCTCGGCCATCAGTGTCGGACCCGACGGCGCGCTGTATTTCACCGACTGGCACAAGCCGTTGATCGGTCACATGCAGCATCATTTGCGCGATCCCAACCGCGACAAGACCCACGGCCGCATTTACCGCATCACCTATCCGGGCCGTCCGCTGCTCAAGCCGGCCAAGATTGCCGGTCAGCCGATCGAAGCGTTGGTGGAATTGCTCAAGGCGCCGGAGAACAGTACCCGCGAACTCGCCAAGGTTGAACTCGGCCGCTTCGACAGCGCCAAGGTCGTGGCCGCTGTCAAGAAGTGGTCCGCCTCGCTCGACCGCAATGATCCCGAGTACGAGCACCACATGATGGAAGCCCTGTGGGTCCATCAATGGCACAACGTGGTGAATGTCGAGTTGCTCCAGCGCATGCTCAAGTCGCCCGAGCCTCACGCCCGCGCCGCCGCGGCCCGCGTCCTCTGCTATTGGCGTGATCGGGTGCCCGACGCGCTTGGGATGTTTGAACAACTTGCCGGTGACGAGCATCCGCGCGTTCGGTTGGAAGCGGTTCGCGGCGCCAGCTTCTTCTCATCCGTCAAAGCGGTCGATGTGGCCCTCGCCATCCTGCGTCTGCCGACCGACTATTACCTCGAGTACACGCTCAAGGAGACGCTTCGCCAATTGGATCCGCTGTGGCGCAAGGCGCTGGCCGCGGGTGAACCAGTGGCTGCGAACAATCCCGCCGGATTCCGCCGTTTGATCGGTGGGCTTTCCGCCGCTGATTTGCAGAAACTCCCCAAGACGCCCGCCGTCCTCGAAGCCATTTTGACCCGCGCAGAATCCGCGGATGCCGACCGCACCCAGGCGTTGGATGCGCTGGCCAAGGCGCGTCAATTGAAGCGCGCCTCGGTGGTGATCGGTGCGCTTGAAAATGGTGGCTCCGCCCCGGTCGCACGCCTGCTTCCCTGGCAGGACGGCAAGGAATTGAAGGCCGAACGCTCGCGGGTGGTGGCCCTCGCCACGAAGGGGTCATCGGCTGAAACCCGCTCGGCGGCCTGGGCTGCACTCGCCGTCGCGGACGATTCCTTCGATGCCGCCTGGTCGGCGGCTTCGGCGGCTCCGACCGGCCTTGCCGATCTCATGAACGGCATCCCGATGCTGCTCGATCCCGAATTCCGTGCCAAGGCGGCGGGGATGGTGCGTCCGGTTGTTTCCCAGGCGGGCGCCGATGGAGCCCTCCGTCGCGCGGCGATCCGCGCGCTGGTCAGCCTTCCGGGTGATCCCAAAGAAGTGATCAATGTTCTGGGTGCTCTGATTTCGAAGCGCGAAGAAGTGCCCGCCGCAGTCCAGGGATTGCGAACCGTTCAGCGTGCGGAATGGAACAAGTCCGCTGCAACTGAGCTGTCGGGCCAACTCGCTGCATGGGCGACACAACAACCGGTTTCAACTCGAACCACTCAGGATTTTATTGAGACAGTTCAGTTCGCCACCGACTTGGCGGGATTGGCAGAGTACGACAAGGGTACCGCGATTCGTCAGGAGTTGAAATCGGTACGCGTTCCCGTGTTCGTTGTTCGAACCGTCCGCGAACAGATGCGCTTTGATACCCCGCGGCTGGTCGTTGAGGCTGGCAAAGCCTACGAAATCATCGTCGAGAACGGCGACTTCATGCCCCACAATCTGGCGATCGTGAAACCCGGCACTCGTGAAGCGATCGGTGCCGCCACCGTGGCCATGAAACCGGACGAGCGCGACGGTCGCGGCCGGCCCTATCTGCCGCGCAATTCGGGCATCGTCGGTGCGACCCAACTTTTGGAAGCAGGACAAAAGGAAACCCTCAAGTTGACCGCGCCCGCTGAAGAGGGAACCCAGGAATTCGTCTGCACCTTCCCCGGTCACTTCACCCTGATGTGGGGCACGATTGTCATCACCCGCGACGTGGATGCCTATCTCGCCGCGCACCCCTATGCGCCTCCGGGCAGCTCCGGTGCCGGTGGCAAGTTGCCCGCACCGGGCGAGTAGTCCAAGGCGCTCCGATCGAACTTCAACGCCCTCCCGGTGACATCGCCGGGAGGGCGTTTGTTTTGGTACGGCCAGAGCCAGTCGGGCACATCTTGACACTGCCCCGAACGCCGCGCTCCGGAGCGGGGAAGGCAATCCTTCCGCTGCTCTCAGGGCCAACGGCCCGGCCCCATACCAGCCTTGGGCACCGCCCAAGGTGGAGGGCTCGGTTCCACCCGAGCCCCATATTCGTTTGGGTACGCG
>CAIVQB010000052.1 GCA_903907925.1 uncultured Verrucomicrobiota bacterium
GCCGGCTGGCTTCGTTGATCCTCGGTCACAGCCCAAAAAGGGCTGCTCCCTCGTCGCGCCTCGCCATCCAGCCTTTTCCTCGACAACAGGACTCTTCCCAATTCTCAGACAGGCTCTAAAATGATGACATGTACTCCGCTCAGGACCTTTTCGATCTGACCCAGTGTGAGCACGTGGCCCTCTTCGACGGATGCCGGTATGCCTGGGAAATCCTGCCGAAGCTCGCCGGCTACATCCAGACCCACTACCGGCCGGTCCAGGCGCACCGCGCCATCGGGCACGTGGTGATCGGCGAACAGGTCCAGATCGGTGAAGGCACGGTCCTCGAGGACGGTGTGATGATCGTCGGGCCCGCCATCATCGGCCGGAACTGCCAGATCCGCCACGGGGCCTACATCCGGGAGAACGTGATCCTCGGCGACGGCTGCACCGTCGGAAACTCCTGCGAGGTGAAGAACTCGCTCCTGTTCAACAAGGCGCAGGTACCCCACTTCAACTACGTCGGCGACTGCATCCTCGGCCACAAGGCCCACCTCGGTGCCGGCGCCGCACTGTCCAATCTCAAACTGGACGGATCCAATGTGTGGGTGGAAGGCGACGCCGGGGTTCCCATCGACACCGGCCTGCGTAAATTCGGCGCGATTCTCGGCGATCACACCGACATCGGATGCAACGCCGTTCTGAATCCAGGATCGGTGATCGGCCGCAATTCCATCGTGTATCCCACGCTGTCGTGGCGCGGTTTTTTGCCGCCGAACATGATCGCCAAGCACAAGATTCGTCCGGAAGTCGTCATTCGCCGCCCGCGCGAAACCTGAGGGCCCGGGCCATTCTCTGCCGGGCCACCTATTTGATCCCGGCGAGTCGATCGCGCCAGATCTTGTACAGCTCGGCGGTCGCCTGGACGTCGCGCAGACAATATTCAGCGATCTTCCGGTATTCGCCGGCGGCCAGCATGTCCGGAACATCGAGTCCGGAAACGCCAAAGGACTTCGGCGAAGGAATCCCGAAGGCCTTGCAGTAGAAATCGAGATTGAACTTGCGGGCCGCCCCCTCGCGTCCGCTGACGTTGTAAAAGGTCAGTTGCTCCGCCAGATCGCAGTGCGGCTCGACCTGGTATCGGTAACCGAGCCAGTCCTTCCGCGTGATCGGGACGTCGAGCAGCGCCGATCGAAGGTAGAGAAAAGGAACGTCGAATCCGCGGCCGTTGAAGGTGACGATGGAGTCGTAGCGGTGCGCGACATCCCAGAATGCGGTCAGCATCTCGCCCTCGTCGGGTTGCGGGGCGAATTCCACCGGACCGCCGCCCGCTTCACCGGGTTCCTCCTCGAAATCGTCCGACTGGAACAGGACCTGGCCGCGGCCGGTGTCGGCGTTGACCATTGCGATGCAGACCACCTGCGCGGTGAGCGGCCACAGACTGAACATCTGGCTGATCTCGGCCCGGCGTTTGGCGCGGTCGTCCGGATCCGGAAGGCGTTCCGCGTCGCGAAAGAGATACTCCTGCTGCGCCTCATCGAAGTGTCCGAGGTCCAGTGCAGAGGTTTCGATGTCGAACACCAGTCGGGCCATGGGATGGAGCGTAACGACCGCGGGGACGGCGTCCATGCCGGAGTCGCATCACGGATGCGCAGTGACCCACCGATGCAATGAAGCCCAACACACGGCACTGCGACGCGACGCGCCCTGACGCGCCGAAGGTGTCCGGAATAAACCAGGGGGCGGAAGCCGCCCGCTCACTGCGGGCCGCTTCCGCCCCAAGGGTTCCTGCACTAAGGGCGACTACTTCTTCTTCGTCGCTTTCTTAGCGGGGGCTTTCTTAGCCGGAGCTGGTTTAGCTGCGGCTTTCTTTGCGGGGGCTTTCTTGGCTGCCATGGAGCGTCACCTCCCTTCGAGGTCGGTATGAACTACCGGAAAAGTGTTCGTTGCGAAATGCGGGGAGCACTTGAAGTTCGCTGAATTTGTAACGGGACTGCCACAGCGGTGCGAGAGATTTTGCATTTCGATGCGATTATTTTTGTTCCCGCCTCCATCGCGGAGACCTTCTCCACACCTTGCGGCGAACATCGGTCTCCGTATGCTGCAGCGCACGCGATGTCCGGAAACGAAGCTCAACTCACGCCAATGATGGCGCAGTATCGCCGCATCAAGAGCGGGCTCCCGAAGGATGCGCTGCTGCTGTTTCGTCTCGGTGATTTCTACGAGATGTTCTTCGAGGATGCGCAGATCGGTTCGCAGCTCCTCAACCTTTCGCTCACGCAGCGCAATGGTGTTCCGATGTGCGGCCTGCCGCATCACGCGGCGAACGGCTACATCAGCCGGCTGTTGAAACACGGACGCAAGGTCGCCATCTGCGATCAGGCGGAGGAGGCAACTCCCGGCAAGCTGGTGCAACGCGAGGTCACCGCCATTCTCTCTCCCGGCACGCACTTCGACGAACGACTGCTGGTCGCTGAACGCAACAACTTCCTCGCCGCGGCCTTTCGTCACGGCGATCGCACCGGACTCGCGGTCATCGATCTCACCACCGGAGATTTCCGCGTCACTGAAGCCGCCGATTCACGCGCTCTCTCCGCGGAATTGGAACGGCTGCGGCCGGCGGAACTGGTTCTGCCCGCGGAAGACCGGACCTTGCGCGAACAATGCGCCGGTTCATCGGCGCAGATCACCGGCTACGATGACTGGACGTTCCTTCCTGAAACAGCGGTCTTCACGCTGCGCGAACAGTTCAAGGTGGCCTCGCTCGACGGATTTGGCCTGCGGGATCGCACCGCCGCCATCGGTGCCGCCGGTGCCGTCGTCCATTATCTCATCCATCATCTCCGGCGCGATCTCCGTCATCTCGTCCGGCTCGGATTCTACCAGACCACCGATCATCTCATTCTCGACACAGTCTCGCTGCGCAATCTGGAGATCCTGGAACCGCTGCATCGCGACGCCGCCCGGAACACCACCCTGTTTAGCGCTCTGAACCGCACCCAGACGCCGATGGGTGCGCGCCGGCTCCGCGACTGGCTCACCCAGCCGCTCGCCGCCGTCGAATCCATCCACCGCCGTCAGGAGGCCGTCGCCGCGTGGCGGGCTCACCCAGCCCTCCTGGAAGCGTTTCGCACGCGGCTTCCAGAGATTCGGGATCTGGAGCGGACCCTCGGTCGCTTGAGCCTGGGTTCCGGCAATGGCCGCGACCTCGTGGCCCTGCGCGCCGCTCTCGAACAGATTCCAGGACTGCGCGGCATTCTCTTTCAACTCGCCGGAAGTCCGCCGCTCGCGGGACAAACCCCGCTGGAATCCATCGATCCCGCAACGCCAAACGATTCCCCAACGGTCCGGCTCCTCGATGAACTCACCGGTGAATTGATCGAACTGCCGGATCTGGTCGAGCTCCTGGCGCGCGCCGTCGCCGATGAACCACCGCTGGCGGTCAAGGAAGGCGGCATCATTCGCGATGGATACAATGCCGACCTGGACGAACTCCGCGCCGCCGCGCGCGGTGGCAAGGATTGGGTCGTGCGTCTTCAACAGGACGAAAGCGCCCGCACCGGAATCCCTTCGCTGAAAGTCGGATTCAATTCCGTGTTCGGCTACTACATTGAGGTCACCAAGGCGAATCTCGCCAAGGTCCCACCCGAATATATCCGCAAGCAAACGATCGCCAACGGGGAACGGTTCATCACCCAGGATCTAAAGGCGATGGAATCCAAAATCCTCGGTGCCGAGGAACGCGCGACCCGCTTGGAATACGATCTCTTCCTCAAGATTCGCGAGGAGGTCCTCGGCCGGTTGCGGGACATTCAACAGACCGCTTCGGCGCTCGGCCGCCTCGATGTTCTTGCCAGTTTTGCTGAGATCGCGCGGCTTCACGAATGGACACAACCGGAGGTCGCGGATGCCGGCATCCTATCCATTCGCGACGGTCGCCATCCGGTCCTCGATCTGATCCCGGCCGAAGAACGGTTTGTTCCCAACGACACCGATCTGGATCCGGAACAACAGCAGATCGCCTTGATCACCGGTCCCAACATGGCCGGAAAAAGCACCTTCATCCGACAGGTGGCGCTGCTCGCTCTGCTGGGCCACACGGGATGCCCGGTGCCGGCCGCCCGCGCCCGCATTGACCTCGTCGACCGCATCTTCACCCGCATCGGAGCCAGCGACGATCTGGCGCGAGGCCAGAGCACCTTCATGGTCGAGATGAGCGAGACGGCGAACATCCTCAACAACGCCAGTCGCAAGAGTCTCGTCATCCTCGATGAGATCGGACGCGGAACGAGCACCTTCGACGGGCTCAGCCTCGCGTGGAGCATCGTGGAACATCTTCACCAGCAGGTCGGCGCGAAGACATTGTTCGCCACGCACTATCACGAGTTGACCGAACTCGGGATTGATCCGGTGGGCACGGCAACCGAGAGTTCAACCACGGCCCTGCCCGGGGCCGCGTCAGAAGCGTCTCCAACTCCCGGGCCACGCCTTCGCCGTGTCCGCAACTACCACGTCGCCGTTCGTGAATGGAACGATCAGCTTATTTTTCTGCGGAAGGTGCAGCCGGGACCGACGGATAAGAGTCACGGCATTCAGGTGGCCCGGCTCGCCGGCGTGCCACAGCCAGTGATCGATCGAGCCAAGGAAATCCTCCGGGTGCTGGAGGAGGCGGATCTCAACGTCCACCAACTCGCCGGCAGCCCGGCACCCGCCTCCAGTCGCCGCGGCGTCCGCCATGGGGCGCGACGTGAACGTCTCCAGGAACTTCCGCCGCCGCCCGAGCTCGATCTCTTTTCCTGAGAACCCGTTCCGAACGGCATTCCCTGCCGCACTTCGCCCGTCTACGGTGTTCGCCATGTCGAATCCCATCACCCTGCGCGACGGCGACAGTGCAATCGCGGTGGTTCACCCCGATCTCGGTGGCTGGCTCGTCCGCTATGCGCGTACCGTCCCCGACAAGGGCTGGGTCGAAGTGTTGCAGGATGATCCGGCGGTCGTCGCCCGTTATCCCGATCGCATGTGGGCGGGCAGTCCCATTCTCTTTCCCCACGTCAGCTACAACGTGTCCGGCGGAAAGGAGGGCCAGTACGAGTTGAACGGCCAGACCTTTGCCTCACCGCAACACGGATTTGCCCGACGGGTTCCATGGCGGGTCACTGATCAAGGGGCTTCGTTTGTCACCCAGGAGGTCACCGATTCCGAACTGACCCGACCCAGCTATCCGTTCGCCTTCCGTCATCAGGTCACCTACCGGTTGTCCGGCGGCCGGTTGGAATGGGATCAGGTGATCGAAAATCGGGACACCGTTCCGCTGCCATTCAGCACGGGATTCCATCCGTATTTCAGAATGCCCACGACAGCGGTCGGCGAACGCAACCATTGCTATCTCCGCCTGCCTCGCGCCACCCGCTTCAACCCCATCGGCAAGGCGGAAAGCTTTTTCGAGGAACCCATGCCGGCCCAGGAACTCAACGCCGGCGTCGATGTTAGCGGAACGGTGTTTCTTGGAGACCTCACAACGCGAGAGATCGCGTTGGTGGATCCGAAGGGCGGCGTTGAAGCGGTGTTGAATTTCGAAACCCATCCCGCCTATCGCTTCGTGGCCCTGTGGGCGCGCAGTCCGGAGGACCCGTTCTATTGCATCGAACCGTGGACGGCGCTCCCGAATTCGTTCGGCCGGGGGGATGGCGAGGTGGTGATCCTCGCGCCGGGCGAACGGTTCCAGGCCGGGTTCTGGATGGATGCGCGTCCGATCCAGCCGGACTGAACCGGACGTACTTGGATCAGCGATGGAACGACACGGATTCCACTGATTTCACGGAAGGGGATTGGAGCATCAACAAACCGGTAGACGCGGGAGCGACTGACGGATCCGTTGCCACCGCCGACCCGGAGGCTACCGTCCATCGCATGGAGAACGTCAAACGTCCGGCCCCAGTCGACCCGGAACTGCGCCGGCGCATCGAGGACCTGATCCGCTACAAAGGCGGTGGCTACAACGAGGGCATCGTCGCCGACGTGGTCGAGACGGCGTTGAAGATGCTGACCGACGTCCGGTCGCGCGGGGATGCGCGCGTGATGCAGACCACCCTGAGGGAACTGCGTTATCAATACCGCCTGTTCACTGCTTATTCGGGACGGCGGCGCGTCTGCATCTTTGGATCGGCGCGCACCCACGCCGAGGAACCGGAATACATTCTCGCCCGGGAGTTCGCACAGCAGATTGTCGAGGCGGGGTTCATGGTCATCACCGGAGCCGGACCGGGCATCATGCAGGCGGGCAACGAAGGCGCCGGTCCCGAGCAAAGCTTCGGCTGCAACATCCGATTGCCCTGGGAACAGGCCGCCAACCCGGTGCTGGAGCAGGACAAGAAGCTGATCACCTTCAAATACTTCTTCACCCGCAAATTCACCTTCATCCGGCAGAGCGACGCCGTGGTGCTGTTTCCGGGCGGATTCGGAACCCTGGATGAGGGATTCGAGGCGCTGACACTGATGCAGACCGGCAAGAGCCGGCTGATGCCGCTGGTGCTGATCGATAGGCCCGGCGGCACCTATTGGAAATCGTTCCAACACTACGTCGAAGCCCACCTCCTCCGCAGCGGATTGGTTTCAGAGGACGACCTGCATCTCTATCAGGTTACGACCGACCCGGCCGAAGCCGTCCGTTGGATCCGCCGGTTTTATCGGAATTTTCATTCGGTCCGATTCGTCCGGGATCTTCTGGTGATCCGCCTTCAGCACCCGCCCGCTGAATCTGCAGTCCAGGGCTTGAACGAGGATTTCAAAGACATCATTTCGGGAGAACCGTTCCGGGTGATTTCCGCCACACCGGAGGAACGCGAGGATAACGACAACGTCGATCTCGGACGGGTGGCCTTCGGCTTCAATCGCCGCAACTACGGCCGGTTGCGTCAGTTGATCGACGTATTGAACGGATTCTAACCCGGCCGCGATTCGACTTTACCGATCCCGGCGGCGGCCAGCGAATCAGCGCAAGTGAGCGGCAGCCATGCCCGGTTTGCCACTCGTGAGGCGGATCAGATCGATCAGGATCCGCTCGGCTTCCTTGAGGTGCGGATCGGTGTGGATATCCGTGGCAATCCCGGTGTCCTCGGGATCTTCCTCGTCCGCATCGTCCGACACCCGTGGCTGGGAACCGGTTGCGGCGGATTCCAAACGATTCGTATTCGAAGCACCGCCAGCACCGGCGGGACCCACCCCTTTGACGCCCTTGAGCGGACGATCCTCGGACTTGACCACCATTGCCGCCACATCGTTGGTCATCGCGGCGGGCAATCCCGGTTTGTCGGCCAATTTGAGCGTGATCTCCCAAGTCTTGGGTTTCACCTCGTGCCGGTCAGCGAGCTCTTTCTTCCGGGCGGCCACCCGCGCCTTATCGGCCGCCTTCTCAGCTCGTCGACGGTCTTCGTTCAACGAAACGGATTTGTCCGCCAGAAGCTTGCGGAAACGGGCGATATCTTCAGTCACGTAGGCAAAGTCGCGATCGGTGGCGATGCGATCAGCGGAACGCTTGGTCAGTTCCGGAAGCCAGGGCTGCACCCGGTTCAGCTTGTCAAACTTCGCCCCGGGAATCGTGTCCCAGGTCAGGGCGTTATCGAGCGAACCCTCGCCGACTTCGGCGTAATCGTTGATGCTGGGCAGCGTGAGATCGGGGGTGACACCCTTCAGTTGGGTGCTGCCGCCGCTGGCACGATAGAATTTGCGGATGGTCACCTTCAGCGCGCCGGCGTTTTCGACGCCCCGCAGGTACGGGGAAAGTTCCTGAACGGTCTGGACCGTGCCCTTGCCGTGAGTGGTGGCGTCGCCCACGACGACCGCCCGGCCATAATCCTGCAGGGCGGCGGCAACGATCTCGCTCGCGCTGGCACTGAAGCGGCTCGTCAGCACCAGCAACGGGCCATCGTAGGCGACCGAATCATCGGTATCCTCATCCACCTCCACCGTGCCATCGTAGTTCCGAATCTGCACCACCGGACCGGACTTGATGAACAGTCCGGCCAGATTGATGGCCTCGGGCAGTGATCCACCCCCATTGCGTCGCAAATCGAGAATGATGCCCTCCGCTCCCTCGGCGGTGAGCTTCTTGAGCAGCTTCGCCACGTCACCGGTCGTCGTCTTGCCCGAGCCCCGGACGCCCGCCACCGGGAAGTTCGCGTAGAAGCTCGGAAGATCGATGATGCCGACCCGGCTCGACTTGCCATCGGCGTTGGTGAATTCGACCAGCTTGGATTTCGCCTCCTGATCTTCGAGTTTAATCTCGTCGCGGATGATCGAAACCACCTTGCGCACCGAGGAATCGGCCCCGGAAGGAATGGTCAGCAACCGGACTTCGGTGCCCTTCGCGCCGCGGATCTGCTCCACCACCTTGGTGAGCTTCTCGTCGATCACGTCCACGAACTCGCCCGGGCCCTGCGCCACGGCGACCACCTTGTCGCCCACCTTGATCTGCTTCGATTTTTCGGCGGGAGTTCCCGGCCGGATTTCGCGAATGACGGTGTAGCCGTCCTCGGACTGCAACGTCGCCCCGATTCCGAACAGTCGCAGGTTCATCTGCATGGCGAACTGGTCGAGATCGCGCTTGCCGAGGTAATCGGTATGCGGGTCGTAGGCGTGCCCCATGGCGTCGAGCCACAACTGGAGCACTTCGTCGGCCTCGAATTGTTTCAGGTTGCGAAGAGTGCGTTGATAGCGCCGGGTCAGCTTTCGGACGATCTCCTCGTGAATATCGGCGTCCAGGCGCCGGCTCACGGCATCGACCGCGGCCACCACCGCCTTGTCCTTGCCACGGGAGACGGCGGCCTCGTACTGCTGACGCGCAAAGGCGGTGAGATCCGCCGATTTCTCGGGGCTGAACTTGTTGGTCAGGCCGGCGGTCAGGTGGTCGTAGGTTCCGTTCCGCAGGGCGGTTGTGAATTGGGCGAGCGTCGCGCTGCGATCGCCTTCGTTCAGCTTCTCCGCGAGATATTCGAAGGACAGGCGGTCGTTCCACAGCTTGCGGGCCGCGGCCAGATCCTTCGGGCGCGGGGCATCTTTGCGATTCACCAGATAACTGTCGTCCGAAGTGAAGGAGAACGTTCCGTTCTTCAGATGGTCCATGGCCAGCACGTAGGACTCGTCGTAACGCTTCACGAAGCGGTTGAAGAGTTCGTAGGCCGCGCTGGTGTCGCCCTGCCGGAGGGTGATGTCATCGAGGTTGGTTCGAACCTGGGAGAATTCCGCCAGATCCGACTGGAGGAGATACAGCTTCTGGGGATCGAGGCTGTCGAGGTAGCGGTCGAACATCTTCCGCCCCATTTCCGAATCAAACTTCTTCCGCGTGTAGTGACTGCCGCCCAGAAACCGGGCGACCATCTTGGCGATCCGGGCATCGTCGGATCCCGGTTCCAGGGTCAGGACGTTGGTATACTTCGCAGCGATCGCGAACGGATCGGCGGGCCTGGCGGGAATCGCCTGCGCCACGGGTTTGGAGGAAACCCCTGGTAGATCAGCCGCGACTAGACCCGACGGCTTAGATGGAACGGGTTCGGCGGCCAAACCGATCCAAACGGCCAGGAGAAAGAGCGGCAGGACCTGGAGCTTCATGCGCGGCGAATATGCATCGTGCTGGGTCAGACGCCAGCGGGGACTTCGTGTTCAAGATTGCGGAGCCGCCGCTGCCGGTGCCGGAACCGGATCGCTTCCTGCCGCACTTCCAGGCCGCCGCTTCCACACGTAGCGGAACATCAACACCCGGAGCGCCGCGGTCAGCGGAATGGCCAGGATCCCACCCAAAACACCGCCCAACAGGGTGGTTCCCACCATCAGGGCGACGATGATGGTCATCGGATGGAGCCCCACCCGGTTGCCGATGATCTTCGGCTGAAAGACCAGCGCTTCCAGAAGCTGCACGGTAGCAAACACGCACAAAACCAGGAGCGGATGAAGCCAGTCGCCGAACTGCACGATGGAGATGATCAGGGCGGTGCCGCAGGTGGTGATCGCTCCCAGGAAGGGAATCATCGTCAAAATCGTCCCCATCACTCCGATCAACAACGCGTAGGGAATACCGATCACCAGGAATCCGAGGCCATACAACACACCGTCACACATCGCGACGAGAACCTGGCCGCGGAAGAACACGATGAGGCAGTCGTTGATGTTGCTCAGAACGAACACCAACTCGTCCTTGAAACGGGAATTCGCCACCGGAAGGTAATCGGTCCACTGCCGTTCTATGCCCCGCTTCTCCAGCAGGAAATAAAAGGTGTACACCGGGATCAACGCCAGACCGGCCAGCACTCCAAACCAGGAGGCCACCCGGCTCACCTGACCAAACAACCAGTCACCGACTTCCCGCAGGACGGCCGACATCCAGCCGCCACCGGATCCCGCCGACCCCGAGGAGAGCGCCTTTTTCAAAAGGGAGGAGACTCGACCTGAAGACGGCTCGGAGGCAGTGGCACCCGATGGCATCCTGTCACCCGCGGCGGCGGAACCTTCAGTGCCGCGGATCTCCACCGCGACCCGGGGCGCGTTGGTTTCGCCGAGATAGCCAGAGATCCGGTCGCGGATCGACAGAGGCACCCATCGCGCCAGCGGTGCCGGCGGGTGATTGATCCAATTCTCGACCCGTTGCTGGGTTCGTTCGATGTAGGTCGGAACCTTGATCACCAGGTCGCGGCCTTCCGCAACAGCGCGGGGGATGATGTTGCCGAGTACAACGATCACCGCCATCAGCGCCATCGCAAAAACACAGCCAATGGCCCGAACCCGTGGCAATCGCCGGTCCACCAGCCAATCCACCAGCGGATCAAGGAGGTATGCCAGCACGCCTGCAAGGGCCAGCGGCCACAGCACCGGCGAGAGAAGACGCAGGGCCAGGCCGAAGCCCCACAGCACCACGCCAATGATCGCCAGCGTCAGCGCCACCGCCAGCGTCGTCACCGCGAACCAGATGACCCCGGCCTGTTTTTCGGTGGGTCCGCGGAAGTCCATCTTAGGATTGCCCCAGTTTTTTGGATTTCTCGGCCGATGCCCGCACCGCTGCGATCAGTCCGGCCCGAATCCCCGCCTTCTCCAATTCATGCACCGCCTCGATCGTGGTGCCGCCCGGACTGCAGACCGCATCCTTCAACGCGGCCGGATGTTCCCCGGTTTCCAACACCATGCGCGCCGCACCGAGCAGGGTCTGCGCCGCCAATTGCTGGGCAATCGCCCGCGGCAAACCAGCCGCCACACCGCCGTCAGCTAGGGCTTCAATCATGATGAATCCATAGGCCGGACCGCTGCCGCTCAATCCGGTGACCGCATCCAACAGCTTTTCCTTCACCTCGAAGGCGATGCCTACGCTGCACAAAAGCTGCCGGGTCAGGGCGGTGTCCGCTGCAGTCGCCAGGCTCCCGGGCGAATAGGCGCTCGCACTCGCACCCACCAACGCCGGAGTGTTCGGCATCACCCGGATAAAACGTTGTCCCGGCGCCGCGGTCTCCAACCGGGCCAGCGAAACGCCGGCCGCGATGGAAATGATCAGGTGACGGGCCGGATCCAGTGCGGATCCCAATTGCTGCAGCAACTCACCCACCTGATCGGGCTTCACCGCCAGCACCAGAACGTCGGCCGCCGCCACCGTCGCCGCGTTCGAAGCGCTCACCGTTCCGCCGGTTTCCGCGGCAAAGGCGTCGATGGCTCCCTTCGCCACATCGCTGGCAAACAGTTGAGACGGTTTCACCAAGCCCGCCCGCAAGAATCCCTTGGCCAGCGCGGTGGCCATCTTCCCGGCACCCAGAAAGCCGATGGTTGTTCCAGACATCCACGGCGTTGTATCAGCGCCCCACCCCGCCGGCGACCGGGATTTTCGAACAGTCATTCAGGTTCAGGTTCTCCCCCATTTTTCATTTTCCCTTTTTCATTTTGTCTTCCACCCCCTTTGCCCTTTCCCGCGAATCGCCTACCGTCCGAACTCATGTCGTCGTCCTCGCTCGTCGCCGCCTCTGATCTGGGTCCGGTTTCCAACGGCCCGGGAAATGACCCGACTCCGACCCCTTCGACGACATCCACCCCAAAGTCCCGCGGACGTGGATCACGCCGGCATGCCGTTCCCGTCGAAGTGCCCCGGACCGAAGACATCGAGTCGTCAACGACCGGCTCCAACGCCGGCTTTCATTTCCATCTCAAGCCGCGCGAGGTGAAGGCGGATCTCGACCGCTTTGTCATCCAGCAGGACGAGGCCAAGAAGGTCCTGAGCGTCGCGTTGTGCGATCATTTCCAACACGTCCGCATGACCCGCGAGGGTTTGAAGGCACCGTTTTACACCAAGCAAAACGTCCTGCTGCTCGGGCCCACCGGTGTCGGAAAAACCCATCTGATCCGTTCGGCCGCGGAATTGATCGGCGTGCCGTTCGTGAAGGCCGACGCCACCAAATTCAGCGAAACGGGTTATGTCGGCGGCGACGTTGAAGACCTCGTCCGCGATCTCATCCGCCGCACCGGAGGCGATGTCGCCACCGCCGAACACGGCATCATTTACCTCGACGAGATCGACAAAATCGCCGGGCGCGACTCCGGCGGACGCGACGTCAGCGGCAAGGGCGTGCAGACCAATCTGCTGAAATTGATGGAGGACGCCGACGTGGCGGTGGTGTCGCCGAATGACATCATGGGCCAGGTCCAGGCGGTGATGCCGCGCCCCGGCCAGCCGCCGCGCACTCCGGGCGAGACCATCAATACCCGCCACATCCTGTTCATTGTCAGCGGTGCCTTCGCGGGGTTGCCTGGAATCATTCGGCGACGGTTGACGACTGCCGCGGGCGTAATTCCACCCGACACCGATGAATCGCTGATGGACCAGGCAATGACCGCCGATTTCATCTCGTTTGGATTCGAACCGGAATTCATCGGACGCCTTCCGGTCCGGGTGGCCTGCCGGCCCCTCGCCGAAAAGGATCTCTTCGACGTCATGCGCCGCAGCGAGAGCAGTCTGCTCCGTCAATACGAACGGGCCTTCGGTGCCTATGGGATCACCGTGAAATGGCGGGCCGACGGACTCCGCCGCATCGCGCATCTCGCCGCCGCCGAGGGCACCGGCGCACGCGGCTTGATGACCGTCTGCGAACGGGTCCTGCGCGATTTCAAATTCGAACTCCCCTCCACTTCGGTCGATGAATTCGCTGTCACCCGCGAACTGGTGGAAGATCCCAAGGCCACCCTCGCCGTGTTGCTCAAGAAGACCGGTCGCCGTTGAGATGCTGAAGAGAGGGACACGGATTTCACGGATTTTCACGGATTGAGGAGGAGGGGCTCGCGGGCCGGTGGTTGCCTTCTTCATTCGTGAAAATCCGTGAAATCCGTGTCGATTCTCTAACCCTCGCCGCCTAGTTTCACGCCGCATCCGTCATGCCATTGCAGCTCTACAACACACTCACCCGCAGCGTCGTTCCGTTTGAACCGTTGTTTCCCGAGAACCGGGACCCGGCCGGCAAACAAACCGTGGGCATGTATTGCTGCGGACCGACGGTCTACGACTACGGTCACATCGGGAATTTCCGCACCTTCGTCTTCGCCGATCTCGTCCGCCGTTACCTCGAATTCCGCGGCTACGCCGTTCGCCACGTGATGAACATCACCGACGTGGAGGATAAGATCATCCGGAAGGTCAGTGATCGGAATTCGGCGATTGCGCACAACCCTGCCAGCACGACGACCTTTCCTCTTGGCGACGAGGTGGTCACCTTACTGCCAGGACAATTCCTTTCGTTGGAGCGTTTCACCTCGGTCTTCTCCAACGCGTTCATGCGGGATCTCGATCTCCTCGCCTGCCAGCGTCCGCACGATCTTCCCAAGGCCACCGACTACATCCCGCAGATCGTCGCGTTGATCGAGAAGCTGGTCGCGCGGGGGATGGCCTATAAAACTCCCGACGGTTCGGTCTATTTCAGCATCGAGAAGTATCGCGGATGCGGCTGCAAATACGGCCAGTTGGTGAATCTGAACTTCGATGCCATGCGCGTGGGTGAGCGCGTGGCCAGCGACGAATACGACAAGGAATCGGTCGCCGACTTCGCACTGTGGAAGGCGCGGGTTCCCGAAGATGGCGATGTGTTCTGGGAAACCCAGTTGGGCGAGGGACGTCCCGGATGGCACATCGAGTGCAGTGCGATGAGCATGGCGCTGCTCGGGCCGAGTTTTGATCTTCATCTCGGCGGCGAAGATCTCGCCTTCCCGCATCACGAGGATGAAATTGCCCAAAGCGAGGGTGCCGGCGTGCAGAACTCCGGTCAGCCGTTCGTGAAGCACTGGATGCACGGCTCGCATCTGCTCGTCGAGGGCAAGAAGATGAGCAAATCGCTCGGGAATTATTTCACCGTCCGCGACCTCACCACCAAGGGCTATACCGGCCGCGAGATTCGTTTCCTGCTGCTGAGCGCGCACTACCGCGAGACGTTCAACTTCACCCTCGCCGGACTCGACGGTGCCCGCACTGCGCTAGCGCGATTGGATGAGTGCATTGGGAAACTTCAGGAAATAGCCAAAGGCCGACACACCATTGAAGATTCAGTTGTGATGGAATCATTCACGTCGGCGATGGACGACGATCTCAACGTCGCACGGGCGTGGGCAGTAATCTTCGATTGGGTTCGGTCGCTCAATCGTTCAATCGCATCGAACACATTAACAGTCGGTGATGCAGAAGTTGCGTTGGCAACCTGGCATCGAATTCGAGCGGTTTTTGAAATACCTGCAGGGCAAACTGACCTCGCCGCCATTGCAGGCGGCACTCGATGTATTCCCGACACGAATCCTCCGATTCCTGTTCTCAACGGTTCCAACGAACCGATTCCCGAAGAGGTCTACCAACTCGTGTTCCAACGATATGCCGCCAAGAAGGCGAAGGATTTCGCCCGGGCCGATGCCATTCGTGGCGAGCTGAAGACCCTCGGCTGGATCGTTGAAGACACTGCCAAAGGCCCGAAACTGAAACGGCTCTAACACCGGTTTCGCTGACCCGCCCACTTCCCGCGCGTTCGGATGATCACCCTGCACCCGATCACCCATCTGAACGATCCGCGCCTGGCCGCCTATCGCAACATGCGGTCCCAAGTCGGTCACCTCGGTGACGGCGTGTTCGTGACCGAAGGACCCAAGGTCGTCGAACGTCTGCTGGATTCCTCGCTCGACATCGTGTCCGTCCTCTTGCCGCCGGAATGGCTGGCCGAGTTTCAACCGCGCATTGAAGCCCGTGGTGTTCCGCTCGACCTCTTCGTCGCTCCGCTGACCACGCTCGATCAACTCACCGGCTACAATCTCTATCAGGGCGTCCTGGCGCTGGCACGGGTTCCGCCCCCGATTTCATTGGAGGATCTGGACAAGCTGGAGCGTCCACGGCTGTTGCTGGCGCTCGACGGAGTGGGCAATGCGGAGAATACCGGGACGATCATCCGGACCGCAACCGCTCTCGGCGTCCAGGCGTTGGTGACCGGTGAAACGGCCTCACATCCCTACATGCGCCGCTCGGTTCGCAGTTCCATGGGAGCCGTGTTCCGGATGCCTTACCTGTGTTCGGAGAACCTCGTGGAAACCCTGACCGGGTTGCAAACTCTCGGGTTCCGCTGCGTGGCAGCGCATCCACATGTGGACGGGCGTACGCTCTGGGACAGCGATTTCACCAGCGACACCTGCATCGTTCTCGGGGCAGAGGGAAATGGCATTCGACCGGAAGTCCTCGCGGCCAGTTCCCAAGCCGTGGCGCTACCGATGGTCAATGACGTGGACTCCCTCAACGTCGCCAGCGCCGCCGCAGTGTTCCTGGCGGAAGTCCGGCGACAACGGTCGACGCGATAAAAGTCGCATCAGCGTCATGGAGTGCGCCGGCAAAGCGAAGCGTCGACGGCGCTTTGCCGGACGGGCGTGACCTGAAGCCGGGCTTCGTGAATGGATCCTCGGCTTGCGAACCGGAGTCCCGCTCCACAGCGGCGTGGCGCTTCGCTTCCCGCCGCACTCCAGAACCTGGCGGAGTCCACAACTGGATCTCCCGTGCAATGTTGGGGGATTCTCCTCGTCAGCCGTGGAACGCGTGGTCCATCCCATCGCCACCGTTCACCGGACCGGGAGGACCTGGACATTGATCCTCGATCCCTGGGGCCCGCCGATGAACACGCGGTGGGTGGCCTTCTTGAAGTCGGCGACGGTGGCAGTGGCGATGTTAACGTAGGTCTGCGGATTGCGGTCGACCAGCGGGAACCAGGTGCTCTGGACCTGGACCATCAGGCGATGTCCGCGGCGGAAGGTGTGAAAAATGTCCGGGATATCAAACACCACCGAGGTCTTCTTGCCGGGCTCGAACGGTTCTGGTTTCTCGAAGCTGTTGCGGAACCGGCCGCGGATGACATCGCCACGCACCAACTGCTGATAGCCACCCATCCGGATCGAAGCCGGATTCGGCACTGGGTCCGGATAATCATCAGAATACACGTCCACCACCTTGACGATCCAGTCGGCATCGGTGCCCGACGTCGCAACTTCCAACGCCGCCTTCAACGGTCCAGCTAGGGTGACGTCCTCCTCCAGCACCGGAGTCTGATACACCAACACGTCGGTCCGCGTGGCGGCGAAGCGTTGGTCGTGGAGCGGATAGGATCGCGGATAACCCGTCTGCAATTCCTCGGTGTAGGGAACCGGTTTGTTCGGGTCACTGACGAACTCATCGACCGTTTCACCGCCGTTGGCCGGCTGAAAGGCGAGGCCGCCCGCGGGCTGTAGAAACAGCGTCTTCGCCACCGATTCCTTCGGCGGCCAGGCATCAAACCGTCGCCAGCGATTCGCGCCGGTTTCGAAAACGGTCGCATTGGCCAACACCGGATTTGTGTCGCCCTTGAGATACTTGCGGAAGAACGGCAGTTCCAATTTTTCACGGAAATACTCGCCGGTTTTTTCCCGAAACGAAACCGCACCCAGATGATCCCCCGCACTGCCGCCCCACGCGCCGTGCGACCACGGTCCCATGACCAGCAGGTTGGTGGCTTCGGGGTTCAGCTTGCCCACCCACTGATGGGTTTGCAGCGGTCCAAACAAATCTTCGGCATCGAACCATCCGCCGACCGTCATTACCGCGCACTTCACGTTTTTCAAGTGCGGCCGGATGTTGCGCGCCTGCCACCAGGCATCGTAGTTCGGGTGCCCGAGCATTTCGTTCCAGATCGGGGCCCCACCCTTGAGATGAATCTGATCCGCATTCGCAAGCGGTCCCATCCGCATGAAGAACTCGTAGCTGTCCTCGGTGCCGTAGAAAAAGTTCTTCATCTCCTGGTGCAACGGGTCGGTAATCTTCTGATCCATCCAGTAGAAAAAGCCGAAGTTCTGGGTGAGAAAAAGGGCTCCGTTGTGGTGGATGTCATCCCCCATGAACCAGTCTGATATCGGTGCCTGTGGCGATGCGGCCTTCAACGCAGGATGGCTGTCGATCATCCCCATCGCCGTGTAAAAGCCGGGATAAGAAATCCCGAACATGCCCACCTTTCCATTGTTGCCCGGCACGTTCTTCACCAGCCAGTCGATGGTGTCCCAGGTGTCCGAGCTCTCATCGGTATCCGCCGGTCCCTGTTTGTTGGGGCGGAACGGGCGGACATGGACATATTCCCCCTCGGAACCAAACCGGCCGCGAACGTCTTGGGTGACGAGGATGAAGCGGTCTTTGGCGAGCGATTCGAACGAGCCTCCCGGCTTTTGAAAATTATCGGATCCGTACGGCTTCAACGCATACGGCGTGCGGGTGAGGACGATCGGGTAGTTGGTGGAATCGTCCTTGGGCACGTAGACCCGGGTCAGGAGGCGGATCCCGTCGCGCATGGGAATCCGGTGCTCGAACTTCACGTAATTCTCGGCGAGCCACGCGACGGTGTCGGTGGCCGGCTTGTCCTCGGAACGCAACTGCTCGGAGCCGTCGACGTAGGACGGGCGGGCTTGAAGTCGCGTCGAAGTCAGAGCGGCCCAACCGGCAACTCCGGCCAGAAGGAATTGAACGCTGCGCGAAATGAATCCGGTCCGGGTCCAGCTCATGGCGACGAGAATGACCGCCGGAACGCCGGCGTCCAGTCTGAGGGACGGGAGACGGTGAAAAGTCAGTGAGTTGAAGGGATGAAGAGTGAAGAGGAGAAAAGAGGCTCAGGATCGGTGCCATCCTCGTATTGGACTACTCCGATCGTGGCTCGCGGCTCTCGATTTGAGACGCACTGGCCGGCAATATGCCGGCGCTCCCAAGGCCGCCCGTTTTTCCGTCTTCAGGTTTTCCCGTTTTCCACGTTCCCACTCTTCGCGCCTTCGCGTCTTCGTTGTTCCCTCATTACATCCCCAGTTTCAAAACCCGCTCAAATTGTTCCCGTGTCACCGGCGTCACGCTGAGACGGGAGTTTCGGATCAAGGCCATTTCGGCAGTCGCGGGGTCTTTCTTGATCACCTCCAGCGTCACGGGACGGGCCAGCGGTTTCACTGGTTCCAGTTCGACGCAGCTCCAATCGCCTTCGGTGGCGGTGGGATCGGCGTAGGCCTCGCGGGAAACCTTGGCGATGCCGACCAACTGTTTCTCGGAGACGCTGTGGTAAAACAACACCGCATCGCCGCGTCGCATGGCGCGGAGGTTGTTGCGGGCTTGGAAATTGCGGACGCCAGTCCAGACCGTGGATCCATCCGATTGCAATTGCCGGAAGGAATAGGCCTCGGGTTCGGACTTCACCAACCACCATTGCTTTGCCATGAGCGGAAGAGTGGCGTGGGATCCGCCAAAGGCAAGGGCACGATTTGGTCTCCAGTCGGGTCGGCCGGACTCCAACGCCGCCCGGTCAACGCCGATTGCCGCCTTCGAGTTTCACCATCCCAAACTCCTTGGCGCAGCCGTCGAGGAAGGTGGCGAACACCCGTTGCAGATCGCGGCGTGAGGCATTCAAACGCCAGGCCAGCAGCGGCAGGATCAGCAACACCGACCAGGCCTTCCACGACCATTCCTTGGGCACGAAGCCGATGACCACCAGGGACAGCCCCGCGGCCGACCAAAACATCGCGCGCGCAAAGAAACTCCACGCCCCCTGCAGTCTGCAGCGCAGCACCTCCCGGCCGCCCGGATGAAACTCCGAGGCGGTGATCAATTGGAGACGTGCCCAGCGGGACCCGTAAACTTCAACGTCAAATCGCGACCAGCCGGAATCCGGTTTGTTGGGCCAGCCGCGTTGATCCAGGCGTTCGAGAACGCGGGAAAGAAACAGCAACCGATCAACACCCGCCTCGCTCCAATAGGCGACGGAACCAAGGTACACCGCACGGCCGGCCAGACTCATCGATTCCAGATTCTCGCGATCGCTGAGGCGGGTCTGCTGGCCGCGCAAATGGCCGCGATGACGCGCCCCACCCCGCACCAGCGGCTGAAGCAAAAATAGCAATGCCACCAAGGGCCGGGACCAGATACGGGACCGGGTCCGCGCTAGATCGGCCTGCCAGGCGGCGATGACACACATCGCAATCGAGAACGCCAGGCTGGCGAATCCGAACGCCGTCAAGTGAGGCACCACCGAACCGAGCGCGAGCAGCGGGAGAGTGACCAGGACGTAGTATTCGAGGCTGGTCACCACCATCAGCAGGAGGTTCGGTGAGCCGGAATAAATGCTCTGGAAAAAGGCGCTGCCGAACAGGCCGTGGTAGATGACCGGAGCGCGAGTTTCGACGCCGATTTTTGCCGGGGAATAAATGCGTCCCTGCCATCGCGAACCGCCGAAGTTATTGAAGTTTTCCGGATGCCGCCGTTCCAGCATTGCCTCCGCTTCGCCGTATCCCGCCTGTTGCTTGAGATAGGCGGCGAGCGTGTTGCGCCGGTAATGCCACACGAATCCACCGGGACTGAAACCAATCCGATAGCCCCGCTGCTGCAGGCGCCAGCAAACATCAACGTCGTCGCCGGCCTTGCGGTAGACGGGGTCGAATCCGCCGATTTCCAGCAACGCCCATTTGTAGAAGGCCATGTTGCAGCCCGGAATGTGCTCCGCCAAACGATCGGTGAGCATCACATGGGCGGGCCCACCCGGAGACACCATGACGGCGGCGGCCGCGGGGGAATCGTCCGGCGGCAAAAGATTGTGACCGCCGATTCCGGCGAATCGCGAATTCAGAAGATCGCCGACCAGATAATGCAGCCAGTCTTCATCGGCCCGGCAATCGCTGTCGGTGAAGGCGATGATGTCGCCAGTGGCCGCGTAGATCCCGGTGTTGCGCGCGGCGGACAGGCCCTCGTTGCGCTCGTGGCGGATGTTCCGAACCCCGGGGAACAGAGCAACAATCTGCGGCGTCGTGTCGGTCGATCCATCATCCACGAGGATCACCTCGAAATTCGGATAATTGAGCAGCTCGAGAGATTGCAGGCAGGCCTTCAGCGTGGCGCCGCCGTTGTAGCTGGCGACCACCACCGAAACCCGCGGCGTCTGGGACAGCACGAACCGAGGGGCGATGGCGTACTGTTTTTGGACCGCCTCAAACGCCGGCCGCGGTTCGCGGGAAACGGTGGTGAGGCCGAACTTCCAGTCGGGCACCTGCCGGTTGTCCTTGAACCATTCGTCGGTGAACGAGAAGACCACCGTACCGGCGCATCCGGCGCGGAAGGCGGTTTCGATCTTCCAGCCAAGAATCTCCGCCTGACGCTCGTCGCCTTCCCGCAGCGCATCGATCCCAAACTCACCGAGCATCACCGGCTTGGTGTCCGCGAGCATTTGCAACCGGGAGAGATAATTCTCAAACGCCCGCTGCTGGTGCAGGTAGACATTCCAACAGAAAAAATCGACCGCGTGGGGATGAAGAAACTCCGTCGGCGGAAAATTGCCAAACGTGCAGAGACATTCCGGATCCTCGCGACGGGCCACCGCGACGAGCTCGTCGATGAAGTCGCAGACGGCGGCGCCACCGCTCCAGCGGACGATGTCGGCGGGAATCTCGTTCACCACCGAAAGTGCAAACACGGCCGGATGCGCAGCACACGCCTTGGCCGCCGCTCGGACGGCTTCGATGGCCTCGGTTCGTGAACGATCACTCTCGAGAAAGCAGAGGTGTTTGTTCCACGGAACATCGACCAGCACCTTCAGGCCATGCTCACCGGCGAGGTCCAGGAACCAGCGCGGCGGAACGTGATAGATGCGGAGCAGATTGGCACTGAGCAGGGTGATCTGGGCGAAATCACGGGCCGTGGCGTCCGGCTCGGGGAACGGCTCCCCGCGACTGTTGGGAGCAAAGGGTCCATAGACGACACCCTTGGGGAAGAACTTCCGGGCGCCGATCCGGAAGAACTTGCCATCGACCGTGACCCGCTGCCGGGCCGTGACTGAGGGTTCACTCACAGCAGGCGACGCCGAGGCCGTCGGCCGGACGAACGGCCCACGGGCAGTGGGCAGTGCGCGCTGGACCGAGGGGAGCCCGACCGGCCGGACACCACCCGTGCGGCCAGGCAAAGCCCGGAACACGGGACGGCGGAGGGCAATCGCATCGGCGGTCATGGTGCAGGAGGAAACCGTCGTCGCGCAAGGGGCGCCGGATCCAACGTCCGCAGTCGGACGGCGACAGCTCCGGCAATCTTCATTCGTTCATCGCTTGGTGGACAAAAGCCCGCCGGACCGGAATCCAGCGGGCTGTGAGGCCATCGTGGTCGTTCTCGGGGTTTCCCTTACCAGCGCCGGACGAACGGGCCGCGAGCATGGTACCCGTACTCATGATGCCACGGCGAACCGTACACCACCGGCCGGCCGCAATACGCGGGAGCGGCGACATACACCACCGGTGCCGGAGTCGCGTAAACAACGGTCGGAGGCGTGGCATAGATCACGGTCGGGGCTGGAACGGCGGAATAAACCACCGGCGGCGCGTAGTGCGGACGGAATGCGTCGGCCAGAACCCCGGCCACCGCGACGCCCGTCAGCACCTTGCCGGCGGTCGCCCATTCACGATCTCCGGCCTGCGCGGGAATCATCGCCGCGGAACCCAGAGCCACCAACGCCACGGTCAAAACTGCAGTTTTCATAGTCAGATTTGAGTTATCGGGGTCGTCTTTGTTGTCCACTGCGACCCACGGCCATTCGGACGATAGACAGTATTGTTTATTCACTGCATGCAAATACCTGATGCACAGGCACCGGGGTCGAGGCTTTGCAGTTCAGGGTCCGTGAGCGATCGTCCTTCCGTGAGTCCCCCGTCTGGTCCGCCCGAACCTGCCGACGCACGCCGCACCCGGCGTCGGATTCCCCGGTCGTTCCGCGAACTCACCCCCAGCAATCATTTCAGTCCGCGTTCTTTCTTCCGCGAAATGGTCTGGAAGGCGTTCTTCACCGAACGCAGCGGCTCAACCAAGGTTCCCGCATTCCCGGTGCTCCGCGGATCCGAGGTGGCCCTGACCTGGATCGGTCACGCCTCGTTTCTGGTCCAGTTCGAAGACCTCAACGCCATCATCGATCCGAACTTCGCCAACTGGTTGTTCCTGCTCAAACGGCTCAAGCGTCCCGGACTCAAGGCGAGTGATCTTCCGCCCATCGATCTGGTGCTCCTCACCCACGCGCACTTCGACCACTTTCACAAACCGAGCTTGCGACGCCTGCCTTCGCCGAAGATCGCGGTGATGCCATGGGGTTGCGGCTCGCTTGCCAAGCGGGTCGGATTCGAACGCATCGTCGAATTGAAGTGGTGGGAGAGCTTCGGGCACGGGGATTGGAAGGTAACCCTCGTTCCTGGCAAACACTGGGGCGCGCGCACGCTGCGGGACGCCCACCGTGGTTGGGGCGGATTCGTGATCGAACATCGCGGACGCCGCATTTATCACGCCGGTGATTCCGCGTATTTCGACGGCTTCACCGAGATCGGTGCCCGGATGAAACCGGAAATCTCACTACTGCCCATCGGCGCCTATTACCCGGATTCGTTTCGTCACGTCCACATGGGACCCGACGAGGCGGTGCGGGCCTTTCGCGATCTCAAGTCCGACTGGCTGGTCCCGATGCACTACGGAACCTTCAAGCTCAGCTTCGAGGAAATGGACGAACCGGAACGCTGGCTGCGCGAACTCGCCGCCACCGAACGCCTCACCAAACATCTTCGCGTGCTTGAAGAAGGCGTGCCGGAGAAGTTCTAGTCGCTGGAAGGTTGGACACGGATTTCACGAATTGACACGAATTGGGGAGAACAAAGATGACCGAATCAACTCTTCAGGAATCCGTGCAAATTGGTGAAATCCGTGTCCACCTTCCCGAGCCTGATCAACTGCCTTGAAGCGATTGCCTCGGGACACGGTCCGGCTATTCTCGACGGCATGCCGATTTACGAATTCCACTGCGACGCCTGCGACAAGGACAGCGAAGTCCTGGTGCGTTCGAGCGACTGGAAGGGAACACCCTGCCCGAAGTGCGGTTCCACGCGATTGAACAAGAAGTTCTCCACCTTCGCCGCCAGCATCGCCGGTGGTGGTGCAGCGGACAACGCCGGTTCCTGCAGCGGCGTCCCCTCCTCCTGTGGCATGTGTGGCACCGGCAAGCCCCACTCGCATTGAGCGGACCCTATGCGCCGGCAGAGCGGAGCGTCGACGGCGCTGTCGTGCCCGGGGCTGAAACAACACCGCCGGTGCACCGCAGGTTTCCGCGAGGTGTAATTCCCCAGCGCGTCCTTGTCGGCACCGGTTCCATAGCGGCGTGGCGCTACGCTTCCCGCCGCACTCCACAACCGATTCAAAATTTCTCCGCGCCTTCGCGCCTTCGCGCCTTCGTTGTTCTCCCGATCGGATGAGCCTTACGGCAACTCCTGCAAGCGCACGTTGCGCCAGCGGACTTCGAGGCCGGCGAGGTTGGTTTTCACGGCGTGGACTTGCAGGCCGATGAGACCGGACGGGGTCATCGAATCGTGGAAATCGGTCGCGGCAACACCGTTGAGCCAGCTGCGAATGGAATCGCCGCGGCACTCGATGCGCAGACGATTCCATTGCGCCGCCTTGAAGGCCAGCCGGGCGGGTTGATTGGTCTCCAACGTCTGGAGCCAGCCGCGTCGCGCTTCGTCGTACAGACCGCCGGTCCAGGCCCGCGGACTCGGATCGATCTCGATTTGATACCCGTGCACCCGGTTGGGCGGAAACTTGTACAGCTTCCCGTTAATGTTGGTGACGGTCTGTGTGTCGAACACCTCGCTGCGCACCTGCACGCCGGAGTTGAGGTTCAACATCGGCTTGAACTCCATCTCCAGGATGAAGTTGGTGTAGCTGCGTTCGGTGCAGAGAAAGGTGTTCGCCGTTCCCGGCGCCGGTGAACCCACGATCTCGGCACCATCCATTCGATAGTTCGCATTGCCGCCCTTGCGGACCCAGCCGGACAAGTCGCGTCCATTGAACAGCGGTTTCCAGCCGCCGCCCAAAAACCCTCCACTGGCACAACCGGAGATGAACACCACGACGACGGCGGCCAGGGTCACGAGTACCTGCGGACGAATTGCTGAGGAACGTTTCATGGGTGCAACGGGGAACGGGGTGACGACTCAGCGACCGAAATTCATCCCCGGCATTCCGGGGAGCTTTCCGCCGAACTTGCCGAGGAGCTTCTGCATCTTGCCCAGCTTTTTCATCATGCCCTGCATCTCATCGAAGCGGCGCAGGACATTGTTGACCTCCGCCACATTGACGCCGGAGCCCTTGGCGATGCGTTGACGGCGCTTGGCGTTGAGCAGTTGCGGGGTGGCGCGTTCCTTCGGGGTCATGGCGCAGAGGATGCCCTCCATCCGGCGGAATTCGCGTTCGCTCTTCGACATGTCCACGCCCTTGATCATGTCGCCGCCGCCCGGCAGCAGGCCGACCAGATTCTCCAGCGGACCCATCTTCTTCATCTCGCGCAACTGCATGAGGAAATCGTCGAGGGTGAACAACCCCCGGCGCATCTTCTCCTCCATCTCCATCGCCTTCTGCTGGTCGATGGCTTCGGCGGCTTTTTCCACCAGGGTGACGACGTCGCCCATGCCGAGGATGCGCTGGGCCATCCGTTCGGGGTGGAACGGTTCGAAGTCCTCGAGCTTTTCACCGACGCCCATGAACTTGATCGGCTTGCCGACCACGCTTCGGAACGACAACGCCGCACCACCGCGGGCATCGCCGTCGAGCTTGGTGAGGATCGCGCCGGTGACACCGAGGGCCTTGTCGAAATGGGTGGCCACATTGACCGCCTCCTGTCCGGTGGCGGCGTCGAGCACCAGCAGGATTTCCTGGGGCCGGATCAGGTCGCGCAGACGGACCAGTTCCTGGACCAGAGGTTCATCAATCTGCAACCGGCCGGCGGTGTCGAAGATGATCGTCGTCTTCTGGTGCGCGGCGGCGTAGTCGATGGCTTCGCGGGCGATCTTGAGGACATCCGTTTCGCCCAGTTTCTTGAAGACCGGGATGTCAAGCTGCGCGCCGAGGGTGGCCAATTGTTCCATGGCCGCCGGCCGGTAGACATCCCCGGCGACGAGCAACACGTGGCGACCCTGTTTCTGGAGCAGGCGGGCCAGCTTACCCGAGCTGGTGGTCTTGCCCGAACCGTGGAGGCCGACCATGAGGATGCACGACGGGCTGGCGTTGAGCTGGAGGGCGGCATTCTCCGAACCGAGCAGGCCGACCAGTTCATCGTGGATGATTTTGATCATCTGCTGGCCCGGCTGGACCGATTGGATGACCTGATCGCCGAGGGCCTGAGCCTTGACCCGTTCAATGAAATCGCGGGCCACACCGAACTGGACATCGGCGTCCAGCAAGGCGAGGCGGACGTCGCGCAAGGCATCACTCACGTTCGACTCGGAGATTTTTCCGAGCCCGCGGAGATTGCGGAAGACGTTCTGGAGCTTGCCGCTCAGGGAATCGAACATGGGGGCGAGAATAGACAGGTTTGGCGGCGACAGAAAAAAGAAAACGGGCGCATCCGGTGAGGGACGCGCCCGTGTGAAAGGCAGGGCGGCCGGGGCCGCGGGTGCGGTTTACTGCTTGCTGAACTTCTCCTCGGCGGCGGCGAACGCGTGTTCGAGCGCGACGAGATCCTCGCCCGGCTTGAGCGAATCGAGGACGGCCTGTTCGGCCTTGAGCTGTTCGGTCGAGTAGTTGGCCGCCTTGATGGACAGACCGATCCGGCGGTCGGCGCGGTCGATCTTGATCACGCGCGCGTTCACGTCGTCACCGACCTTGAGCACGTTCTTGATCTTGTCGACGCGTTCCTCGCTGACCTGCGAGATGTGGACCAGGCCGTCGATGTCGTGGGGCAGTCCGACGAAGGCGCCGAAGCTCGCGAGCTTGGTGACCTTGCCGGCCACGAGGTCGCCGACCTTGAAGAACTGATCGATCTGATCCCAGGGATCGACCGAGAGCTGCTTCATGCCGACGCTGATGCGCTGGTTGGCCTTGTCGACCTCGAGCACGACCGCCTCGACGACGTCGCCCTTCTTCACGACTTCGCTGGGGTGATTGATCTTGCGGGTCCAGCTCATGTCGGACACGTGGATCATGCCATCGAGGCCTTCCTCGAGTTCGATGAACGCGCCGTAGCTGGTCAGGTTGCGGATGGCACCCTTGACCTTGGTCCCCGGGGGATACTTCTCATGGGCGACATCCCACGGGTTGGTCTCGAGCTGGCGGATGCCGAGGGAGATCTTCTGCTCCTCGCGGTTGATGCCGAGCACGACCGCCTCGAGTTCCTGGCCGACCTTGAGGACGTCCGAGGGTTTGGCGATGCGCTTGGTCCAACTGAGTTCCGTGACGTGGACGAGGCCTTCGACACCGGGTTCCACTTCGACGAAGGCGCCGTAGGGAACGAGGTTGACGACCTTGCCCTTGACCTTGGTGCCGAGGGGGTACTTGGCCTCGATGCTGTCCCAGGGATTCGCTTCCTTCTGCTTGAGGCCGAGGGAGACGCGTTCCTTTTCGCGGTTGATGTCGAGGACGACGACGTCGATTTCCTGGCCCACGCGGAGCATTTCACTGGGATGGCTGAGCCGGCCCCAGGACATGTCGGTGATGTGGAGGAGGCCGTCGAGGCCGTTGAGGTCGATGAAAGCACCGAAGTCGGTGAGGTTCTTGACCGTGCCCTTGCGGACGTCGCCCGGGACCATCTCGGACAGGAGCGAGGCCCGGCGCGCGTTGCGCTCGGCTTCGACGAGTTCGCGGCGGCTGAGAACGACGTTCTGGCGGTCGGGGTTCAGTTTGACGACCTTGAATTCGTAGGCGTTGCCCACGTAGGCGCCGAGGTTCTTCGGCGGGGTGATGTCCACCTGGCTCGACGGGCAGAAGGCCTCGACGCCGATGTTGACCACCAGGCCGCCCTTGACGACGCCCTTCACCTTGCCGGTGACGGTGCCGCCCTCATTGCAAATGGTCTGGATGCGGTCCCAGTTCTGTTGGAATTCGGCCTTTTCCTTGGACAGATGGACATTGCCATCCTTGTCCTCGGCGCGCTCGATCAGGACGTCGATGAGATCGCCCACCTTGACGGTGGTGAAATCGACGAACTCCGAGGCGGAAACGACGCCTTCGGATTTTCCGCCGATGTCCACGAGGGCTTCTTTCGGACGGAGTTCAATGATGGTTCCCTTGACGATTTGGCCGGTTTGAAGCGAACGGTCGTACTGCTTCAGGAGCTCGGCGAAGGACTGCGTGGTCGCTGCCATAATCTACAAACGATATACCTACGGACGGACGGACTCGGAGAAACGGGAGGCTTTTGCGGGACGTGTAGAAAGCGCGGCCCGCGCGAAGACTCCGGTGCCCAACTTCACCGCGTTGCGGGTTGGCAACGGAGGTTAAAGGTCAGGTTGTGCGTTTAACGGTCTTTTCTCAGCCTCAAGCGGTGACGCACACGCGGCACCAGGCGGGGCGGACCGTAGGGAGCTGGCAGGCGGCGACAAGGCTTTTTTCAGGGCCTTTGCAGTCCTGTGGCTGGCGGCTCCGCTCCCGGCGTTGGGTGAAACCGGGTCGGATTTCACTCCAACCCGTTCCCGCTCAGTCTGGCTTTGTGGAAAAACCGGACTCCTCCCACCCCGGAGTTACCCCAAATTTTCCAAAAGATTAGCCTTGCTCATTCGATCAAACCAGTCAGCTTGCGGCGCCCTGCAAGATAGCGAGCGAAAGTCCAGGCGTGGTAAATCTTCAGTTGAACGTGTTTCAGTGATGATTTGAAACCCGATGGTCGGGAACAGTCTGAGAAATCACTGCGAGTCGAGCTAGGAAATCATCAATGAACACGAAACTGTACGTGGGGAACCTCTCGTTCAACACCACCGAAAACGACCTCCAGGACGCTTTTGCCGCTCACGGCGAAGTCTCCGAGGTCAACCTCATGGTCGACCGTATGACGGGCCGCTCCCGCGGCTTTGCCTTCGTCACCATGGCCACTCCTGACGGAGCCAAGGCCGCCATCGACAACATGCACGGCAAGCAGCTCGACGGCCGTCCCCTGACGGTCAATGAAGCGCGTCCGAAGGAAGAGCGGCCCGGCGGCGGGTTCGGCGGTGGCGGCGGCGGCGGCGGAAGCCGTGGTCCCCGTCGCGAGGGCGGATTCCGTCCCCGTTACTAATCAGCTGCCTGACCTAGGCTCTCAATAGGTTTTTCAACGGCGCGGGGCCGGTTCACTCCACCCCGCGCCGTTTTTCGATCTCAACCTCGGAATTCGGAATGCCTCCAGCCCCTCACCGGACTCCCAACCCTTAGACCGCTCCGGCTGGTTACGACTGATCATGGAAGAACACATTTCACTCGAAGGTAAGATCCTCACGGTGCTTGCCGGAACGATGTTTCGCGTCGAACTCGACAACAAACACATCGTCCTGGCCCACATTTCCGGAAAGATGCGTAAACGCTTCATCCGGTTGACGCCAGGGGATCGCGTGCGGCTCGAAATGTCGCCCTACGACCTGAACAAGGCCCGCATCACCTATCGTCTCGGCTGATCGGGTGTCGGTTGACCGGACGTCGGCTGAACCGCCGGATCCCGGACTTCCACTTCTTCCTGTCCCACTTTCCGGCGCCGCCCACACGCGGCGCCGTTTTTCGTTCCCAGTCGGTTCATAGCCCGACCCTTCTCCAAGAAGTCCGTCCGCCTACTTCCAAGCCGTCCGCAGCACTCTCAGGAAGTTGCCGTGAGCGAACCCGGTGACGTCCTCTTCGCTGTAGCCCCTCGCCCGCAGCATCGCCGGCAGGCGTTGAAGCTCGGCGATCGTGGTCAGGTCCTGTGGCGTCTGCTCCAAACCGAATCCACCGTCGAGATCCGACCCGATCCCCACGTGACGGGCATTGCCGGCCAACTGGCAGATGTGATCGATGTGATCGAGGATGCGTTCCAGAACCAATCCGGTGTTGGCCGGGGTTGACGTTCCCCGTTTCCAATCGGGAACCATCATCCAACCGTCGAACACCGCCCCCAACACTCCGTCGCGACGGATCACTTCGCGGATCTGGTCGTCGGTCCACTGGCGGGTGTCGGGGACTAGGGAGCGGCAGTTCTGATGACTGCCCCACACCGGTCCGTCCCAAATCTTCATCGCATCCCAAAACGCATCGTCGCAGAGATGAGTGGCGTCCAGAATCATTCCGAGGCGTCGCATCTCGGCCAGCAATTCACGGCCGCGGGCGTTCAATCCCCCGCTGGAATGGGTTCCGTTGGCGTAAATTCCGGGCCCGTAGTGCGCGGGTCCGATTGCCCGCAATCCATAGCCGTAGGCCCGTTCCAAATGCCCCATCGTGGCCAGCGAATCAGCGCCCTCCAGCGATAGAATGTAACCCACCGGTCCCGTGGTGACGGTTGAGCCGGACGGGGCTGGATTCCATTTCGCAAGATGCGCTTCCAGGCCGGCCCGATCCCGAATCTGCACCAATTCTCCGGCGGCTTCCATTTCGCGGTACCAGGCCAGTTGCGCCTGGGTCATCGACCAGGCTTGCGCGGGGGATCGCCAGCCGGAGATCGGGCTCCAGGCGTTGTGTTCCACCCGGGCGATCTGCGTCGCCACGCAGAGCCCGACACCACCCCGCCGCATTTCGGGCAGACAGACCGTGCCGTTGCCACGATCGGGACGGTCCTTCACCCGGGCATCGGACTCGCGGATGGTCGCCAGCGGACGGGTCAGGTCACGGTTCCACTCGACGGCGTTCATCGCCAGGTCGAGATGAGCATCAAAGATAAACATGAAATCCGGGTCCGCTGGTTAACGGGTTCAAACGTGGATTCGCCGCGCGCGGGCGGTGACGGTCCAGCAGCCCGAGGCCTGTCCCTCCCGCACCACCCAAACTTCCTGGTGCAGCGCGACCGTTGGACAGACATGCCACGGCAGGGCGTAAATGCAGTCGCCGATGGAAATCCCGGAGGCATCGGGAAGTTCCACGACCAGGTGCTCTTCATTATGCGCCACCGGAATTGCACCCGGCAGATTGAGAAACACCACCCGCGGCTGCGGCATTTCGGACGCGACGGCCTTGTGCCCCAAATCGAGACACACGCGATTCGCCGTCGGCTTGCTCACCACCCGGCACAACAACACCGCCGCCGGCTCAAAGTGGAGATCCGGCAGTTTCTTCGCATAGCCGGCATCCCACAAAACGCAGGTGCCCGGACTCAACTCCACGCCGTGCCGCAGGGCGTGGATCGGGAAAGTCGGGGTACCACCGGCGACCATCGTCGGAACCGAAAAGCCAAGCCCCTCCAGTCGGGCGCGCAACTGTTCCACCGGTGCAAAGGATTCATTGCAGGCCGCCGCCCGGACCGCCGGATCGGGGTCGTGCAGGTGACCGTCATAGGCATGCAGGCCGGCTGGAATCAGGCCCGGTAATACCGAAATCCGTTGATACAGAGCCACCGCAGCATCCCCCGGCGACACGCCGGTCCGGTGCTGACCCACGTCGAGATCGACGAAGGCCGCGATGCGAACCGACGCCCGGATGGCGGCGTCCGACAGAGCCGTCGCCGAAGCGTCATTGTCCACCACCGCGCCCAGTCGCGAACCCGGATGAAGAGCGGCCAGATCGGCAAGGCGACCGACATTCGGCCCCACCGGTTGACAGGCGAGGAGGATGTCTTTGGCACCGGCCAGCGCCGCCATCTCGGCCTCGGCGATGGTCGCGCACTTGACCCGGGTGATTCCCAATTCGACCTGGCGCCGGACCAGTTCAGGCAGCTTGTGGGTCTTGATATGCGGGCGGAGCCGGGCGGGATCGCCGGCAATGCGGATCATTTCCGCGAGATTCCGCTCGATGCGTTCGGGATAAACCAGCAGGGCGGGAGACGGAATCTCCGCGCTGTTCTCCACCTGGAACCACGGCTGTTCCATGGTCAGACCAGTTCGAAGATGACTTCGATTTCGACGGCGATGTTGCCCGGCAACGGTCCCATTCCAACGGCACTGCGCGCGCCGACGCCGTGATCCATTCCCCAGATTTCGGCGAACAACTCGCTGCACCCGTTGATCACCTTGGGATGATCGTAGAAATCAGCAGCGGTGTTCACCATGCCGAGGATTTTGACCACCCGGTTCACCCGGTCGAGGGAACCGAGGTGTTCCTTGAGCGTGGCGAGAATGGCGAGACCGACCTGCCGGGCGGCCAGCTTCCCCTCCTCCAGCGTTAGATCTTTTCCCACGACACCAACAATCAGCGTGCCGTCGGTGCGGACCGGACCGTGCCCGGAGACGTAGGCATGCTGACCGCTGACAACCAGCGGCTTGTAAACCGCCACCGGTTTGGGGGCGCGGGGAAGTTCGAGATGAAGATCGCGGAGACGGGCTTCGGCACTCATGGACAGGTTGTGACCGGCACCTTCGTACCATCTTCGTCGGGATCGAGTCGAGCCGCGAGGGGGTCGACTACCGGTTTTCCGCGCAATTCGGCCACCACCCGCACCACGTCGCCGCCGTCGCGAACCTGGATCGACGCCTTCAAGAAGGCCATCAATCCGCGGGTCGCAACCCACCACCCCTTCCGCCGGGCGATCCGTTTCCAAGCCGTCACGGCGTGATGCCGGGTGGTCGTCACCGGAGAGCGAATGGGAACGAACCCATGCCGGGTCAGAATCCGCACTAGAGTCCGCGGATCGAAATACCACAAATGGAACGGATGCGAGAGATGGTCCCAATTGCGGCCGTCGAGCTTCAATCTCACGGCACTGCCATTCGGAACGGCGATGTGGATTCGCCCGCCGGGTTTGAGCAGACGGGCGAGTTCCGTCAGTTCAACGTTGGGATCCGGCAGATGTTCGAGGCTGTGCGACAGGATCGCGACATCAAACGACGATGTCGGCAACCGCAGGTCCACGAGGTTGCCGACCCGGATGTCCACGCCATATTCCGCGCCCTTCCGCGCCGCCTCGACACTCAAGTCCGATCCCATCACCTGGCAACCGCGGGATTTTAGGTAGATGAGGATGTCACCGTAGCCCGATCCGACCTCGATCACCCGCAGTCCGGTCCGGCCGTTGAGCGGCACATTGATGTCGAACGCCCAATTCGCGATCGCGGACCCCAGCGGCGAAATCCAGCGCCGCCAACCCTTCCACCCCGCGGGCCGCGACCGGCAGTCGCGAAGGAAATCCCAAATCCGTTGCGAACGTTCGCTGCGCTTCCGTCCGATGAAGGCGTTGTAGCCCGAAGCCTCGGCGTAGTAGCGACTCAGGGCTTCCGGACCCGGGCGCGGTCGGAGCCGGCGCAGGCCGCAACGGCCGCACCGCCACACCGAAGCCACACCGAAGCCACACCGATGGGCGTTTCCGGATGGGGGACGTCCAGAATCGACGCTCCATCCCGCCCTCCACACACCGCGCAACTGGTATCAACCCACTCATTGGACACGAGCGATTCTTTCGCGGTCGGACCGGTGGAAATCAAAGGGATTCGCCCGAGAACTGTTTTGTCCCCACCGACGCACACTGTGACGCAAGCCGGAGCGCGGGTGGATTGCGGCCCGCACCAGGTTCACGGTACGATTTTGCACGATGACCACCCCGCGTTCCACCCGGGCCGCCACGCCTCTTCGTGTTGCGGCGGTTCAAATGCGGTTTGCGCCTAGTATCGACAAGAATCTGGGCCAGATCAGCCGGGCCGTTCGCACCGCGGTCCGACGCGGTGCCGATGCCATCCTTTTTCCCGAATGCGCCACCACCGGGTACGGATGCGACTTCCGTCAGTTGGATCGCACCGCGTTACTCGGTGCCCTCAACGAGATCGGTCGGTTGGCTCGGGAACACCACGTCAATCTCCTCGTCGGCACGCCGCTCTTCCGTGGCAACGCTCTGCTGAACTGTCTCCTCGTGTTCGATCGTTCCGGCCGGGCCATTTATCGCTATGCCAAATGTCACCTCACCGCTCAGGACCGGAAGGTGTTCACCCCGGGCAATGCCCTCGCGTTGTTCGAAATCGATGGCATTCCAGCCACGGCATTGATTTGTCATGAACGCCGGTTCCCCGAGTTGGTCCGGCTTCCCGTCATGGCCGGTGCGCGCCTCATTTTCCATCCGAACGCCGGGATGGATTCGCTCGCCGTCTCCCGCACGAAACGCGGCGGTCGGGACGGAATCGCGGTTCGGGCTTTTGAAAACGCCGTCCCCTATGTGTTCGCTAATTCGGTCGGCCCCCAGGGCGGCGGCCGCTGGTCGGCCGGTGATTCCAAGATCGTCGATGCCACAGGCAAAGTCCTGAAACTCGCGAACAACTCCGAACCGGCAGTTCTCGTTGCCGACCTGAATCCCGACGACGCCACGGCTCACTACGCGATCGAGGCGATGACTTCACCCCGTTTTCTGGCGCCGGCCTGGCGCCAATTGGTCCGCAAGGTCCGGATCCAGGCGCGCCAGGGCATTCCCACATCGCCGTCGTTTGCCCGCTGATCGCCGCGTGGTAGCGTCATCCCATGGCGTACGAATCGTTCCAGGACTGGATCTCCGCGCTGGATCGGGCCGGCGAGCTGAAGCGGATCAGCGGACCGGTGGCGACCGAGCTGGAGATCACTGAACTCGCCGACCGCGAAATGAAGTCGCCCGGCGGCGGGAAGGCGCTGCTCATCGAACAGCCGACCGTCAACGGCCAGCCCTCCCCATTCCCCGTCGCCATCAACACCCTCGGTTCCGCGAAACGCATGGCGATGAGCCTCGGTGTCGAATCGGTCGATGAAGCCGCCGCCGAGCTCGGGTCGCTGATGAAGGCCAAGCCGCCGACTTCGTTTCGCGACGCGATCAAATTGCTCGGTCAGGCGGCCGAGTTGCGTCACGCCCGTCCGCGCCGGGTGAAGGACGGACCCTGCAAGGAACAGATCCATCGTTTCGACAGCCCGGCGACTCGCACCGCGCCCTGGCCCGCCGCGCCGGATTGGACACGCCCCGAGACTTTCCCTGCCAATTCGCAAACCTTGCTGAACCTGCCCATTCTCAAATGTTGGCCGTTGGACGGCGGGCGTTTCATCACCCTCCCCTGCGTCGTCACCCAGGATCCCGATTCCGGCGAACGCAATGTCGGCATGTATCGGGTACAGATCTACGACGACCGCACCACCGGCATGCACTGGCAGTTGCAGAAGGTGGCCGCACGCCATGGCCGGCGTTATTACGAAACCGGCACCCGCATGCCGGTGGCCATCGTTCTGGGCGGTGATCCGATCTTTCCCTTCGCCGCCACCGCTCCCCTGCCCGACGGCATCGATGAATTCCTGCTCGCCGGTTATCTCCGCAAGAAATCGATCGAACTGGTGAAGTGCGAGACCCACGACCTCGAGGTGCCGGCCAACGCCGACTTCGTTATCGAGGGCTTCATCGACCCGGCCGAACCCCTCCGCGATGAAGGCCCCTTCGGCGATCACACCGGCTACTACACCCTGCCCGAGCCGTATCCCGTCCTGCACATCACGGCGATCACCCATCGAACGAAGGCGATCTATCCGGCCACGGTGGTGGGACTCCCGCCAATGGAGGATTTCTACATCGGTGCCGCCTCGGTGAAACTGTTCCTGCCGATGTTCAAGATGAACTTCCCCGAGATCATCGACATCGCGCTCCCGGCCGAGGGCGTCTTTCACAACCTGGTCTTTGTCAGCATCAAGAAGACCTATCCGATGCAGGCCTACAAGATCATGCACGGCCTGTGGGGCATGGGGCAGATGATGTTCACCAAGTACATCGTGGTGGTGGACGACGACGTGGACGTCCACAACACCAGCGACGTCCTGTTCCGTCTCTGCGCCAACACCGATCCCGGCCGCGACACCCTCCTCACCCGCGGCCCGGCGGACGTGCTCGATCACGCCACCAGCGAAATCGCCATCGGCGGAAAACTGGGCATCGACGCGACGAAGAAACTGGCCGGCGAAGGCTTCAAACGCGCCTGGCCACCGTTGATCAAAATGGACCCCGCGGTGAAGGCGAAGGTGGAGGCTTTGCTTCAGCGGAGCCGTTGACTATCGATGGCGACCCGTCGTAATGGCCCGATGAGTGCGACATTGATGCTGGACCCCAACCTCGCCGAGAAGGCCAGGAACGCCGCAGCGCGGTCGGGCAAGTCGTTCAATGAGGTAATCCATGCAGCGCTTCGGGCTGGATTGGACCAGATTCTTGCGGCCCCAGTGGCGAAGCCGTACCGAACGATACCAAGGCTGATGGGTCTGCGGCAGGAATTCAGCTATGACAATATCTCTGACCTGATCGCCACAGCCGAACGGGAAGACTATCCGTGAAGTTGCCCGATTCTTTAAGGACTCTAGACTTGTCGGGCCAAATCCGGTCGCGTTAAGCGCTGCGCGAGGGAACCACCGATGCCACGGCTATTGAAATCGGCGATCATTCTCGGAGCAACACCGCTGCTCATAGGTACGCTGATTTACTGCACGTGGCGGCTCGAACGCTGGGACTGGTTGGAGGACGCTGGAGGCATCACCCTTGCCCTTGGTTTCGCTGCCTTCGTTGCGGGGACGATCGCGCTTATCGGTCACCTTTGGCTTGAGTCTCGAGGCAGGCGCACGACAAGGGGCCCACTTTGGCTTTGGGGCACTCTTGTTGGCTGCTTGTTGCTTGCCAATTTTCCGGCGGCGCTTTTCTTCGGTTTGTCGGCCCTAAGAATCAAGAACCCCTGCACCATTCGAGTTTTCAACGACAGCGACCAAACGATTGATAGTCTGGCCGTAAGCGGGCCGGGCGTTCGCATCGATCTTGGACCAGTTGGCCCGGGCAGACATGTGGAGCAGCATCTTTATCCGAAGAGCAAAGGATCCCTTGAACTTTCGGCGCGACAGCAGGGAGTGCAGGTCGACGGTCGAGTGGACAGCTACGTCACCCCTGGCCTAGGTTCGGACATCAGCATCAGAATCAAACCGAGCGGGCTATTTGAGGTTGAGGCGCAACGCAACATCGACCGGCCCGGTCATGAAACCCGCTGAAGTCCTGTCTGCGACCGATGCCGACTTCTCGCGCTTTCGCGGGTTGAAGTGGAAAAATCCGATCGAGACGTGAGCCGCCGCGTTGGAGACTGGGTTCCCAAGGATCGCGGTTGCAGTGGGTTGGCGAAGGCCATCGTTTCGATTTCGGAATTGATGTGGACGAAATCGCCCCGACTCCTAGTCTCCCCGCCGCTTGGGAGCCCACTCTCCCCGGCGTTGACTAACCCAACAACCCGTGGCGGACCCGGTCCATGCCACACCGACACGACGTTTCGTCCCATTTTAAGAGCTTTTGACACCAACGGCCCACCCTGTGGCGCGGCGTGACACATTTTCCCCAGAACATTCCATGTCCAAAATCCATCTCATCGGCGGCGAAAAAGGCGGCGTCGGCAAATCTGTCGTCGCCCGCGTGGTCGCCCAATACCTGATCGATCACGAACTCCCCTTCGTGGGCTTCGACACCGACCGTTCCCACGGATCGTTGATGCGCTTCTATTCCGGTTACGCGTCGCCGGTGGTCGTGGACCGCTACGAAAGCCTCGACGCCATCGTGGAAACCGCGATTGAGAATCCCGACAAGCGCATCCTCGTTGATCTCGCCGCCCAGACCCATGACCCCATCGCGAAGTGGATGGATGAATCCGGCGTGCTGGAGATGGCGGACGAGTTGGGGATTTCGTTGTGCTACTGGCACGTGATGGATTCCGGCCGCGACTCGGTGGACCTCCTGAAAAAGCTGTTGGATCGGTTCGGCTCACGATTGAGCTACGTGCTGGTCTTGAATCAGCTCCGCGGCGAGCAGTTCGACATCTTCAACGCCTCCGGTGAGCGCGAACGCGCCCTGACACTGAACGCGAACATCATCTCGCTGAAGCGCCTGCACGAGGGTGTGATCACCAAGATCGATGCCGAAAGCACCAGTTTCTGGGCCGCCAAGAACCGGAGCGAAACTGATGCGAAAGGTCTCGGCTTCCTCGAACGGCAGCGCGTCAAACTCTGGCTGCGCAACGCCTACGACCAGATCGAAACCGTCGGGATCTGAACCGGGAATTGGGAGCGAATCCTAATTTGGAAAGCAGGAAAGCAGGATGGGGAACGGCGCTGGAGCCACCGGTGTTCTTCTTCTCCTGCTTTCATGCTTTCCAGATTCCATCTTCTGCTCACCGAGCGCTGCTGACAGATCGCGGCGTTCAACGCATGCTCCGAGAGTGTCGCTTGTCGATTCCCTTGCCGAACGTCTGAACGCCGTCCAGGAGCGCATTCAGGCCGCTTGCGCGCGATCTGGACGCCGTCCGGAAGACGTGACGTTGCTCGCTGTTTCCAAAAATCATCCCGCCGAAACGGTGGCGGCGGCGGTCGAACTCGGGTTGACCGTGTTCGGCGAAAGCAAGGTCCAGGAGGCCCGTGCCAAAATCCCACTCTGCCCCGCCCGCGCCCGGTGGCATCTAATCGGCCACCTTCAATCGAACAAGGCCCGCGATGCCGTCGCCTTGTTTGAAACAATTGAGTCCATCGACAGTCTTTCACTGGCGCAGGAGATTGATCGGCATGCGGCCAAGCAGGCGCGGAATCCCAAGGTGTATCTGGAGGTCAACGTGGCCGGTGAATCGTCCAAGTTCGGCTGGAATCCGGATCGATTGCAGGCCGAACTCGCCGAGGTCAATCGATTGCCGCGTCTGGAAATCCACGGACTGATGACCATTGCGCCCTACTCCACCGACCCCGAAAAGGCGCGTCCCGTCTTTCGTCGCCTGAGGGAACTCCGCGATCGCTGCTCCGAAATTCTCGGTGCACCGTTGCCGGTGCTCAGCATGGGCATGAGCGGTGATCTCGAAGTGGCGATCGAGGAGGGATCCACGATTGTGCGGGTCGGCACCGCCCTGTTCGGTCCACGACCCCGCCTCACCCGACCTGCGTCTTCCGATTCGGACCCCGAATAATTCCATCCGGTGAACACGAACGCCGAACAACAGATCCTCACCTACGTTCTGGCCGGCGACGGTCTGGCCACGTCGGGTCAACCCACTGAAGAACAGATTCGCGACATCGCCGCCGCCGGTTATCGGACGATCATCAACCTCGCGATGCCCACCTCGCCCGGCGCCCTCGCGGACGAGCGAAAGTCCGTCGAAGCCGCCGGCATGGAATACATCGGCATCCAGGTGGATTTCAGTGCGCCGACCGCCGATCACTACGACCGTTTTGAGGCGGAACTTCGCCAGCGGGCGGGCACCCCGGTTTGGGTTCATTGCGCACTGAACTATCGCGTTTCAGCGTTCATCGCCGCGTATCGGGTCCGAGCGCTTGGATGGGATCCCGACGCGGCGCAGGCGGCGGTACGGCAAATTTGGGAACCGGACCCCATCTGGGCGGACTGGCTCGCGCAGCAGATTCGCAGACCGCGGTGAATCAGCGAATTCAGCGGGTCCAGGCCAGCCATCGCGCCATCAGCGATTTCACCGTCGGGGTCAATCGGGTCCGGTTGTAGAGATCCCCGCACTGCCGGATCGCCTCGGCCAGCGTCGGATAGGGATGAATGACATTCGCCAATCGACCGAGCCCGATCCCACCCGACATCGCCACGGAAAGTTCGCTGATCAACTCGCCCGCGTGTGAACCCACCACGGTCGCTCCAACGATCCGATCCGAACCCGTCGCCACCAGAATTCGCACGAACCCCTCCTCCACACCATCCGTCCGGGCGCGATCCACGTCCTTGAAATCGCGCTGGAACGCGGTCACCGCGATACCGCGCTCGCCTGCTTCCTGCCGGGTCAGTCCGACGGAAGCGATTTCCGGATCGGTGTAGGTCGATCGGGGGATGTTGAGTTGGCTGGCTTTTTTTCGCCCAAGGAAGAGGGCGTTTTGAACCACGATCCGGGCGGCGAAATCCGCGGCGTGCGTGAATTGATGACGGAGACAGACATCGCCCGCGGCGAAGATCCGAGGATTGGTGGTCTGCAGTCGGTCATTCACATGGACGCCGCGCAGCTCATCGAAGGCCACACCCGCTGCCTCGAGACCGAGGCCGGCTACATTCGGACGCCGGCCGGTCGCGACCAGGAGGGTGTCGAAACCCTCCCGAGATCCCGCGGACGACGACGCACCCGATTCGCTGCGAAATCCAATGTGGATCAATCCATCCGTCTGTCGCACGGCCGATTCCACGCGCACGCCGCGGAGGAACTCGACGCCATCCCGTTCCAACGCGACACGGACGACTGCCGCCGCATCGGCATCCTCCTTCTCCAGGATCGACGGTTTGGAATGGAACACGGTAACCGCCGTTCCAAGTCGGGCAAAAGCCTGAGCCAGTTCGCATCCGATGGGTCCGCCGCCGAGAATCGCAAGTCGGCGAGGCTGCTCGGTCAGTGACCAGACCGATTCGTGGGTGAGGAAGCCGGTCGCTGCTAATCCGCGGACGTCCGGGATCACCGCACGGGCGCCGGTGGCGATGACCGCCCTTCGAAACCGAAGTTTCTGTCCATTCACTTCGAGAGTGTCGCCCGAACAGAACCGTCCCTCTCCGAGGAACACGTCCACGCCGAGATCGCGAAACCGTCGCGCCGAATCGTGGGGACTGATTCCGGCCCGCAAAGCCCGGACCCGTGCCATCACCGCGGCGAAATCCACGGTCGCCTCCTCGGGGATCCGAATTCCGAACCGAGCCGCCGCGCGCATCTCAGCCGCGGCGCGCGCCGACCGGATGAAAGTTTTGGACGGCACACAGCCGGTGTTTAGACAATCGCCTCCCATCCAGTGCCGCTCCACCAAGGCCACCCGCGCACCGAGTCCCGCGGCCGCCGCGGCGGACACCAGTCCGGCCGTACCCGCACCCACGACGACCAGATTGTATCGGGAAGCGGGGACAGGATTCACCCAGTTCGCCGGGCGGACCTGTTCCATCCAAGCCGCGTTCGACCGGTCATCCGCCGGAGAGATCGGAGCTGGATTCATGATGGGGCAGTCGGATTTTCGAGGCGAGATTCGAGTGCGACCCGCGCGACCCGGGTTACGCGAACACTCACCCAAACCGTGGCGAGCAGGCCCGCGCCGAGGAACACCCATTCGACCGGTTGACGATCGCGATGGCCGCCCGCCAGTTGAGCCACGTCACCGGCCGCGGCACCGAGCCAGACGAACAACAACGTCCCGGGCATCATACCAATCCAGGAGGCCACCACATAATCCCGCAAACGAACGCGGGTGAGTCCGAGCGCGTAGTTCAGCAGGTTGAAGGGAAAGACCGGCGACAATCGGAGGAGTCCCACCATCCTCCAGCCTTCGCGCCCCACGGCGGCATCGATCGCTGCAAACCGCGGATTCGCCGACGCCCGTCGGGCCACCCAGTCCCGTGCCATGAACCGCCCGACCAAAAAGCTCGCGGTCGCACCCAGCGTGGAGGAAACCGAAGCGAGAGCGAAACCCACCGGGATGCCAAACACCGCACCCGCACCGAGCGTGAGCAGCGATCCGGGAAGCAGGAATACGCAGGCCACGATGTAGACACTGACAAAGGCGACCATTCCCCATCCACCCATCGCGCGAAGATCCGCGAGCAGGGTCGGGATTCGTTCCACCAGATGAAAATACCGTCCGGCGACAGCGGTGCCGATCAGAAGCAGGAGAATCAGTCCCATCCGTATTGGGGCGTGGCTCCCGGGTGAGATCGCAGGCTCATTGGCCACCGGACCGGGCGTCGAATCGGAGCCGGTGGAGCGCATCAGGGTTTGCCGGATTTCGGCTCCAACCGGTTCAGCAACCAGTCGTAGGCCGTATATCGCACGCGATAGGTTCCGCCGCGAAGTGCATCACCCGCGTTCTTCGGGAGATACCGCGAAAGAAACTCCGCCAGCCGCGCTGGTTCGGTCGGAAAATCAGTCCGGTACCAGTCAAAGATCGGCGACAACTCGACCGTAAGAGGAGTGGTCTTCACATCGACCCGGTTCTTGTCCGCCTGCGACAGAAAGCGTTTCCCCTGATCCTCCAATTGCTCGTCCAGCCGGTCACCGACGAACGGTTCACCGCGCAACGGAGGACAACTTCGTGCCGCGCAAACGAGTGCGAAATGGATCCGCGGTTCCTTGTAGCGGGGACGAAGTATTCCATGCTCCAGATGATTCAGCGAAACATCGTGGCCGAACAACCGGACGCACTGGATGTCCCACGGAGACCCAAACCAGCCGCCGATTCTGCGGATGGATCCGACAGGATAGTGGTCCACGATGAGCTTCAGCGTGGCGGCATTGTAGAGATTGATGAGAAACGCCATCTGCGCCGGGCGGTCCCAGCCGTTGAATTCCGGTTCGCCCACCGCTCCGAGTTCGGTGAGATATGTTGTCAATTCCACCGGAGCCGCCTTGAGCGCGGCGTAGTCGACGGATCCATTCACCACGTGCGCCGCGAGGACTCGTCCGTAGCGGGAATGGTCGGCGTCGAACGCAACCATCCGGAAGGTCGGCAGTCCGAGGAGGATCAAAAGCCAGCAGAACGACAACTTCATCAACGTTGGCGCAACGTGCTCCGCCTCGCTCGATTCGGCAAGTGACGAAGGCGGAGCCGATGGGTTTCCGTGATCTCCGGCCCACCGGAAGAGTTTTTCTTCAGACCCCGCGTGTGTGGTGGCGAATGTCGACGGCATCCATTCCGGCAGAGCGAATGGACTGCATGCCGAGGTCGGTGTCCTCGTAGGCGCGGCACCGTGCGGGATCGACCCCGAGGCGTCGGGCGGCTTCGAGAAAGATGTCCGGGGCCGGCTTCTGGTTCACCACATACTCATTGGTCACGACGGCGCCAAACCAATCGAGGATTCCCAGATGGTTGAGCACCCGGGTGATGGCTTTGCGCGATCCGCCGCTGGCCACCGCCATCGGCAGTTGGCCCCGGTGTTCCCGTGCGATGGCGACCACTTCCTGCACCGGTCCGATCTCGTCGAACCGTCGGAAATAGGCCTCTTCCTTTTCGAGTGCGAATGCCAGCGGATCAATGTCGGTACGCCCCTGCTCGGTGGCCAGCAACCGGACGATGTCGCGGGTCGGAACGCCGCCCAGCGAATAGAAGCGATCCTCGGGGAATTCGATCCGATGCCGGGCAGTCACCTCCTGCCAGGCCTTCCAGTGGACGGGCATGGTGTCGGCGAGCGTTCCATCACAGTCGAAAATCAGGGCGGCGAAGTTCATGGAAAGGAAGGGCGGCAGGTGCGGGGCAAGATCCGGAACCGATTTCAAACCTGGATGGCGGCGAGGCGGCGCTGCATGGCATCGGCCATCAGCGGTTCGACCACCGGATCCAGATCACCGTCGATCACCGCCGCCAGATTGTAGAGCGTGAGGTCGATGCGGTGATCGGTCAGCCGGTTTTGGGGGAAATTGTAGGTGCGACTTTTCTCACTGCGTTCACCGGTGCCGACCTGGGATTTACGTTCCGCCGCGTACTTGGCGTGTTCTTCGGCGACCTTCGCGTCCAGGATGCGCGAACGCAGGACCATCATCGCCTTGGCCTTGTTCTTCTGCTGGGAACGTTCGTCCTGACAGCGCACCTCGGTGCCGGTCGGCTTGTGGACAATACGAACCGCCGAGTCGGTGGTGTTGACCCCCTGGCCTCCATGGCCACCCGCGCGACACACGTTGATTTCGAGATCCTCGGGCCGGATCACCACGTCGACCTCCTGAGCCTCGGGCAGCACCGCCACGGTGACTGTGCTGGTGTGGATGCGGCCCTGCGCCTCGGTGGCAGGCACCCGCTGCACGCGGTGAACGCCAGACTCGTACTTGAGCCACTTGTAGACATCCTCGCCGGTCACGCTGACGACGGCTTCCTTGAATCCACCGAGATCGGACGAACTGGCGTCCAGCACCTCAAACTTCCAGCCCTTGGTCTCGGCGTAGCGCTGGTACATGCGGAGCAGATCGGCGGCGAACAGGGCACTTTCGGCCCCACCGGCGGCGGCGCGGATTTCGAGGATCGAATTGCGCGAGTCGGTCGGGCTGGGAGGAATGATGCCCAGTTTGAGGCGAGTGGACAGGCGGGCTTCGTCGCGTTCCAGGCGCCCGATTTCGTCGGCGGCCATCACCGCCATCTCGGATCCCGCCGGCTCGGCCGCGAGCATCCCGCGGTTTTCCGTCAACTCCTGCAACGTCCGCTCATGGGCGTCACCGGCGGCCACCAGGTCACGCAACCGCGCGTGTTCGCGGGTGAGCTCCTGTCCGCGCTGCGGATTGGCGAAGGCGTCGGGCCCGCTGAGCTGCGCCTCCACCTCGCAAAAGCGGTCGCGAAACCTCCGGATGAAGGGCTTCAGATCCATGGCTGGCGGACGGCGATCAAAGACGGAACCCGCCCCGCGACGCGGGGCCTGCGGCAAAGAAAAAACCGCCCGACAACCGGAACACCGGTCGACGGGCGGCTTTCAAAGCAGGGGCTACTTCTTCTTTTTCTTGGCGGACGCCTCGGCCTTGGCGGCCTGCGCGGCCTGGGTCTTCGCAAGGCGCTGCTGGAACTTGTCCACGCGGCCGGCGGTATCGACGAATTTCTGCTGTCCGGTGTAGAACGGATGGGTGAACGCGCTGATGCCCATCAGGAGCAACGGGTATTCCTGGCCGTCCTCCCAAACCGCATTCAGGTTGGTGTGGGCGCAGGACCGGGTGACAAAGGACTGGCCGGAAGCCGAGTCACGAAAGATCACGGGCCGGTAGTTTTTCGGATGAGTGTCTGCCTTCATAAAATGGAGCGCGGACGCTAGCATTGGCGGATCGGGTGACAAGTGGTATTTTCCAGCATCTGGCGGGAAGCGTGTACGGACGGCGACTGAAATACATTTGCAGCGGGAACCGTCCGCGCTTATGAAGCCCCTCCCTTCGGGAACACTGCGTGCTCGAACACTTCAAGATCATTGGCGGCGACGGCCGGGAATATGGTCCCGTGACGTTGGAAGAGCTGCGCCAGTGGTGCACCGACGGCCGGGTCGGGCCCGGTACCCAGGTCTGGCAGCCGGACGAGTCCCGCTGGCGGCCGGCCGCGACCGTCGACCAGCTCAAGTGGGATCTCCCCACCCCGCCGGCGGTCCATGTCCCCCAGGCGGTCGCACCCGCCGCCGTGCGTTCGGCCGGATTCTGGATCCGTCTGGCCGCCTATCTGATCGATTTTCTCATCCTCGGCATGATGGTGAGCCTGGTGACCCTTCCGTGGGGGGACTCGTTGGATCAGATCCAAAAGGCGGCCTTTGCGGAACTGAAGAGCGCCACCCCCAATCTTTCGGTGGTCGGACGGTTCTGGATCGTCCTGATCGCCATCAGCGTCCCCTCGAATTTCCTCTATTTCGTCGGCTTCAACGGGGCCTGGGGCGCAACCCCCGGGAAACTGGCGATGGGCCTGAGGGTTCTAACCCTCGACGGTGCCCCGTTGGGCTATCGACGGGCATTCCTCCGGCATTGCGCGGAATGGATCACCCGGCTGACCTTCGGCATCGGATTCCTGATGGTCGCCCTTTCGCCGGACAAGCGATCACTGCACGGCCTCATCGCACGGACACGAGTGGTATGGATCCGACCGTTTGCCGGCTGAGAGCGCCTTGGAGAGAGAGCCCCCGCTTAATCCTCGGTATCGCGTGAATCGGCTGAATCACCGGGTTCTTCCGCCAGAGCCTGCCCGGTATCGATGGCAATGGCCGTTCGCAGTCGTTCGCGGAATTCGTAGCGGTGTTTCGGGGTGATCACCAGCCGCCGAAACAAGCCCGAGCGTCGGTGAACCACCAGAAGCCGGTGCGAGCCATCGAACGCGTTGCGCCAGTTTTCGGTGCTCCACCAGTTGAGGTCGCGTCGCGGTTTGCTGACCCGTTCGATGTCCGACAGGTTGATTTTCCTCAGCGTCAACCGGCCCAACCGCACCCGGAGTGCCGTGCGGCCGACGTGATACTGCATGCGGAGCTTGGCCAGCACCCAGAGCCCGAGGAAACCCACGACTCCCCCGGCGATCAGGCCGGCGTCGTGCGGATTCCAAGAGAGAGAAGACATGGTTCTGGGAACGCCATCCGGACCGTCAACGATGCGGCGCCAGCCACAGAACAAGGATCGGCACCAGAAGGCCCAGGGTGAGCGACAGTCCCACCTGCCAGGTCGAACGACTGAAGCGAAAGGCAAGAATCAGACCGAGCAGAGTCGTGAGAATGAGTGCGACCGACATGCCCACCACCAGGGCCTGAAACACCTTCGGCGAGGCTTTTTGTCGCAACGCGCCGGTTTCCGGAAAGATTTGGTCGGTGTGCACAACCCGCAGTTTTTGCACCAGCGTCTCCGCCTCGCTCGGTGATTTCAGGCGGTCGCGATTGACGGTTTGAAACCAACCGGTGCCGATGAAAAACAGGAGCATCGGCGTGAAAAAGACACCCAAGTGGAGGTGCAGCAGGCGAAGACGCTTCATGGTCGGAGGCGGCGGCAGCGATCGGGGTGAAGCGGCGGAGGGTCGATTGCCCTACTTCACCGCGGGAATGCGCAACTTCATGCCGACGTAAATGCGGCGCGGATCCTTGAGCTTGGGATTCGCCTTGAGGACGTGGGCCTGGCGCACCTTGAGGCCTTTGTCCTTGTTGTAGGCCGAAATGATCGCACTCAGGGTCTCGCCCTCCGCGACCACGTGCTCGAAATACTCCGCAGGAAGTTCGGGGCCGTCGTCATCGGGCTTGGCCTGCGCATCCGGTGGGGCCTTGTGGGTGGTGGACGAATCCGTGTGGCCGCGGGGTGGTTTCGGATCCTCGACCGGCGGAACGACCACCGGGCGGCTCGCCAACCGGGCGATCTCCTCGAGTTTGTCGTGCACCAATTTCCCATCCCCGACCCGCTTCCGGTCCACTTCCTGGATCTGTTCGACGATCTTCTTCAACTCGTCGCGCGATACGTTGTCCTTCCCGGCCAGTGCGATTTCGCCCTTGAGCCGGCCGTTTTCGGTCCGCAATTGGACGATCGCCTCGCGGAGCTCCTGCATCTGCCGGAGCAACGAATCACGGCTCTCGGTGAGCGCCACCACGTCGGATTCGAGACGCTTGAACGATTCGGCATCCACCTCGGCCCGCGCGCACGGGGTCGCGAGCGTGAGCAGTAGGGAGAGGAAAACCGACGCGGAAAAATAACGAGTCACGTGCCTAGGCTAGGAACCGCACCCCCGGCAGGCAAGAACCGGGTGCATCGAACAGCCACTCCGGGAAAGTCGGGGAGTTGGAGGTGTAGACCGGAGGAATGGCTGTTTTTGGAAAGCCATGGGTGGAAAAATTGGACACTCTGACGCGCGATGCGAGCGGAGAAGGAAAACCGTGCGGCTAGCCTGAGAACTAGCCGGAAACCGACGCAAGCCGAATACACAACCGCAGAACATCCTGCGCGGCCGTGCAGGATGTTCCGCTCTAGGGGACAGGCACCCCGATACTACGTGATCATCCCGCTGCCTCTGGCAACAGCTCTGGATCTCCAAGGAAGCGAGGAGGTCCAATGGCAAATCATAGACTGCGTATACTTCCGCCTCAAACGCCTTAAACGCCTTAGCCCAAGCCCAGCCTCCCAAAAGTAGCCCACCGCCTTTTTCGGCATAACCGAATGTTCAAATTCGACCCCATTGCCTTCAGGAGGGGTCGGGAACCACGGCCGCGATTTGTTTGGTTGAAGGACGGCGGCGATTGCCGATATTAGGGAAGACAATAAATCGGATGAAGCCGACGTACGAAGGAAACCGCAAGCACAAGGAACCCTGGCAGCCGGGGCGAAAGGGATCGCTGTGCCCGCGTGACATCACCGTCGACCGCGCGAAGGAGTTGCTCCAAAGCAGCATCCTTGATCAAAATAAACGCTACGGAGCGGATGGTGGACGCGCCTTCTGTGCACAGGAGCACAACGCGACCAAGGGGCGATGGCACGGGTATCCGGTCGGGTGGAAAGAAGTGTCCGTGGCGGTGCGTCAGCAACTGATTGAACGTGGTGAATTGACGCGGCAAGATGTGAAGCGTTTCTGGGAGGGCAGCCAGTGAGCGGCAAGTTGCACCAACGTCCGGCCATCGAAGCCGGCGATCCGGCGAGGTTTTCTTTACGGATCGAATTTGTCCCAAATCTGGATCCGGGATTTGCCGCCCCAGAAGAGGATTTGTCGTGGGGCAAGTTCCAAATGTGGGCAAACGGTTTGAATCTGTGCGAGCACTTGGATCGCGGCGAAGTGCGCCGGAGCGTCGAGTGGTACTTGCTGCCGATGCTGGAGTGGTTGGCGGAGCGTTGGGACTTTCTACTCCACGAGCAGCGCCCCCCCGTAACCAATGCGGGCGTGACAGGGTGGGAGTCGTTGCGACAGACCGACAATCCAGAGCGGTTTGATCTTGAGACGGGATGGGACGTGGAAGGGGATGGAGCGAATCGAGCGTGGCGAGAGCGACATGGTTTGACGGCCTGCCGGGCGGGTGGACTGTTTCCCGATGTCGTGTTGCGCCGTTGGCGTCACGACGTGGAAATCTCCTGGGGCGAATCCGGACTCGCCGGAGCACCGGCGGGATTTCGTTTTCTTCACGGCACCGGGGCGCTGCGAGTCGAACCGACATCCCTGGCCCAGACGCTTTATGAAGTGCTGAAGAAGACGGTCGCGGCTCTGGCCGAGGAAGACGCATCTTCGGAACGATTGGCGGTCCTCACCCAGCGCGTGGCCGACATTGAGAGCGCGGGACGGCAAGGAAACCGGACAGCGATCCTCGCGGGGCTGGGGCCACGGGTAGAAGAATGGGCGGCGCGTTGGGAGAAGTTGCGGACGAAGCTCCAGCATAGGTTTTCAGACAAGTCCGATGCGTTGAAGGCCTGGCTGGAGCCGGCCGGTGGTTCATTATGCGTAAGTGGCAGTTGTGAGGCGGCCGTAATGTTCGGCTCGGCCTCGCCCACCTTGACGGAAGACGATGTGTTCACTGTCGCGACCCACCTGGTGAGCGCCTCGCAAAGCAAGCCTGCAGCGAAATGGAACGCGCTCACGGTGGACCCTCAACCGTTGGCCAGGAACGAATCCCCTTGGAGATCAGGCTATCGTCTCGCGGAAGAATGGGCGCAAGCATCGGGGTTGAAACAGCAAACAAGCGGTGCAGTCAAGGTGGAGGAACATTTGCACCATCTCGGGTTGTTGGTGACGAACATCTCACTGGACGACGAGGCTACTGCGGGTCTGGCTGTCTATCCGACGCATGGCGCTCCACACATTTTGATCAACAAGCGGAATCCCAAATGTAAGTTCCCATCGGGCCGCCATTTCGCCATGGCCCACGAACTCTGCCATCTGATTCATGATCGGGTTCACGGCCAGAGCCTCGCCGTCATTTCTGGCCCGTGGGCACCGAAGGAACTCGAACAAAGGGCCAACGCCTTCGCCGCCGCGCTATTGATGCCCCGTTCCGCACTGAAGCAGGCGATCAATGGAAGCGGTGAGAATTTGGATTACGGTACTTTGCTTGCTCTGGCCAAACGACTCGACGTGAGTACCAACGCGCTGGCACATCACATGGAGAACACCTGTTTGATTAGTGAAGAAACGCGGGACAATTTGCTCGCGCAAATGTGGAACGGGTTTGCGTCCACCGGAAGAAGACCTGCCAGCAAGCGCAAAGCAGGAAAGTGAAGCTACACCATCATCGTGGAAGGCAATGGGTCGTATTCAAACATTTGACATTGAGTCGATTTCGCGGCGAAAGCGTCCGAAGAGCTGAGAACATCTGAGAAGTATTGGAGCCGCTCGGGGGAACTGTACCAGACCGCAATATCGTCCGTAAGCAACGGGATCGTGTCTCGCTAACCATTCGACATTTGAAGCGTGGAGTCGCGGCGGCAGTTTATGGCAACGGCGTGAAGGGTTCTGGACAACCCGTTGGGGCCGGCCATTCGCCGAACGCTTTGGGATCTTTTCCCAAGCACGTGGAGTTCCGATCTTTGATGTACCGAAACAGGCTTGCGCCGACCGAATTCCGGCTCCAACGGACCCGCAGGAATCACGCCGCCAACGGCAGACGCGGATCAGTCGCCATTGCCAGCCGCCGATCCACTTCGTACTGGATCCGGGTCAAACCCATGCCGCCCCCCCCGGTTTCCGTTGCGGCGAGGCTGTTGTAGAGGACGGTGGCGACCAGTTCGCCGTGCAATTCCAGAAACGCGCGAATCGTGGTGGCGTCGGGAAACCGGTTGGCGCACAAGTAACGCAGGTCGGGCTGGAATCCGAGGCGCCCTTCCAAAACATCGGGATCGACGATGCCCCGCGCCAGCGCGTAGGCCACCGTGGTGAGCAACGCCGGGAATCCGAACATCGGATCCTCGGGTGAAGCCTTGAAATACAACGCCGGCGGAGTCACCGATTGAACCGCTTCCAGCGTTTGCCGCATCAGACGGACCGCCCCGAGGGCTTCCGCAAAATCGATGAGCGCATCGGCGGAATCGGGGCCGGTCATCCCCACGGGCCGGAAAGAATCGCCATTCATGGGAACAGTAAAGGCGGGACGGGTTACAGTCCCATGACGCCGCCGTGACAATTCAGGACCAACAAATCGCCCATCTTCAATTTAGCTATCAACAAATCCGGATGAGTTGATTTGTTCCTTGTTTCCATGTGAAGAAAGGGTATTTTCGCGGGGTATTTTATGAGTTCTTCCCACGGTCAACGTTACACGCGAGGCGAAGGTCTGATCGCGCTCCTGGAACAGCGCATCGTCATCATCGACGGTGCCATGGGCACGGTCATCCAGCGGTACAAGCTCGGTGAAGCCCAGTTCCGCGGTGACCGGTTCAAGGACTGGGCCGGCAAGGATCTCAAGGGCAACAACGAACTCCTCCAGATCACCCAGCCGGCCATCATCGAGGAAATTCATCGCCATTATCTCGAGGCCGGCGCGGACATCATCGAGACCAACACCTTCTCGGCGACCACCATCGGCCAGCACGACTTCTTCTTCCGTCATGCCGATGGACGCAAGGATCAGGCCTTCTTCGATCAGGTGATCGCGGATCCCTTCCTGCGCTCGCTCGCGCGGGACCTCAACCTGTCGTCAGCCCGCATCGCCCGGAAGGCGGTCGACGACTTCACCGCGAAAACCGGCCAGCCCAAGTTTGTCGCCGGTGCCATCGGGCCGATGTCGGTCACCGCCTCAATCTCCCCCGAGGTCAATGACGCCGGATTCCGTTCGGTGAACTTCGCCCAACTGGTCACTGCGTATACCGAGCAGGTCGAAGCCCTGATCGAAGGCGGCGTCGACGTTCTCCTGGTTGAAACCATTTTCGACACGTTGAACGCCAAGGCGGCACTCTTCGCGATCCAGGAGGTTTCGCACCGGCTCGGAGTCCGACTGCCGTTGATGATTTCCGGCACCATCACCGATCTTTCCGGCCGGACGTTGACCGGCCAGACGGTCGAAGCCTTCTGGAATTCCGTCCGTCACGCCGAGCCGATCACCATCGGCTTCAATTGCGCGCTCGGTCCCAAGGAAATGCGCGCCCATGTGGAGGAGTTGCATCGCATCGCCAACACCCGCATCTGCGTTTATCCCAACGCTGGCCTGCCCGAGCCGCTCTCGCCCACCGGCTTCCCCGAAACACCGGAAACGCTGGCACCGCAAATCCGTCCCTGGGCCGAGAACGGCTGGCTCAACGTGGTCGGCGGCTGTTGCGGCACCACACCGCCTCACATCCAGGCCATCGCGGAAGCCGTCCACGGCCTCGCCCCACGCCAGGTGCCGAACATCCCTCCCACGCTGCGCCTCAGCGGCATGGAGGCCTTTGTCCAGACGGAGTCCACCAACTTCATCAACATCGGCGAACGCACCAACGTCACCGGCTCGCCCCGCTTCGCCAAACTCATTCTCGCCGGCAACTACGACGAAGCCCTGGCCGTCGCCAAACAGCAGGTCGAAGCCGGAGCGCAGATCATCGACATCAACATGGACGAGGGGATGCTCGATGGCGCCGCGGCCATGACTCGTTTCCTCAATTTGATCGCCGCGGAACCCGACATTGCCCGGGTGCCGATCATGATCGATTCCTCGAAGTGGTCGGTGATCGAGGCCGGCCTGCGCTGCGTGCAGGGCAAGGGCATCGTCAATTCAATCTCACTCAAGGAGGGTGAAGAGAAATTCCTCGAGCAGGCTCGGCTCGTCCGCCGCTACGGCGCGGCCGTCGTCGTGATGGCCTTCGATGAAAGCGGTCAGGCGGACACGCTGGAACGCAAGACCGCGATCTGCCAGCGCAGCTATGATCTTCTCGTTCAGAAGGTCGGCTTCCCGCCGGAGGACATCATCTTCGATCCCAACATTCTCACCGTCGCCACCGGCATCGAGGAGCACAACAATTACGCGGTCAACTTCATCGAGGCGACCCGCTGGATCAAATCCCACCTGCCCCACGCGCGTGTCAGCGGCGGTGTGTCCAACATCAGTTTCAGTTTCCGCGGCAACAATCACGTCCGCGAGGCGATGCACAGCGCCTTCCTGTTCCACGCGATTCGCGCCGGATTGGACATGGGCATCGTCAACGCCGGCATGCTCGAAGTGTACGAAGAGATTCCCAAAGACCTGCTCGAACTGGTCGAGGACGTCCTGCTCAACCGCCGGCCAGACGCGACGGAACGCCTGGTCGCACACGGCGAGGAACTGAAGAAGAAGACCACCGGTGGCGCCGCCGAGGCCAAGGCCGACGAAGCCTGGCGCAGCGGCACGGTCGAGGAACGCCTCAAGCACGCGCTGATCAAGGGCATCGACGCCCACGTCACCGAGGACACCGAGGAAGCCCGCGTTAAATATGCGCGGCCACTCCTGGTGATCGAGGGACCGTTGATGGACGGCATGAATGTCGTCGGTGACCTGTTCGGCGCCGGGAAAATGTTTCTCCCCCAGGTCGTCAAATCGGCACGGGTGATGAAGAAGGCCGTCGCCTATTTGACCCCCTACATGGAGGCCGAAAAAGCCGCCGCACGCGCCGCCGGACATGCCGTCCAGGCGCAGGGCCGGGTGCTCATGGCCACGGTGAAGGGCGACGTTCACGATATTGGCAAGAACATCGTTGGCGTGGTTCTGGGCTGTAACAATTACGAAGTCATTGATCTCGGCGTGATGGTTTCCTGCGACAAGATCCTGGCCGCGGCGCGCGAACACAACGTCGACATCATCGGGCTCAGCGGCTTGATCACTCCATCCCTCGACGAGATGCAGCACGTGGCCCGCGAGATGGAACGAACCGGCATGAAACAACCGCTGTTGATCGGCGGCGCCACCACCAGTCGTGCCCATACCGCGGTCAAGATTTCACCCGGCTACAGTGAGCCGGTGGTCCACGTCCTCGACGCTTCGCGCGCCGTGCCGGTGGTCAGCAGTTTGATCTCCCGGGAACTTAAGCCGGCCTTTGTCCAACAACTCCGCGACGACTACGAAAAAGCCCGGGCCACTCACGCCGGTCAGGTGCAGAAGCTGAAGACCTTCAAACAAGCGCGGGCGAATTCGGCCAAGCTCAAGTTCGATGCACTGCCACAGCCCGAATTCACCGGCGCGCGAGTGCTGGAGGATTTCCCCCTCGAAACCCTGCGCGGATTCATCGACTGGTCCCCCTTCTTTCACACCTGGGAATTGCGTGGTCGCTACCCGTCGATCCTGAAGCACGAGAAGTACGGCGTGGAGGCGACGAAACTGTTCACGGCGGCCAATGAACTGCTCGACGAGATCATCGCCAAAAAACTCATCCGAGCCCGCGCAGTCTACGGATTCTTCCCCGCCAACCGCGTCGGCGAGGACGTGGAAGTTTACACGGATGCGACCCGGAAGCAGGTGCTCACCCGGTTCCATTTCCTGCGCCAGCAGATGGAGAAGGGCGACAACAGCCCCAACTTGAGCCTGGCTGATTTTGTGGCGCCCACACCGGCCCCTGATTTCATCGGCGGATTTGCCGTCACCACCGGCATCGGCCTCGATGAACTGGTGAAGCACTACAAGGCCCAGAACGACGACTACAACGCGATCATGGCCGAGTCTTTGGCCGATCGTCTGGCCGAGGCCTTTGCCGAATGCCTGCATCAGCGGGCCCGCGAGGAATGGGGCTTTGGCAGGAGCGAGAACCTGACTTCGGAACAGTTGATCAACGAGGAATACCGCGGCATTCGTCCCGCCGCCGGCTATCCCGCCTGCCCGGATCACACCGAGAAGGGCACGCTCTGGCAGTTGTTGGACGTGGAAAAGAAGACCGGCATCCGCCTGACCGAGAGCTTCGCCATGTGGCCCGGCAGCAGTGTCAGCGGCCTGTATTTCTCACATCCGGATTCCAAATACTTCGCGGTCGGTAAACTAGATGCCGATCAGGTCGCGGATCTCGCGCAGCGCAAGGGCAAGACCCTGGCGGAAATGGAACGCTGGCTCGGACCGTGGTTGAACTACGATCCCAAGCCAGCGTCCTGATCTTTCCACCGCCTGCCACCGGATTATTGTCCGGCCTTCGGTGCTGCGGGAATGGTCTTCAACAGGTAGGCGCGACGTTGATCGGCGAAGGATTTGAGGCCGATCGTTCCGCCACCGCCGGGACCGAACCCGTTGCCCGGAATGTCCTCCAGCAACCCCTTCTGGAACGACGCATAGGATTCCAGCTTGCGGGTGTCGGCCTTAACGTCGGCATCGATCATCGTGTGCAGGCGGGTCGCCACCGGGCCGAGCTTGTTCCAATCGAGCCAGGTGTCGGCGATTTCACGTTCAAGGGCCAGGTAACGGGCCCGGAGCCTGGGCACGGCGAGCAACTTTGAGATCAACGGTTTCCCGGAATCCGCCGCGGCAAACAACGGATCCAACTCAACCCCGTTGATGCTGTTGCCCCCGCCGGCCATGCCGCCCCGACCGCCGCCACCCGGACCACCCGGACCACCAGGACCACCAGGACCACCCGGTCCAAAGGGAGGCCGCTGTCCATCGGGTCCGCCCGGTTGACCGCCCTGCCCCGGCCCCCCATCAGGACCCGGAGGACCACCGGGTCCACCGCCAAAGCGTTGGCCTCCGCGTCCACCGGAACCACCCGGTCCGCCGCCAAATCCGGGACCGCCGGGCTTGCTGAAGTTCTCATTGGTATCGTGAGGGAGAATATGGAACCGGCCCGTCTCATCCTCGTAGATGTTGTAATCGCTGGTGCGGATCCAATACCCGTCGTTGTTGATCAGCGTGTTTTCCAACGCGAGAAACTTCAGGGCGCCGTCGACATCCAGGATCGGTTCGAGCGCCGCCTCCAGACGATCAGCCGGCGTTTCATTCAGAATCTTGCACAACCGCGCGAGATCGGCCCACGCCTTGGGTTCATCCTGGCTCTTGATCTCATAGATCTTCTTGTACGCCGCCGCGTCTTCACCGAGGTAGGCGAGACTGCCGCGCCCTCCCGGACTGCCCGGAACCTTCCAACGCGCGCCCTTGGTGGTGCCGAACCATTCACGGACGAATTCCTTGTCGAATTGTTGGTCGTTGATGTAGACGCCCCAGCTCTCGCCATTGATCACCACCCGGACCAGACAGGTCTTGGGTGCCGGGATGTAGTTTCGGGCGACGACCGAATAGAGCACCGGACGCAAAAAGGTGGGATCCTCGTGTGAATTGAGCAGATTGAGGGTCTTGAATCCGCCGATGGTCTGATCCTTGTTGACCGCCGCGATCGCCAGGTTGAGCGAGCGTTTGTGAGTGGCGGGCACCATCATGTACGACGACATCCCGCGGAAATGAACGCCGACATTCGTGTACACCTTGCCGTCGACCGTCAGCTTGGCCGGCAAATCCACGTCGGTCTTGTGAAACGCCTCGAGTTCTTTTTCCCAATCGCCGTTTTCAAACTCCAGGAACAGCGTCCGAACGGTGTCCAAATCGTAGAACGACTTGCCGACAATCGGGGTGACAGAATCCACCGAGACCGACGGTCCACGGGACACCGGCTCCATCTCACCCCCCATCGGGCCGCCGCGTCCGCGGAATCCCCCGCCACCGCCGGGACGCGAGTTTTGCGCTTCCAACGCCGCCTTCCGCTCGGTCGCGTTCAACCATCCGTTGGTGTCGGTATCGAATTGTTTGAGCAGCTTGGTCTTCTGCTGCACGCCAAAGCCCGGGCCTCCGCGTCGACCTCCGCCGGGACCGCCTCCCGGTCCACCGCCAGGCCCGAATCCAGGCGGGCCGCCAAAGCCACCGCCCTGTGGAGGTTGATTGTCGGGGGGGGGATTTTGGGCCAGGGCGGACAGGGTGGTTGCCAGGCCGAGGATCGCAACAAAGCGACAGGTTGAGGACAGGTTCATGGGATGGGAAAGGTCAGGGTGGTGTGTGTGAAAGACGACCGGTCGGATTCAGAAATGGTTTCAGCAATGTAACAGGAGTGCGTGAAGAGAAGTTCGCGTCGAGGCATCAAGGTCCTCCCGGCGGACCGCCAGGACCCCCTCCAGTTCCGCCCGCAGATCCCGGCGTACCGGTATCGGCGCCAGGCACCCGGAACGAGACGAGATAGAAGCCCCGCACGGCCTGTCGGGTGACATACAAATCGATCAATCCATCGGTGGTAGCGGTAAAAATCGTTCGATCGACCGCTGCCGACGGAGCCATCGCGAACGGCAGTGCCGACCCGCCCAATTCGGCAAGGGTGGGGTTCCCATAGATCTCGTAGCTGTATCCGGTGTAGGCAGGAACAGTGACACGGAATCCGTCATTCCCTCCGGGTCCCGATGCCACCGGCACTCCGGCCACCACCAGACTTCCGCCGCCGGGATAGGTCGGCTCGGTGAAGGTGCGGCCGGCCACATAGTCCCAGGCGGTCTCCTGCTCACCGGTGGTGGTCCCGGCAACCGCAGTGTAGGTGGGCAGCATGGAAGCCCGCTGGGCGGCGTCGGACACACCGCTGAAGACCGAGTCGTTCGCATTCTGTATCGCCCAGACCTTTCCGGTGAGATCCATGGCCGTTTCGTTCCACCCCGTTTGCGTCGTGGTCCGCACCTTTTCACCCGGCAGAGTGACTCCCCAGTGGTAGTGGCGGGTGCGTCCGTTGTAGAGGCCGGCCTTGACCGTGCGAAACCGGAACCGGCCGTCGCTGCCGGTTAGAAACTGTCCGAATCCCGCGAAGTCCGGATCACAGGCCGGGTTCCGGGTCGCAGAAGTCGAGTACAGATAATCCCCCTCACGATCCGCGTGCCAGAGCTCCACCAATGCGCCCCGCACCGGATTTCCCGAGGCATCCAGGATTCGACCAGTCACGTGGGTGACGATTCCCGCGGCCGTGGTCAGATGATCCCTCAACTGCACCAGATCGTTGTCCTTGTCCAAGGGGATGTTCTTCGCCAACGGATAGTAGGGCCCTTGCGTGACCGTGGGAGAAAGAGTCAGAGCCTCTGCCAGGAATCCCGGCAGGGTGAATCCAGCGGAGGCAGTGGCCATGCTCTTGAAAAAGCGGCGGCGATCCACCGGGACGTGAAATCGGAAGTCGGGGGTCTTCATGGAAGGTGAAAATTCGGATCAATACGGTTTCGAGGCCGGGTGCCGGTCCTCAACGGGGGAGACCGCCGGTATGTTAAGCATCCGTTCGCATTCCCTCCTTTTTTGTAAGGGAACGGTAAAAGTGTTCGTGGACCAACGTCCGTGATTTTTAGACGGAATGAACTGAATGAACCGGATGGGATCGATTCAGTGGAACCCCGGGCGAGTCCTGCAAATGCCAGTTGTGCTATCGCCAGACCGGAATTGCGACAAAGCGAAATGACCGACGCGCAGGGTCGCCACTTCCTGAGGAGCCAATCCAATCCAGCCCATTCGGTTCATTCCGTCCATCCCGTCTCCGTCAGTGAATCCCCCACTCGGTCGCCTCCGCTGAAACGTTCTCACTCAATTCGCCATGCGAGTCGGACAACCGACGTAGACCTGGCCGGCCAGGAGGCGTTCCCGTTTCATCACCACCGAATGCGGTTCCACCCGGGTGGCCACCCCGATCTCCGACCCGTAGAGCAACACCGCATTGTGGCCGATCGTCGCGTGAGCGCCGATCGAGACGCGATCGATCTTCAGCACGCGATCCTCGAAGGTGTGGGCCTGAAACAGGCCATCGACCGTCGCGCCATCGCCGATCTGCAACATATCGGGATCCGGAATGTCCTGGGCGAAACCGGGTCCCAACACCACGCCGCGGCCGACCGACACACCCAGCAACCGGAGAAACCAGGCCTGGAGAAGCGTGCCATCGGTCGCACCAATCACATCGCGGGCGAGCAGGCTCCAGGCGAGACAAACGAAATCCCAGCGACTGGCCCAGCACGACCACAGCGGATGCACGCCCGGACGCACCCGGCCGAGCAACAGCCACTTCAATGCGATCACAAACAGGCACGGTGCCAGCAGGGCCGCAGCGGTGGCCGCTGGAAGTTCGCACAATAGAAACTCCGCTGAAAGACGCCCGCCACCCGAGACGGCCAGAAGACCGCACCACAGCGGAAACACGGCAGCGGGAACAATCGGGATCAGGAAGCGAAGCGCCTCCCAGAAGACCCGGTTGCCGCGTCGAATCCACGAGGGATGATGGGTGAGATGGGACTCCGCCTCGACAACCTCGCGCCGCGGCAGTTCAAAGGCGGGATGACCGAACCACGCACTTCCCGCACGACAGACGGCCGCGTCTCCAATGGTAAGAACCCCGAGCAGAACACCCGCGGGCAACTCCTGCCCGGCGGGGATCACCACGCCATTGCCGAGGAATGTCCGCTCCGAAAGACGGATCGGGGCCAATGTCACCACGCCGCGGAGAATCCGTGGACCGCCCAGATACAATCCGTCCGCCAAAAAACTGCCCGACCCGATTTCCACCAATTCAGGAACCACATCGATGATGGTGCTGATTTCGCAATCCGATCCCACCTTCATGCCCGCCCAGCGCAGCCACCACGGCCAGAACAGCGTCCCGTACAACCAGTTTCCGGCCGATTGAACCAGACCGGTTTTCAACCAGACGCGAATGTATCCCCATCCATAGCGGCTGATCACGCCGGTTTGGATCCGACCCAAGGCCCGGCACAATCCCGCTTCCAACAGCAGGCTGATCGGCACCGGCGCGACGACACTGAACGCGGCCAACACCACTCCGAACAGCGTCACCGTGGGGGCTTCGATCCAGTTGGACGCCGCTTCGGTGTCCACACCCGCGACCTGCGCCAGTCCCAGCGCCACCAACTCCAAGGGCAACACCAACACCACGCCCACCAGAAATCGCGCCACGATCAGCACCACGCCATGAGCCATTGGAGACATTGCGCGGTCCCCCGGTGGCAGCGGAACCGAATCGGGCGCACGACCCGCTGGCCGTGCCGGAATGCCATCCCAGCGTTCGCCGGCGGGGATCCGTCCACCGCGTCCCAGCGAGGACAGCGCCGTCAGGAATCCGTTGGCACCCACCCGGGTGCCGCCACCCAGGCCCGACCGGATGTCGAGCGTGCAGCCGGATTCCAACACCACCGGTGCCATCACCAGATAACGCTGTTCCAACTCCACCAGACGCAGCGAGGCTTCCTGTCTGAGGGTTACGTCGTCGCCGATCTCCAGCAAATCCCAACCGCCCCGAAACACATCGGCCCCGCGGTGAATATGAACCCGTTGTCCGATCCGCGCTCCCAGGCAACGAAGGGTGACGTTCAAGAACTCGGTTCCCTCGATGAAGGTCCACGGAATCAACCGGGCCGCCTGATGCACCCACCAATGTCGGAGATAAAACGAACCCCAGACCGGTTCTCGTCCGGGTCGATAGGCACCAATCAAGAGGCGTTTCAAAACAACGGTTGCCGTCACCGTTGCGAGAGTGAACGCAATCAACCCAAAAAATATCCCCACCGGAAACAGCAAAATCAACGCCACCCAGCCAAGGGAATGGGCCAGCCAGGGCATTCCTTGGAACACGGCGAAGTACGCCAGCGGTGCCCCGACGATTCCGATCGCCGCCAGCGAAACCGCCTGAAGGAGCGTGACCCAGAATCGCCGCGCCGCGGTGATCGAATCCACCGGCACCATTTGCGAGAGTGGTGTCGCCGGTCGTTTGGAGGCACCGGCGATCGCCCGCCAGGCGAGTTCGCGCACGGTTCGCCCTTCGTACAGGTCCCGAACTGTGACCGAGCACGTGGTGGGATCGTCCCGCAGCCGCGACACCACCAGCGCCGCAGATAGGGAATCGCCGCCCAGATCGGAGAAAAAATCCTGCTCAACAGAAACCGCACCCGGCCGGTCCAGCACCCGCGCGAAGGCTTCGGCGATCCGCGTTTCAACCGGATCACGCGGAGCCACCGCAGGCTTCAGTTCCAGTTGATCCATCGCATCAGCCACGTCGCTTTCCGCAAGCGCCCGCCGGTTGATCTTCCCCGCCAGGTTCCGTGGCAATTCGGCGATGAAGGAGAAACGCGCGGGAACCATGTAAGCAGGCAGGACCAGCGACAACGCGCCACGAAGCACCGCCGTCGACGGTGGCGCATCGATCCGCGCCGGAACCACGAAAGCGGTCAGCACCTGGCGCGCCCCCTCCCCGGCGACGCAGCAGGCCGCCGCCTGAACACCGGGGCACTCGGACAGACGAGCCTCCACGGCCTCCAACTCGATCCGATAGCCGCGGATCTTCACCTGCGAATCGATCCGCCCATGACAGAACAACAGTCCGTCCGTACTGCGTGACACCAGATCACCGGTTCGATAGATCCGGCCCAACCGCGGGTGAATCGGGAACTTCTCCGCGGTTAGTTCCGGACGGTTGCGATAGCCGCGGGCAAGACCGATTCCACCCAGACACAATTCACCGAGGGTTCCTTCGGGCACTTCATCCATCGACTCATCCAGAATCCATGCGACAAGCCCGGGAACCGGCACGCCGATGTTCACCGGCTGTCCGGAGAGGATCGGACCACGAACCGCGGTGACCGTGCATTCCGTCGGTCCGTATCCATTCACCAAGCGGCGACCACGGCTCCAGCGATCCGCCACATCGGACGGCAGGGCCTCCCCGCCCACATAAAGCAGTTTCAACTCCGGAAGCGCCTCCCAGGGGCGTTCGCATCCGGTGGTTCGCAACAGGGTCGGCGGCGGACACAGCACCGTGATCCGTTCCTGCTGCAACCAGGGAATCAGATCGGGTCCCAGGCGGGCCGCGTCATCGTCCATCACAACGGCGGTCGCCCCGGCGGCCCAGGCAAGCCAGAGCTCTTCCACCGACGAGTCATAGGCAGCGGACGAGCCCTGCGCCACGCGATCGCCCGGGACCAGGCTGAACTCGGTTTGATCCGCCAGCACCAGATTCACGACCGAGCCATGGCTGATCATCACTCCCTTGGGGCGGCCGGTGGTGCCGGAGGTGTAGATCAAATAGGCGAGTGCATCGGGAGAGGGTTTGGATTCGAAATTGGAATCGGAGACGGAACAACCAGTGTGTTCGGGATTCGTTCCTTCGAGAACCGTTCCAGTGTCGACGCACCGCACGTTCGCCCAGCCGGCCTGTTCCGCGCGGCGAACTCCGTCCGCATCGGTCAGCAACACCCGGGCACCCGCGTCCCCAAGAATCTCCGCCACCTGGCCATCGGGGAATGCGGCGTCCAGACAGGCATACGCCGCCCCGGCCTTCAGCACGCCCAATTGCGCCACGTGCAGGAGAATCGAGTGACGCGGAATCAGCAACGCCACGACCGCGTCGGGAACCACCGAGGGTCGAAGATACTCGGCCAATCGATCCGACAACCGATCCAAGTCCGCGTAACTGGCAACCCTCCGTTCTTCCCGATCCCGGCCCGGCGGAATGTCCACCGCGGGTTCCTCGGGCCGGCGGCGGGCGGAACGCCGGAAGACTTCATGCAACAGGCGCGGAGCACCGTCTTCCGCGGACCGTCCAGTCCCACGGCCGCGGTCATCCGCCGTCTGGTTCATGCCGGCGCCGCGGACCGGTCGATGCGTTCAATCTTGCGAAGAAGATACGGCGCCAACAAGCGGCGCAGGCGATCCCGGTGCGACGGATCCAGATGAACGAATCCACCCACCCAGCCGCGGCAGGCGGACGTACCACAGCGGCAGGAGAACGGCTCGGCCATTTCGAACTCGGTGGTGTCGTAATCGAAGGTGATCTCGTCGCCGGGAAGAATGGGGCGCAGCGCCCGAACTTCGCGGCCGACGATCCGGACACTCGGCTCGCAGCTGTGATTCATGAAGCGCCACGGATGCCAGAGGATGATCTCGGCCTCGGAGGCGCCGTTCGTGAGATCCACATGGCCCGCCTCGTCCACCTGAACTGAAAAACGGGACGGCACCTCTACCAGCGCCCCCTCAATTCGAAAGACGAGTTCTCCGGTTCGGATCGGTACGGCTGCCAGGACTGAGAATTCACCGACGATCTGGGCGACTCCGACACGACCTCCCTGTGCGAGCTGGATCGATGGCGTTGGTTCAATGGAATTCAACATGACGGGCATGGGTTCCTGCATCTGTTCACGTCGCGATGGCATCACGACATTCCAAAACCCTTTTCGAAACCCGCGCCCGCGGCATTCAATCTCAACGCGCACCACACCACTTCCCGGCCCGGCACTGGAGAATCACTTCAAGGGTTTCGCGAAGCTTATTCAAATCCATCGGGTGAAAGGCCAGAACTATCCGTCAAAACCGAACATTGATCTCATCCACATTGAAACCGATTCCCGATTGCAGAACGGCAGGAATCGAACTTTAGACCGAATGAACTGAATGAACAGAATCCCATTCCTCCAATGGAATCTAGCGGGAGTCCCTCGAATGAATGTCATCCTATCGCCGGCCTGGAATTCGGGAATGCGACACGGACATCATTAATTCTCACCGGTTCCGAGGCACCGATCCCGTTCGGTTCATTCCGTCCATTCTGTCTCCATCAGTGAGTCCACGTCTCACTACGGCTCCTTTTGAATCATTTCGGCCAGGGTTGCAGTCACCGGATGCGCCACAGATTCCCTTGCCGCTGCGGCGTAGCGCGGATCGGTGAGTGTTCTGAGGAAGGCCACCAACGCCCGTTGATCGTCAGCCGACAATTGAAGTCCGCCCTCGGGATGTCGTGCCAGGTTCGGATCCAGGGTCGGACTCGCGTGAACGCCGCTGCTGTAGTGGGCCACCGCCTGTTCCAGCGTTTGGAACCGGCCGTCGTGCATGTACGGACCGGTGACGGCAACGTTCCGAAGCGACGGGGTCTTGAACTTGAGGCGATCCGACGCGCGGCCGGTGACCGCTGCGCGTCCCGCGTCGTCGGAACCCGTGACTCCATCGAGACCGTTGTTGTGGAATTGGAAGTCGGTGAACAGCGCCCCGCCGTGGCAATGGAAGCAGTCGGCACCGAACTGCCCGCGCCGCGGATCCCGTTCGGTGTTGAATAGTTCGAATCCCCGTTGTTCCTCCGCGGTGAACTGCGCGGTTCCGTTCATCACCGCGTCGAATCGCGACCCATACGACACCTGGGTCAGTAAAAACTGCTCCAATGCCCGCGCCATCCGGTCGGCGGTAATTCCCCCCGGCCCGAAAGCCCGCTCAAACGCCTCCGAATAACCTGACGCCGCCAGGTTCTCCACGACCGCGGGGAGTGCCGCATTCATCTCTTCGGGATTCTGAATGGGCCGCAACACTTGTTCGCGGAGAGAGGATGCCCGGCCGTCCCAAAAGAACTCCGAACTCCAAGCCAGATTCACCAACGCCATCGCATTGCGGGTTCCGTTCCGACCTTCAGCACCCACGCTGACCGGTCGGCCGGAGTCCGCAAAACCCGAGTCGCTCTGATGACATCCGGCACACGATTGACGGTTGTTTCCCGAAAGACGGGGTTCGTCGAACAAACGTCGCCCCAGGGCCACGCCTTCCTCAGTGAGCGGATTGTCCCGAGGCAACTTCGGTTGCGGAAAGAGTCCCGACATCCGGAACCGAAACGGCGCGGCCGTGGCCGCCACCTCCACCGTCAGTTTCTTGGAACCGGGCTTTCCAGAAACCTGCGCCACCGGTGCTCGCTCGGGCGACCGATCCCGTGTGATGGCCTCAACGATCGCTCTACCAAGTTGTTGAGCGACGACATCGCCAGCCCGCGAATGCGTCGAGGCGGTTTCTTCCGAAAGAGTGATCCCCGAAGATTCCGCCCAGCATCGATCCAACGCGAACCGCAATCGCACTGCCGCATCCGCACGGAAATCGAACTCGCCGCCCAAACGGACATTCATCTGCATCGCATCCGTTGCCAAGTGATGTGAAAACCCCCGTCGCCGTCCATCAGGCCCGGTCCATGCCCCTTCCAACGCCATAAACACATAACCTCCCTGCCAGTTCCAATGCAGTCCGTTCACCAGTGGATGCAGCGGATCACCGGGTGCCACGGAAGCCGGATTGAGGTGATTCAACTCCGTTGGCAGACCGATCCGAAATCGCAATCCGGTGTACATCCCGGTCGGCACCGACTTCAGTTCGAATGCGGTCCGACCCGAGGTCGCACTCACAAAGGCCGTTTGACGTCCAAGCGAGTGTTCAACGCCACCGGAGTCGATCAGAACAAAGTCCGAGAGCAGGTACTCCAGGCGGCTGACGGACACGCGCTGGGTCGGGGAAAGGCTCCATTCGGCGGCGGACCCGTCCCAGGAACGCCCAAGAATCTGATGATCGACCGTAACTTGAACCGTCACCGCCCGCGCTTCGATCCACACCAGCCAGATCAGCCCCACCACCAGACGCAGCACGGTGCCTGTCGTGCGGCGCAGCGGTTTTTCCCGGGTGTGGTTTGAGTTCATGGAGGCTCGAACGGTTCAACGGCTCCTACCGATCAACTTCGGTGGATTTCATTGAATGGTGAACCCGTTCACGAGCGAGAAGGTGACGTCGCCCATTCCCGGTGGTCCCGGAAAGACCACGCTGACTGTGACCGCGCCCGGTGTCGCCGTGGAGGGAATCGCAAACGACGCAGTGACCGTGTTGTTCGACCGTTTAACACTCGTCCCGGTCACGGTCCCAAGAGTGGCGGTGCTGGGGTTGATGGTGGTGGGCGGTGGATTCTGTCCGAGGGTCATCGTCACGCTGACCGTGGTACCCCGATTTCCGCTGGTCGGTGCAACCGAGGCCAGGTCCGGTCCCTGATTGGTGCCGCCACCCGTGGATGTGGTTCCGGTGACCGGATCGTAGTCGGCGACCGAAGTGGCGCTGACCCGATAGAAGCGGAGATCTCCCAAGGTGGTGATCGATCCGGCGTCGAGGCTTCCCTGGTTCCCAATCGCAGCCACACCAGTCGCCAGTGAACTCCAACCGTTCAACGTGCTCGAGGATTCGACCTGATAGGAGCCGCCTTCGATCGCCGTCCAGACAAGCGTCACCTCACCCCCGGCGGTCGTCGGCGCGGAAATGGCGATGGGTCGGTTCGGTCCGCCGACATAGTTGGTGGTCACGGTTTCCGACAAAGTGGTCACATCGCCACCGACCGGACTGCCATGATATGACCGGCCGATATTGTATGGATAAAGCGGAGTGCCATCGGCGGCGATGCTCACGAAGTAGGCATAGGTGCCGTTGGGAAACTCCGGTGTGACACAGAACCGGCCATTCGATTCATCGAGATCAAAGTCAATCCCCTGCGAGAATCCGAGGTCACCCAGATAGGCGTTGTCCTCCATGTAGCGGCCCAGCGGATAGGAGGTTGAAACTGCGGGTGCGGTCTGGGTTCCGGTGGTGCCATAAAGGCGTTTGGCCCAAGCGGGAATGGACGACCGTCCCGTTGCCGTGAGGTTATCGGTTCCCCGATTTCCGTTGCGAAGCTGGTAGCCGGAAAGCATGCGACGCAGCCCGCTGGCCGGATTCGTCGCCTGCGAATACCCGTACGGACCGTAAACCGGGAAACCGTCGGCAACCCAGCCCAGGATCGGCGAATGACGGGTGACGGTGGTCGTGGATTCGGAGTAGGTACGGGTGTTCGTATTGAAATCGACGTGATCGCCGAGCAGGTACCGCAGGGCGATCGGGTTGGCGTGGTAATGATAAGTCCCGCCCTGCTGTTGATGCGCATAGGCCGGATCGAAGGTGGCGCCTTCGTTCACGTACGCCTCACGGTTCCAGTTGCCGCTGCCCTGGGTTTCCGTCGTTCCATTCCAATAGAACGCGTCCCGCGAATCGAACATCGCCACGCCATCGACGAAATACCCGATGGATCCCAGTCCGGTGAGCGAAGGCGTGACGGGAACCGCCGGCAAACGGGGAATCCGGTAGAACGCCTTCTGGTTCGACGGCAGGTTGGGAAATCCCACCGACCACGGACCCATCACATGAACGCCAAGACCGGTGGAACGCAGATAGACCCAGGCATCCGAGGAATAGATCTCCTGAATCCCGGAGTACGCCGGCAGGGTCTGGTTCTGGGTGCCATTGCTCCAGGTGGTCGATGCCTTGCCCGCCGATTTGGCGGCGGCATCGGTGTAGATTCGGGCGTAACTGCCCGATTGACGGGTGAACCAGTTATCGATGCGGGGATCGGCCGCCTGCAGCGAGACCCCGGCGAGGCCGAGGGCGAAGATGGAATGAAGTTTCATGGGGCGGGGTGGTTGAATGGACTGCCTTTGTTTGAACTCAGTCCGCCACCAGGCCGTTAAGCCGTTGTTTGGAGGAACCGGGAAAATTGTTAAGGCGCTGTAAACAAAGCGGACAACCGGTGAAGACCCGTTACCCTGCCGGCAGACGTTCACCGATGTCCCATGAACACGCCGCCCACGGACACCAGCCGCATCCTGATCATCGACGATGATCGGAAGCTCTGCCGCCTGATCCGCGATTATCTCGAACCGATGGGCTACGCGGTGGAGGCCGTCCACACCGGTCCGGAGGGTGTGGAGCGCGCGACCGCGGGCACCTGGCAGGCGGTGATCCTCGACCTGATGCTGCCCGGGCTGGACGGATTCGAAGTGCTCAAGCGGATCCGTCATCACAGCGATGTTCCGGTCCTGATGCTGACCGCGCGGGGCGACGAAGCCGACCGCATCGTGGGCTTGGAAATCGGGGCCGATGATTACCTGCCCAAGACCTTTTCCACCCGCGAACTGCTGGCGCGCCTGCGGGCGGTCACCCGTCGGACCACCCGTCCGCGGGGTGATGCAGAATCGGATGAGAGCGCCGACGTGGTGGTCGGTCCGTTGCACGTCCGGCCTTCGTCCCGCACCGCCATCCTCGGCGACCGGCCGGTCATTCTCACGCCGGTCGAGTTCGATCTCCTAGTCTCCCTCGCCCGCGCCAAGGGACGCGTCAAGTCGCGCGAACAATTGTTGGATGAATGTCGCGACCGGAATTACGACGTCTTCGACCGGTCGATCGATGTCCACATTTCCGCGCTGCGCAAAAAGCTGGGCGACGATCCCCGGCAACCCCGCTTCATCCGGACCCTGCGCGCGGCGGGCTACATGATGGTGGATCCCGAGGCCGAGCCATGAAACTCCGGCTGCCCCTCTACGGCCGTTTCCTCCCTTGGTTCTTCCTCAACCTGGCCCTGCTGGTCGTCTGCGGCGTTCTTCTCATCCGGTCCCAGCTCAAGGTGGACCGGATCGTGACCAGCCTGATTGGTGAACGCGCCCAGCCGGTGGCCGAAACCCTGATCGCGGATTTGCGAAGCCGCCCGATTTCGCAATGGACCGAGGAACTCGCACGTTACAGCGGAATTCACGGGGTCCAATTCCTCGTCGTTCGCAATTCCGGCACCCGGATCGCCGGAACGAATGTGGAAATCCCGGCAGAAGTCATCCGCCGGCTCACCCAGCGGAATGCCGGTCCGCGTTCCGAAAACGGCCCGCCGCCAAGAGGCTTTCCACCACCCGAAATGGACGGGTTCGAGCCTCCGCCCGACGCCCCGCCCTTCGGTGGCCCACGCCCGCCGCACCGCGGACCGGGAACCCTGATCGGGTTTGTCCACAGCAGTCACCCGGGTCGCTACTGGCTGGTGGTGGACGCCGCCCTGCCCGATCCCGAACAGCGCCGGCCCACCTCTCTGCTGGTTTTTTCAGAAACCCTTTCAGGGGGTGGATTCTTCTTCAATTTCACCCCGTGGATTTGGGCTGGATCCGCCGTGATTCTGCTTTCCAGTCTGTGGTGGTTCCCCTTCGTCGGCGGCATCACCCGGGCCATCGCCCAAATGACGTCAGCGACCGAACGGATCGCCGAGGGGCGCTTCGACGGCATGGTGGACGAGCAGCGCGGCGACGAAATCGGCCGTCTCGGAACTGCGATCAACCAGATGGCCGGTCGACTGGAAGGATTCGTCGTCGGTCAAAAACGATTCCTCGGCGACATCGCCCACGAGTTGTGTTCGCCCCTGGCGCGAATGGAAATGGCCCTCGGCATTCTCGACCAACGGCTCGACGATGCGCGACGCGACTATGTCCAGGATGTCCGCGAGGAAGTGCGCCACATGTCGGGACTGGTCAATGAACTCCTGTCATTTTCGAAGGCCGGCCTTCGCGCCCGGGATCTGCCCATGGATTCCGTGCCGTTGCTCGACGCCGTTCAACGCGCCATCGAGCGTGAAGGTGTTCCCGTCGATCGCATTCAAGTGGCTGTGGCCACCGACCTGACTGTTGCGGGAAGCGCCGACCTTCTCACCCGTGCCGTCGGGAATCTGGTGCGCAATGCCATCCGCTATGCCGGTGACGCAGGTCCCATTTCCGTCACCGCCACGGTCTTGGACGGTGAAGTCCGGCTCACGATCGCCGACAATGGCCCCGGCGTTCCCGAGGAGGCGCTGAGCAAGCTGGGCGAACCGTTCTATCGACCGGATGCCGCCCGAACCCGGGAAGACGGCGGCGTTGGACTCGGATTGGCCATCGTCCGCAGTTGCATCGAGGCCTGCCAGGGAACGGTGACCTTTCGCAATCGAAAGCCGGTTGGATTCGAAGCCGAGTTGTTGCTCAAACCGTCGGCGACGATTCCCACCGCCGCAAGCGCGGAGACCTGACCCGTCTCCTTCCGACCGGGAGACGTTCAATTCCACTTCAACCAGCCGCGCGCCTTCATCCATTCGCCCGCCAGTTCCGGCCAGCGGGTGATCGGCTCGGCAGTCCGGCGCAATCCGTACCCGTGGCCGCCCGTGGGGAAGACGTGCAGCTCAAACGGAACCTTCACCTTCTGCAACGCCGCGGAATATCCCAGGGCGTTCTCCACCCGGACGGGATCATCCTGGGCAATGACAATGAAAGTGGGCGGCGTATTGGTGGACACCGGAAGTTCCGGAGCGACGGCGTCGCTCTTCTCAGGAACGGTAAGATACGCGGGATAGATCAACAGCGTGAAATCCGGCCGGCAACTGACCCGATCGGCGGCGTCCGAGGCCGGATAGGAACGGGTCTGATACTGATTGCTGACGGTCGCCGCAAGATGTCCACCCGCAGAAAATCCCATCACCCCGATCCGTGCGGGATCCAATCCCCATTCCTTGGCGTGGAAGCGCGTCATGCTCAGAGCGCGTTGCGCGTCTTCCAACGGTGCAGCATGGCGCGCGCGCCCTTCCCGCGTGGGAACCCTGTATTTCAACAGCACTCCGGTGACGCCGATCGAGTTCAACCAATCGCAGACCTCGGTGCCCTCGAGATCCATCGCGAGAATGTAATAGCCCCCGCCGGGACAGACGACCACGGCGGCACCGGTGTCCTTGTCGGCTGCGGGACGCCGCACCTCGATCGTCGGCCGGCTGACATTGGCGAGGCGGATCAATTCCCGTCCCGCCACCAGTTCCTTGCCCGCCTTGCTAATGTCGTGTTCCGCACCGATCGGCCGGGTTTCACCGGGAGCAGTTCCCTCCCAAAGCGGCAGCGTGATCGACGGTGCCGCGGCAGCGGACACCATACCAGCAACGGCAACCGCCCAGAGAAGGGCCGAACGACGAGAGGGATTCATCCGCCGAGAATGTACCGCAGACCGATGGATGCAAGCCGGCCTGTTGCCACAAACCCTACGGTTTCGTCCAGGGCCAAAGGCCCGCGACATACCAGCCTGGGGCGACGCCCCAGGACACCATTCCATTCCATATTGAGGGCTGAAGGCCCGCTCCATTCCCTGGTTCGCAGATGGAGCAGGCCTTCAGCCCTTGAGAGAAATGAGACGTACTGAATCCCGGGGCGTTGCCCGGCCTAGTATGTGACCGCGTCATTGGCGCTTCGGAGGGATCAACGTTGGCAAGAATAAGATGCGGCACCATGACCATGATCTCAAATGTCAAAGGGTCTGATACGATCTCATCGCCTTCATGCCTACGCCGACCGACTTTGTATCGGCCCCGCAGCCGGAGTGATGGCGGCCTCATTGAACAGAAAATCCAGCCGACCCGCCTCAGCATCAGACTGCATCTGCTTGGACCATGCTTCATCCTTGGCCGCATTAAACCACTCGGCCAGTTTCCAGAAGTCGTCGACGGGTAGTTTGCAGATCGCCGCCTCAATTTCCGAGACAGTGCTCATGTCGACAAGGTAACCAAGCCCGAGTTTACCTGCAATTCCATCCTGCATCTCCCCCTCCTCGCGGCCAACCCCGATCCCTCCGGCTTTAGCCCATAACGCAGTAGGCCGCCCCTTCCCACTCAATCCTCAGCGTTCGGAAAACTCCCGAATTCCTTCCAGAACTCATGTTGTGCAAATAGTAAGGACCGACCTCTACGGCTCCCTTTTGCCTGTTGCCCCCGCGCACTAATGGGTGACCCCTACGGTTTTTGAGTTAAGACTTGGTGTTCTTCTGGTGCTGACCGATGAAGCCAATGACGATTCTCTTTCGAGACTTGTCCCAATCGAAGGCAATTCGGATGGTTTCCTCAGGGCGCGTACTGCTACCGGTGCCGATGTGTTCGGCGATATTGTATGTCCGGCTCTCCCACGTACACAGGTACCATTCCTTGAAACGCCCTGTGGCGGCTTCACTCTGACGTGCAGCGTACCCCCAACCCGGAATAGCCTCCCGGATGTTCGCATCAAAGTTGGTAACGCTCTTTTTGCCCAGCTTTGCCGGATGATACACGTTCACCAACCACTCCAACGCCTGCATGACCTCGGTGGCTGGTTGAAACGGACTATCATCGCCCTCAGATTTACTGTTTGGGGAGTAGACAAGCTGATCCGGCCATTGATCGCAGGCCCGGTCAATAGCCTCAGCAACCGATTCAACAGGAGGAATATTCTGTTCGCTGACGTCACCAGATTTGGCGGAATTCTCCAGGGCGGCGACACGAGCTTGAGTTCGATAAAGTTCCTCCGCCTTGTAACGCAACTCCTGCTCCAAACCACTCACTTTGACGCGAAGCTCCAAGTTGTCCTCCTCGTAAAGTTGAAGCAAATCGGCGTTGTTACGCGCTTCCTTGGCTTGGGCAATGGCGTGGTGACGTGCTGCCTCTTCGACACGAGCCCATGTCAGCATGGTCTGGGGGACGGTGCCAGCCGACACCACGGCGATGTCGGAGAGAAGTTTTTTGCTGAACGCGTCCCGGCCACGGGTCTGTACGGTGACGATCCTGTGCTTGGTCCAGAGCGGGTGGTGGTAGGGAATTGAGCGAAAAGTGAATCCAGGCCAGTAGAGGCGAACGGCGCCATCAAACGCCTGCAGGGGCGGCGGCATTTTCGACTGCAGCATTGAAGCGGCCTCAGCGCTTGCGCTGGTGACCACGTATGCTGAACCAGCGAGGTGTTCGGCCAGGCGCGTGACGTCAAACAGCAATGACTCAGATTGGTGATGAGTGCTTACATAAACTACCGGGTGTTGACGGCGAGGGTCGGTAAGCAGTGAAATAAAGGCGTCGACGTATTCCCACGTGGGCTTTAGCAAAAGTGGCGAACTAGTCAGCGGCAGCGAGCCTTGCCCGTGAAATTGCTTGAGCACGTCGAGGACAACACGTGGACGCGAAGTGTAGCGACGGAAGGGAGCTAAAGACTCATTCGTCCGGCCAACGTAGAGGGAACAGCTAAAAAACACTTGCCCTAGGGAAAGGCGTTCAACACATAGCTCCGTGCGCCACTGGATGTGCTCGTCCTTGGGATCGGGATGAACGAATGCCAACGCCCATTTTATGGCGTTTTGTTCCCGCCAGAGGATAGTCTCGGTATGAGTGCCGGGAGCCAACGAAAGTCTGGACACCCCAATGCAACCAGTAGGCATTTTCTCGGGATTTGCAAGACGGCGCTTCGAATCGAACAACCATTTCCAGCAGGTATCGGCCAAGGCATCAGCGAGGTCACCGTTGGTTCGATCGGCAGGGACTTGGAAGTGGGTTCGGTAGAGGGCCTGCATGGGTAGATTTCTCGGCGGAAATGTTGAACCTGCTTCGATATAACGAACAGAGAAAAGGGCCGCGCAATTTTCTTTCTGTAAAATCGGTGAGCATCAGTTGGTGAGTGGATTTGAGGGGGCGATGCTGAGGTAGATTTTTCCTGTTTCCCAATCCTCGGAGAGTTCTGTGAGGAGAGCGGAGACGAGGCGAAGGAGAGA
>CAIVQB010000053.1 GCA_903907925.1 uncultured Verrucomicrobiota bacterium
CATCCAAACCGTCAAACGCAAGGCCCGTGGCTTTCGTACCGTCGAGTACTTCACCGCCATGATCTACCTCGTAGCCTCTCATCTGAAGTTCAACCTCCCAGACCCGCTACCAACTACCCACACAAAGTCATATTGAGGCTCATTTGGAGGGCACCACCCGCGTCCTTTGGGCGTTGCTGGTGTGGTTCCTGCCGGTGATCGGTTCGGCCATTTATTTCTTCACCGGCCGGGTGGCGTCGCCCCGGCAGCTTTCGGCGGCGTGATCTGACGGGACCCGAGTCCGGCCGCTTTTTGGTGCCCGCTGCTGGTCGCTGGCCCTCTTGGCGGACGTCTGCCAGAGTTGGCCGCGGAAGTGGAACCGAAGACGTCGAGCCGGCCGGTCGAAGCTGCCGATCGGGGTGATTCCCCGACGGCAGCGCTCGCGGCGTTGAAGGATCCCCAGGCCCGGCTCTCGTGGCTGGTGGAATGGGCTCGCCGACAACCGGCCCTCCCCGCCGAACTGCGGTTGGATTGTCATCGTGTTGCCGGATGCCAGGTGCGGGTTTGGTGGATTGCCGAACTGCGCGATGGCCGGTGTTGGTTCCGGACCGATTCCGACGCGGTCACCTTGAAGGCCCTTGCCGGTTTCCTCGGTCACTACTACAACGGCCGTCGGCCATCGGAAATCGTGACCGGCCCGCGATCGCCCCTCGAACGTCTCGGACTCTACCGACAGTTGGCAGAGAGCCGTCAGGCGACACTCCACCGGATCGAGGACCAGATTCATACGTGGGCCGGAAGCCTGGAAGCCCGGCCGGATTGACCCGATGAACGCTCCCGGATTCAGGGCGTTCGATGCCCACAATCATCTTCAATCCGAGCGGTTCGGCGGTGCTCAGGAACGGGTCCTGACCGAGGCATTGGGCCAGGGTGTTATCGGGATGGTGGTCAATGGAACCTGCGAATCGGACTGGGCGGCCGTGGCGGAATTGGCGCGACGGCATCCGATGGTTCTTCCGTCCTTCGGCTACCATCCGTGGCGATTATCGCGACGGAGCGACGCTTGGATAAACGCCCTCGAACAACGACTCGCCGAGTTCCCCGGGGCGGGCGTGGGTGAAATCGGAATCGATCGCTGGATCCTGGATCCGTCGGTGCAGACGCAGACGCGATGGTCTGCGGCGATGAAGGGGGAAAAGCCGGCGACATTGGCGGAACAGGAGGAGGCTTTTCTGCAGCAGTTGAACCTGGCAACCCGGTTTAACCGTCCAGCCAGCATTCATTGCATTCAGGCTTGGGGACGTCTCTTGGAATTATTCCAGGCGAGCCCGCTTCCGTCCCGCGGATTCCTCCTCCACAGCTACGGCGGTCCGAAGGAAATGGTGAAGCCGTTCGCCGATCTCGGAGCGTACTTTGGATTTGCCGGTTCCTTTGCGCACGAACGCAAGCAACGCCAGTGCGAAGTGTTCCAGTCAGTGCCGTTGAACCGGCTGCTGATCGAAACCGATGCTCCAGACCAGATGCCTCCGGACGCATTGATTCAGATTCCGTTGAACAGACCGGCCGACAGAAATCCCGTGAATCATCCCGCTAATATAATTGGAATCTACCGGTTCGCTGCCGCCACTTTTGGTGACAAATTCGACCAGGACGTGTGTGCGTTTTCGGCACAGATGGAGTTGAACTATCGAAATCTGTTTGGTCGTGGTTCCAACGCTTGACGGCCGGGTGGTTTGCCCGGGACGATGATCGTGTGTTGGCGCAGGTTCACTCTGCCGCAGTCCAAGGAATAGACGCCCAGTTCATCGAGGTCGAAGTCGACTCCGGCTTCGGTCAGACGGGCATTGTCGTGGTCGGATTGCCCGACGCGGCGGTCAAGGAAAGTCGGGACCGCGTGGTGACCGCGGTGACCAACTCCGGCTTCCGATTCCCGATGGGGCGGACCACCATTAATCTGGCGCCCGCCGATCTTCGCAAAGAGGGCCCCAGCTTCGATCTGCCAATTGCCCTGGGCCTGTTGGCCGCGAGCGAACAGATCGAACCGGCCGCCGGAGTCTTGGATGGATTGCTGATCGTCGGCGAACTGGCGTTGACGGGTGCAGTGCGGCCGGTGAAGGGCATTCTCTCGATCGCGCTGCGGGCAAAGGCCAGCGGGAAGCGCGCCGTGTTGGTGCCGGCGGAGAATGCCATGGAGGCCGCCGTCGTGGGTGGACTGGAGGTGATTCCGATCCGAAACCTCCGCGAAGCCGCGCTCTTTCTCGAGGGGGAGGTGTCCATCGAATCCGTCCGCATGGATCCCCGCAGCCTGTTCGAAGTCCCTCCGGACGAGGAGTTGGACATGTCTGATGTTAAAGGTCAGGAGTCGGTCAAACGGGCCTTGGAAATTGCCGCCAGCGGCGGTCACAACGCCCTGTTGATCGGTCCACCGGGAACCGGAAAAAGCATGCTGGCCAAGCGTCTCGCGACGCTGCTGCCGCCATTGGTTATCGAGGAAGCTTTGGAGACCACCCGCATCCACAGTGTTTGCGGACTGTTGCGTCCCGGCCAGGGCCTCGTGACGTCGCGGCCCTTCCGGGCGCCTCATCACACCGCCAGTGATGCCGGCTTGCTCGGCGGGAATGTTCACCCCACCCCGGGCGAGATCTCGCTCGCGCATCATGGCGTTCTCTTTCTGGACGAACTTCCCGAGTTCAAACGCGGCGTTTTGGAAACCCTCCGTCAACCGTTGGAAGAAGGGCGGGTGACCATCTCCCGCGCGGCGGGGTCCATGACCTTCCCCGCGCAATTCATGTTGGTTGCGGCCATGAATCCAACGCCGGATGGGAAAATGCCCGGCGATTCAAAATCCTCGCCGCGGGAAATTGAACGGTACCTGGCGCGTATTTCCGGTCCGCTGCTCGACCGCATCGATCTCCACGTGGAAGTGCCCGCGGTGAAGTTCGCGGAAATGTCCCGTGCCCGCCCGGGTGAATCCAGCGCAACGATCCGCGCCCGAGTCATCGCCGCCCGTGAAATTCAAAGAAGCCGATTCGCCGGTCGCCCGGTCAGTTGCAATGCGCGCATGGGAACCCGCGAACTCCGGCAGTTCGTGAATCTCGATGAATCCACTGGAGCCCTTCTCCGGGCGGCCATGACCGACCTGAATCTCTCCGCACGCGCCTATGACCGCATCCTCAAGGTGTCGCGAACCCTGGCCGATCTTGCCGGACGGGACGCCATCCAGGCCGAGGACGTCATGGAGGCGATCCAATACCGTTCGCTCGACCGTCAGTTGTGGGGATAGACGGTGTTAACCAGCCCTCGTGGCACCCGTTTGCCGTCGGCGTCGGTCAGACCTGATCGAGCGGTTGGGCGGCGTCGCCAAACTTCGGCAGGCGGACATTCATCTTGTCCATCATCGACAGATACAACCGGCACATCTGCCGGTCCGGCTTCCCGGTGTAGTCGATCACTCGTCCGCCGCGAATTCTTCCGCCTCCACCGCCCAGGACCACCACCGGCAATTGGTCGGCATTGTGATTGCCGCTCATCATGCTGGAGCAATAGAGGAGCATGGTGTTGTCGAGCAGTGTCCGCGGGCCCTCCTGGATCGCGTCCAGCTTTCGGGCGATGTAGCCGACTTGTTCGAGGAAGAACTGATTCACCTTGAGCCAGTCCGCGGTGTCGGAGTGGGACAGGAGATGGTGGATCATGTAGTCCACGCCGAGGTGCGGAAAACGGAGCGACGAATGATCGTTGTTCAGTTTGAGTGTGGTGATGCGGGTGGTGTCGGTTTGGAATCCGAGCACCAGGATGTCGCACATCAACCGCATGTGATCGGCGATGTTCTGCGGGATGCCGTCCGGCGGCCGCGGAATGTTCGGCTGGCTGAGGGTCGGCCGCCAGCCCTGCAGCTCGCCCTTCTTGCCGGCGTTGTCGATGCGCACCTCCACGTCGCGGACGGAATCGAGGTACTCATCCAGCTTGCGTTGATCGTTGCCACTAATGCGTCGACGGAGATCCCCGGCATCAGCAATCACGGCGTCCAGGACGCTCCGGTCCCCCTTGCTCACGCCATCCTTGAAAAGGCGGTCGAAGGCGAGCGCGGGATAAAGTTCCAGCGGTGTCGGAGTGGTCGGCGAGCTCCACGAAATGTGGGAGCTGTAGAGCATCGAGTAATTCTTGTGGACCGACGGGTTCGATTTCTCGCAGGCCAGAACCAAACTGGGAACCTTGGTGGAACGCCCGTAACGCTGCGCCATCAACTGATCGACGCTGGTGCCGGAACGAATCTCGCCGCCCGACGCCAGCGGCGCGCCGGAGAGCAGGTTGCCAGTCTGCGAACTGTGGATGTTGCCCTTCAGCGCCTCGTCGTTGTAGAGGCCGCGAACGAACAACATTTTCTCCCGGAAATCGGTGAGCGGTGCGAGGACCTTCCCGAGTTCCATCTGGCGACCTTCGCCCTTGGCCCACCATTCGCGACTATGAAAGCCATTGCCGGAAAACAGGACCGCGAGTCGGACTGGCGCCTCGCTCGACGCCACCGGGCCGGCGGGCGTGTCGCCCCACACGGGCATCGATTCCATCCAGGGCAGCGCCATCGTGACACCGACGCCGCGCAGAAAGGTGCGCCGGCTAAACGGGTGGGTGATCATGGGTTCATCAGGTTCAATCGGTGACAAAACGTCAATCCTCAGCTGCAAAGGTTGCCCCGCGGATTTCGCGGAACTGACGGCTCCGGACCAGGGTCTCCACCGCCGCGCCGACCTTGTAGTCGTTCTGCTTCAACGCGGCCCGCATGTCCTGGATCAAAGGGTTGTCGGAAAGCTGCACCGACCGGCCCAGCGAATAGCCGAGCAGCTTTCGGCAGAACTGCCGCAGAAACGCGTCCCGGCGACGTTCCAACAGGTAGGTCTTCAATCCCTCGACGCCCTCAAATTGTGCGCCGTCCATCGCCGTGACCCGGGTGTCGATCTTCCGCCCGCCGAGGTCGACCTCGCGCTTCCGTCCGATGGAATCAAAGGCCTCTAGGGAGAAGCCATACGCGTCAATGCGCCGGTGGCATCCCGCGCACCGCGGATCGGTGCTGTGCTTTTCGGTGAGCTGCCGGACGGTCAGGCCGTCGTTCGCCTCGTCTTCCGGAAGCCGGGGCACGTCCTTCGGCGGCTTGGGCAGTTTGTCGCCCAGCAACACTTCGGTCAGCCAGTTGCCGCGCAGAATGGGGCTGGTCCGCGATGCGCCCGATTGGCTCGCCAGAATCGTCGCCTGCCCGAGGATGCCGCCTCGGGAAAGCGCCCGAACGCCGTCCACCTTCCGCCATTCGTCCCCGGTGATTCCCGGGATCCCGTAGTGCGCGGCCAGTGGACCGTTCACATAGGTATAGTCCGCATCGAGCAGGTTGAGCACCGGTCGGTTCGATTGAAACAGGTCGCTGAAAAACCGGATGGATTCCTCATACATCGCGCCCTTGAGCCCGTTGAAGGTCGGAAAATGTCGTTCGCTCTTCTCGCTCGATTGATCGAAGCCGTAGATGTGGAGCCAGGCACAACCAAACTCCGTCGCCAGCCGTCGTACCTGCGGTGCCTTCAACATCCGGCGTGCCTGTGCCGCAAGGACGTCGGGATCGGTGAGCCGCCCGGAGGCCGCAACTGATTTCAATTCCGCATCCGGCGCGGAGGACCACAGGAAATAACTCAACCGGTTCGCCAGTTCCCAGTCACCGACCGGCCCCGCCAGCGCGCCGGCCACGGGTGTCTCGGCGCGGTACAGAAATGCGGGCGCCACCAGAACCCGCGCCAGCGCCAGTCGGATGGCATCTTCGTGCGAAAGATCCTCCTTCCGAAGGTTGGCCACCAGCGCCTGCAAGTCGGTACGCTCGCCCGCGGTCAACGGACGGCGGTACGCCCGTTCGGCAAACTCGACCACGGCTTCCACATGACGCGGCCGGGTCTCCTCCAATTGCCGCCGGAATTCAGCCGCCTTGCGCAGGATCGGTTCGCGAAGCGGTTCAAAGACCTTCGGATCTGCATCCTGGGTGGCGAACTGCCAGAGCTGTTCGAACGCATCCACCAACGTCAGCGCGTCCTGACTCACGAAATGCAACTCGCTCCACAACCGATCCAACTTCGCCCGTTGCGCGTCGTCCAGCATCAGCCGGGCGAGGTGATGATCCTCGCGATAGAACAGGGTCAACGTGACGACCTCGTCCACCGGGACGATCTTGGTGTAGCAGAGCGCCGCCGGGAACAGATCGCGGAACGCACTCATCGACTGTTCGATCCGCTTCCGGGTCGCGCTGCTGTCGTTCACCAGGACGGGTGTATCGGAAATGACGTTCCGTTGACTTGTCGTCCACGGTCCCGGCGTTGCCGCGACGCTGACCGCGCTCGCCACCAATCCCGCCGCTCCCGCCGGCCGCCGGTCGAGTACCTGAAGCTGCACACTGCCTTCATCGCCGACGCCGGGGGCCAGCGTTCCGGTGGTGACCAATTCGCAACCGGCGGTGAGATCGGTCGGGAGGTGGATCTCGATCACCGACGGCGCCTGCACGCCGAGGCTGGCTGGGTCCATCGGCGTCCCGTCGGGCAAATGTCCAAAATCGGCCGCACTGAGAAGGTCGGAAGTCTTGGCGATCGCCCGGCCGCGCGAACCGGTTTTCACCAGGGTGTTTCGGGCGGCGATTTCACGGGCGATCCGGGCGGTGGTGCCGCGCAGCAACGGGCCGTACGGCGCGCTGAGTTGTCGCAGCAGGACTTCATCAGGACTGCTCGACGCTGGTTTCACCTTGCCCGTTAGCAATGCCTTCAACTCGATCGCAAGGTGGCTCCGCGATGTGTCGGCCGGTGTTGCGGGTGCCGCGGAACGCCATTTGGCGAGGAGCGATCCCGGCGGTGCGATCGGATCGGGCTCACTCCCGCCTTGATCGGGTTCGGTGTAGAACAGCCAGACGCCTGCGGTGCCGTAACGATCAGCGTGTGGATTGGCGGCGATGCCATCGGGAGAAACCTCGCGGGCCAAATCCCATTCGCGTCCACTGCCGCCCGTTTCGCGGATCACGAGATCCACCGAGGTCAGATCGCAGGAATGATTGCCGTCGCGCGGTCCGATGCGAAGCGAGAGCAGATCGCCGGGCCGAACCCGGAGCGTTTCAGCCGGTGCGATGCGGACTTCCTTGGCGCCTTGGGCCGTTCCCGCACCGAGCCGTTGGCGCAGGGAGCCGTGTTGCAGTTCGAGTACCCAGGTGATGCCGTTGCCGCATTCCGGATGAGCGTGGGTGACGCGTGCCTCCACCTGGATCGATGCTGTCGCCGGGCTCCGCCAGCCGACCGCCGCCTGCAACGTGGGCGAGGGATGAACCACGACACCGTGGGCCTTCAAATTGCCCGGAATGCGAACCGCCTGGTCCGAGGTGTTGGCGAAGGCATTCGGTGTCTCGTCGCTTCCCCAGCCTTGGACGAAGTCATATCCCGCCACCTTGGGGACGCGCCGGGTGAATAACGAATCGATGCGGACCGCTGCGTTGGTCTGAAGGCCGAGCCCTTCCAGCCAGGCTTGAAGCACGGGCACCGGAAGACCGTGCTTCCGCGCCAACTGAGCCGGATCGAAACCGGTCACCGAAGTCTCGGCCTCCGTGGCCGCCGTCAGCGCGCGATCGGTGGTTTGGAAAATCTTCGCCCGTTGGCGGTCGAGTTCCGCACTGATCTGCGAGAGATCGCGCAATGGAATCTCCGGCCGACCGGGTGCGACGAGCCGTGGGTTCTGCCAGACAACGACATCGTGCGAGTTGCCATCACCTGCGTCGCCGGCCACCAGGAACAAGGTCTGGGCGGCAGAGCCGTTGGTCGGTGCAGCGAGTTTGCGGCGGAATTCCTGTCGTGAAACCAACGGCACGACCGGTTCCATCCAGGCCGATGGACCGCCGGCCTTGCCGATGTGGCCGACGCTGGTGAAACGCCAGAGCGCCTTCTGCCAGCGGTTGATCTCCGACGCGATCGCTGGAACTTCCGCCGGCTTGGCCCCGCGCCAGCGGGCGCGAATCGGATCCAGCAACAGCGACGGTTCTCGACCCGACAATTCCCGGTGCAAAAGGCCGAGATATTTCGCACTCAATCCGTGCCGGCCCGCCACCGCCGGGACTTCCGCATCGGCCGCGGTCCCGAGGTCGCGGAGTTCCAGAGTCGCCAACAGATACCGGTCCAACGGCATCCGACCGCCTTCGTTGGTTTGGAAGACAATCCCCTGCAGATTGACGGTGTCGCCACCCTTGGGATCGGTGAACCCGCGATAGAATCCACGGATCTCCGCGAGGATTTCTTCGGTCCAATCCCGACGGGTGCTCTTGGATGAAAAACGGATTCCGGTCGGCAGCAGCACCGCGTGGCTGGCGATCTCCTTGCCGGCATCGAGATATTTGGTGACCAGCGAAGGCGACATCACCAGCGCGTTGCCGGTGTTCATGAACCCTTCGCCCGCCGCGCCATCGACAGGAAATTCGCGGGTGGGATCCAGTGATTCCACACCGGTCAGATCGCGAACCGTGTAGGTGTATTCCGCATTCGACAGGCGTCGCAGCACCACCGGGCCTGGATCCCCGGCGCGCGATCGGGCCATCTCGTCGAGCATCGCATTGACGGATCCCAGCAAGGCATCGCGTTCCGGGGCGGACGGCTGCGGCTTGTCCTTGGGCGGCATTTCGCCGTTGGCCAATTGCTCGGCCACGCCCTGCCAGATCTTGGGGTGCTTCTGTACCGCGGCCCAACTGCCAAACTGTTCCAGGTCGAGGTCACCCTTGTGCTTTTCCGCGGAATGACAGCCCAGACAGTATTGTTTGAGGCCGGGTTGGACCTTCGCATCGAAGTCACTACTGCTGAAAAGGGCCGGGGAAGCGGGTTCGGCCGCCCCGGTTTTCCAGCCGGTAAAGCTGATCCCGAGGAGCACCGCGGACAGAATCGGCCGTCGGAAACGAAATGGGAAAGGGATGGAGTGGTACGACAAGTGAGGTGCAGGTGTTGCCGAAAGAATGCCCCGGGAAACGGCGCACGGTCGAGCGGCTTTCTGTCCAACGACGGGCGCCGGTCGAAGCTATTCAAACCAACTCGGTCCACCGGACGCCGCTCTTCCTATGGAGTGCGGCGGGAAGCGCAGCGCCACGCCGCTTTGCCGGACGGGTGCAATCTCGAAACCGGCGTGGTGGAAGCATCCGCGGCTTGCAGGCGGAATCCCGCGCCACAGCGCCGTCGACGCTTCGCTCTGCCGGCGCACTCCATAATGGGGTCGCGCGTGAACCTTGGAGGGCGAGGTTCCACCCGCGCCCCAATTAATCGCGAACCCGGTGCAAGGATTCCCACCGATTACAATCCGCGAACAGCGGCCGTCTCACCCGCAACAAAAACGTAGATGGGGCTCGTGTGGAACCGAGCCCTCCAGGGTCGGTGGTGTACCGGCGTCGAAGAGTCGCGACAGCGTCATGGACTGCGTGCGGCGGAGCCGCCGCTTTGCCGGACGGGTGCAATCTCAAAACCGCCGTGGTGGAAGCATCCGCGGCTTGCAGGCGGAGTCCCGCGCCACAGCACCGCGCGACGCATCGCGATCTGAACGCCATCCGGAGCAACATGGTGCCGCCGGTGGAGCCCCGACACCGGATCACGCGCCGGTTGGTCGGCTGGAAACAACCAAAACCAGGGCCATTCGCCTGCGGCACTCGGATATTTCCGTTCCAACGCAAATGGAAGCCAGACGCCGGGTGCCTGACTCGATCGATCCCGTTCAAATACCGGCCGAATGGATTTCAAATGCTCCTCCAACTCCCTCACGAGCGCCTCCGGCACCATCGTCACCCGGCTTTTCCGACCTTTGCCGTCGTGAATCACGATCATCCTCCGCCGCAGGTCCAGATCCTTTACCCGGAGCCGCAACATCTCCATGAGTCGCATACCGGTTCCATACAGCAGCTTCAGGTGCAGCAGGAATGGCGAATCCGACGCTGCGAAAACCGCGGCGACCTCCTGCCGCGTGAGAACCACAGGAACCCGCGGAGGACGCTGAACCCGAGCCAACCGGCCCAGGTCGCCCAAAGGTTGATGCAGCACCGAGGCGTACAAGAACACCAGGGCGTTGAGGGCCTGGTTCTGGGTTGAAGCCGCCACGTTGGACTCTGCGGCCAACTGGGAGAGAAATGCCGCCACCTCCTGGGCACCCAAATCCCGGGGATGTCGCCAGCCTCCTTGATTCGGCAGCCGGCAAAAGCGGAGAAAACGAACCGTCCACTGCCAGTAGGCCAATTCAGTGCGGTAGGAATAATGGAGGAACCGCATAACCTGGCGCATCTGCTCCCGCAACGGTGCCTTCGCATTGGGAACAAGAATGGGCCGATCCCGCTTTCGATCGTCCGGGGAGACTTGAGACATGGAGGCCGGACCGTTTCCTCTTGCGGATGAAGGCTCCACGTCCCGTCCACCCGGGGCGTCCTGGCGTCGAAACGAGGGGTTGCCACTCGATGAACCCCGACTTGCAAACCGATCTCCACGGTTCAGATTCCGAAACGAAGCACCCATGGGCACCATCCAATCACAGTCCCTTCGAAGCCGGCACCTGTGCACTCCGATGCCCAAGTTCCACACACTGCGACACTGCGACAACGGGTCCGAGATCCAACTGGACAAAGCCCCGGGTTCCCCAAAGCTCACCACGGTCATATCAATAGGGCCGACAAGGAGAAAAACACCCCTCTCGGTGCTACCAATATGACCGATCGCCCCAAATCCTCGATCGGCTCACTACGTTGTTAGGCGTCTTCGAGCGCACATGAGATTTCCATACTACATTTTCATTTCGGTTCTGTTGGCGGGCTGCGCTGCGCCACATCATGCCGATTCACCCGCACCGGTTCCTGTCGCGACCACTCACTCGTCGAGGTCGATCGAGTCTTTCCGATTCATCGGGCCAGAGACGACGATGCAGCAAGTGATCGCACAGCTTGGGAAGCCAGACCGAGACGCTGGCAGTGGCATTTATGTTTTTGTGTATGGTTTGAGCGACGGCACAGAGGTTTGGATTGGTTCGGCTGATGGTTCGCATATCCTGTATGCCAGACACGGCACAGACATTTTATTTGAGAAGAGATGACCCAGACGCCTAACATTAAAGGGTGTATTGCTGCGGAGCGAAGCGGAGCCAGCAACTACACCCTTGGTTGAACAAGCCCGGTGGGAGTGGGGCCGAGGTTGGAAGTCCTATGGCGCTTGTGTTTTGGGATCAGCTCTCCGTGGAGCTGATGGAGGGAGTCGAATGGCCGGTACTATATGGAGATCGGCTCTTCTTACATCGACTGAGGAACCACCAGTGAGTCGGATGCGACTTCTGGTTGAGTAAATCGTGCTGCGGATGGAGCCTAAATGGCCTTGTGGGGTGTGTTGAAGAGCCACACGACAAAAGGACTCCGCAAACCGTCCCTGGAAAATGAGTGACGGGGTGGTTCATGACCTGTGACTGGACGAAACCGCGGCGCGCTTGGGCGGCCCGCGCTGACGCCAGGGCGGAGCCAGAGTCCGCAGCAGCTGCATGGGCTTCTGGCAGCACGCACACACGGGAAGGATTTTAGGCGGGGCTGCGATTGGAGTTGAGGCCCCCAAATCCACGACCCGGCCTGAGTGAAGTTGAACGCGAAGCCGGTTGGCCTTGGCGGCCGGATGACAGAAGCCGTAGTAGCGAATGGATCGGAGCCCGCGGGGCAGGACGTGGCGGAGGTAGCGCCGCACAAACTCGACACCCGGCAGGGTTTGAACCTCCATACGGTTTCCGGCGTCGCGGTTCTTCCAGCGCAAGCTCACCGTTCGGTCGGTAACGGCCACGATCCGACAATCGCCAATGGCGGTGCGGGCGACGTAGGCACCCAGGTACTTGAGCGCGGCCGCACCACTGCCCGCTGGCTGAATATGGACGCCCCAATCCTTGCCCCAGACCTCCCGGTCCACCTGCCAGTCGTGGACTTGAAACAGGCGGTAGAGGTGTTGGCGAAAGGCACTTTGAAGATGCGGAAGGAAGACCAGGAACTCTGGCTTCTTCACCCGGACCCAACGACCGTTCAGGTTGAGCCCGGCACCGGGAACCAGACAGTGGATATGCGGATGAAAGCCGAGTTGCTGGTTCCAGGTGTGGAGCACGGCGGTGAAGCCGTTGACACTGGCCCGTAGGCCCTTGTCGGTTGCCAGCTTTTCCGAGAGCGCCCCAGCCACCGCGGTGAAGAACAGATCGTAGGCTTCCCGGGCGTAGCGCCCGAAAAAGCAGCCACGCATCTCGGCCGGCAGGGTGAAGGTAACCAGGAAGTACGGTGCATGGACCATCTTCTTCAACTCCCGCTTCACCCAGTTGGCCGTGGTGGCGCGCCCGCACTGCGGGCAAGCCTTGTGATTGCAGGAATGCCAGGCGAAGCGAAGCGGAGTGCAGTCCTGGCAGGCAAAGACCCGCCCGCCCAGGGCCGGAGTCCGGCAATGGGTGATGGCCCAGAGGGCACGGCGTTGCTCGGCTGAGAGCGGCGGAGCCGCGCTCAGGAAGTCCGGTAGAAACTGACGCAACGCCCCCAGAACGGTGGGGCGGACGGACACAGGAGGGGACTTAGCGTGGCAGGCCCCGGCAGAGATCCTCCATGAGCCGTAGCGCCTCACGGGTGGTCTGATGCGTGAGGTGCAGGTAAACCATGGTGGAGTGGATGTGCTTGTGACCGAGGAGTTGCTGGATGGTGTGGAGGTGGGCCCCCGCTTCCAGAAGGTGGGTGGCAAAGCTGTGGCGCAGGGAATGAATGGAAGCCGCCGGGAGTTTGAGTTCCTTGCGGGCGACAATCATCAGGCGCTGCAAGGAGGAACACGGCATGGGAGCGATCGCTTCTCGCATCCTATAAGCGGTAGCTTGCGGTGTGTGGTCCCCGCGTCCGACGTTGGGAAAGAGCAGAAGCCGGTGCCGATGGAAGGACCAGTACTGTTGGAGTTCCCGCCACAGTGCGGTGGGCAAGGGCACGACCCGATCCTGATGTCCCTTGCTGTTGCGGATGAGCAATTGGTTCTCTGGCCCGCGGATGTCGTGAACGGTCAGGGCCAGGCACTCACTCAGGCGGAGTCCGCAGACGTAGATGAGTTTGATGGGCGTGCGGTAGCGGCGCAGTCGGATGTGGGCCAGGAGATCGCGAACCTGTTGGCGGGTGAGGACTGGCGGGAGGGTGTCGTGATCTTTGACACGAAGCTGGGAGAAGACGCTCCAATCGGTGTGACCGAGCAAATCGACAAAGAACAAGCGGATGGCAGCCCGGGCCTGACGGAGGGACTTGGGCTTCCAGTGTTTCTTGAGTTTGACGAACAGGAAGTAGTCACGGAGTTGGGCCTCGGTGAGCAGGGCAGGATCGCTGGTGAAGTGCTGGTGGAGCAAACGCACCTGGCGGTAGTAGGCGTGGCGGGTACGATTGGCGTCGTAGCGCAGGGCCAGCGTCTGGGCCAGGCGGGCCATGGAATCGAAGGGATGTTGATAATCGACCGGGTTGGCGAACTCCCGGGCCGTGGTTCGGACGGTGGAGACCTCACCTGATGCCGGAGACTCTGGCTTGGCCCCGGTTGTGAGGGGTGGAACCTTCTCACCTCGCAGCGCGTGGGCATTGCGGAGGTGGTGGGGAGGGATGGAATTGGATTTGGAATGGAACCCGTAAACAGTGCTTTTCATGCACCGCCGATCCTACATATTCCAACAAACCACCACGCCCGCACGAGCACGACCACGGGCCTCAACCACCAAATCGCCGCGGAGCGGCTTAGTTCAACCAGGCGCCGGAGCCAACCGCCGGTAGCGGTGCCTGTTCCGCTGTCGCGGTTCACGTCGCGAGTGAGGCATCCATGAACTCAAAAACTGTTACGGAAGCCGCTCGCGCCACTCTTGATGGTTCCATTTCCTTCCCGGAGATTGTCCGCAGGCTGATCGAGGCCGGCGTCGAGTATTACCACGTTGATTATGTGGCGTTGTGCAAAAGGTTTTACAGCGCCTCGGGCGACGTCATGACGACTGCCATTTCCTACGAGGGTTTACCTCCCGTGGCTGCCGAGTTCAATTCCGGCGGACTCCGCGCGGCGATTCTCGACAGCCAGCGCAACGGCCAGCATTACCGCGACTTTACCCGGCGCGCGATGGAGGCCGGCGTGCAGGGTTACATCGCCTTCCTGCGCGGACAGCGGGTGACCTATTGGGGGCGCGGGGGAGACCAGCACACCGAGTGGTTTCCGGGTGCAGGCCCAACGAATTCCAAATGACCGCAACACTAACCCACCGCCGGTTGACCGCCTCATCGACGAGGCCATCGCTCGCAATCCCATCCTGGTTGCGAGCAGGGGCCGCGGGCCGCCGGTCATGCGTTCGATCGTGGGCAATCAGCTTCGGCGTCGTCCCGCTTGATATTTTCATGCGGCGAATCCGGGCACATCTTGACACTGCCCCCGAACGCCGCGGTCCGAAGGTTTGCCTCAATATGACTTTGTGTGGGTAGTTGGTAGCGGGTCTGGGAGGTTGAACTTCAGATGAGAGGCTACGAGGTAGATCATGGCGGTGAAGTACTCGACGGTACGAAAGCCACGGG
>CAIVQB010000054.1 GCA_903907925.1 uncultured Verrucomicrobiota bacterium
CATCCAAACCGTCAAACGCAAGGCCCGTGGCTTTCGTACCGTCGAGTACTTCACCGCCATGATCTACCTCGTAGCCTCTCATCTGAAGTTCAACCTCCCAGACCCGCTACCAACTACCCACACAAAGTCATATTGAGGCTGATTTAGCGTGTTTCATGCCAGGCAATCATCCCTCCGGCCGGTGATCCTTGGAGGCCGAGCCCAAGCCTCGATCACGCAATCTCAACCCGCAAAGATCGCAGCAGGATTCTCGGCGATCGACACCGTACGACCGCCAGTCCACGCCGGGATCACTGTTCCGGCCTTCCACAGGACCGCGCGGTACAAGGTGGCGAACCCGAAATCGGGTGCCGCGCCGCCCTGACCGCCGACCAGCTCGCTGCCGCGGCGGACGTTGTCGAGCATCCAGGCCGGAAGGAGCAGGTGGAAGGGGTTGCGTCGAACTTCGCCGGCGTGGAAGGAAGTGCCGGTGACCTGGTCAACCACGTTGGCTTCGGGCAGTTCCACCATCAGATTCGGCCGGGTCATCTGACCCCAGTATTCCGTCTCAACAATGTGGGTTTGGAAATCCGCCGGCAGTGCGGCTAGGGCGTCCATCACCAGATGATGGGTTCCAATATGAGTGCCATTCCAATCGGCCATATGCGGCACAAACACCGCCTTCGGTCGATGCGCCTCGAGAATCCGCGCGATGACCGTCACTGATCCCTTCCAAAACGCGGGATCCTCCTCGCGACATTTCGGCGTGACCCGCTCCAGCCCGTTTGGGGCGGTCTGGACGAGTCCGAATCCCATGTAGCCGCAGGCCGCCTTGAGTTCGGTGAGTCGTTCCGCCTGACGGGCCCGGTTGCTTCCCTGGGTGACGGCCACATTGATAATGTTCCAGCCCTTTTCGCGGCGCAGTCGGAGGGCCAGTCCGCCAATGATGCATTCGTCATCGGGATGCGGTGAGAAGATGAGCGCGGTCGGCGCCCCGGCTTTCAAGGGCGGGTTGGGGGCGGCTTCAAAACCTCCCAACGGAAATCCGCGGCCTTCGCGGAAGAGGCGGGCGTGATCGGACACCAGGCGGGCGTAGGGATTCATTGCGGCGGCAAGCCTAGGAGCCCGTCTAAAAATTGGGAAGAGTCCTGCGGCAATGGAAAGAGGGTCATTGCGGCCGGCGAATGGCGGCTTGCCGGCGGTGTCGGGAAGCAGCTTGATGACGCCGTGACATCGAGTTTCGACGAGGCCGCCATTCTTCGGATCGACCGGCCGCATCCGAACCTGTGGAAGTACTACGCCCTCTGCTGCTTCATCATCCCTCCGCTGGCGCCAATCCTCCTGCCCATTCATTGGTTCCGGTATCATTCGATGCGGTACCATTTCACTGCCGAGGGCGTTTCGATGAGTTGGGGCATCCTGTTTCGCCGCCAAATCCTCCTCAACTATTCGCGAATTCAGGACATTCATCTGCAATCGAACATCGTCGAACGCTGGCTGGGACTGGCCCGGTTGCTGGTGCAAACCGCGAGCGGCAGTTCGACCGCGGAGATGACCATCGAGGGGATTCAGGAGTTCGATGCGGTGCGCGATTTTCTGTATTCCAAAATGCGCGGGGTCAAGGATCACCCGTCCACAACGGCGGGCTCGCCTTCAATCACCACCGGCTCCAGCAGCGCGTCCGATGCGGAACTCGCCGCGGTGTTGCGCGAGGTGACCGCTGAATTGAAGGCCGTGCGGGAGACGTTGAACCGGGGGAACCCCAAATCAGGAGGCGAAGGCCATGTTTGATCCGATCCATCGCTGGCTGTTGCGGGCCCTGTCGGTGCCCCACGAACCGGCTCCACCCGCGGGCGAGCCGGGATCACTGCGCGTCTTCAAATCGGGTCAGAAATACTACCGCCTCCGGTTGGGCCTTTGGACGTTCAAGCAGGTGGTGGCCTTGCTGGCGTTCATTTTCTGGTTCTGGGTTCTGTTGCATTGGGAATCGATCGCGCACGAAACCGCTGCACCCGACCCGGCATTGCCACCGGTGCCGGTCGCCACCCCAACTGCACCGATCACTGCCACCGCTGAACCGGTGACCTCACCGGACGAGTCTCCGTCCAATGGTGTCCATCGCAAGATCCGAAAAAAGAAGCCGTCGCCACGGGAATTCGCCGTATCGGTTTCCCGGAAGATTCCCTCGGCGGTTTTCACCCTGTTGTGGGTGTTGAAGGGCATCTCGCTTGTCACCTACCTGATCCAATTGCCCGTCACCTATTTTCTTCTCCGCCTCGACTACGAACAACGCTGGTACATGGTCACCGATCGAAGCCTCCGCCTGCGATCCGGGGTGTGGTCGGTGCGTGAACTGACGATGAGCTTTGCCAATCTCCAGCAGATCACCGTCAGTCAGGGTCCGCTTCAACGCTACCTGGGACTGGCCGATGTCTGCGTCCGATCGGCCGGTGGCGGCGGAGCCGCTTCGAGTCACTACGGAGCCCAACAGACCTCGCTCCACACCGGCTATTTCCACGCCGTTGAAAACGCCCACGAAATCCGCGACCTGATCCTGGAACGCCTTCGTAGATTCCGTGAAAGTGGTCTCGGCGATCCGGACGAACATCGCCCGGCAACCACGATCTCGTCCCATCCAACGGACACCACGCACTCCCACGGAGCCCAGGCATTGCCGGCCGCGCGCGACCTTCTCGCCGAGGTCCGTCGACTCCGTTCCGCCGTCAGTTGATCACCGGCAGGCTGGCCGCGGCAAATGCCTGGCCGTGGCGTTTGTCCTTTTCGTCCGGGATATGAAACGCGGTCCGGGACGATAGTTCTGGGAACTCGCGATCGAGAACCTCGCGGGCACCGGCGAGGATAAGATCACCGCCGGGGCCGCTGGTGACGCGGCCGAGGATGAGGACGTTGCGGAAGTCGTAGAAATCGGAGTAGTGCGCCAGTCCGTATCCGAGATAGGTACCCAGGGTTTGATAAATCCGGCTGGCGCGTTCGTCGCCCTCGAGCATGCGGGCCTGCACCGCCTTGAGTTGTTCGGGAAGCGGGAGTTTCGAATCAATTTCCAGGTCTGAGAACGGGATCAGGCGTCCGACCGCCTGTTGGGAAAAATACTGCACCCCGCATCCGCCATCGCCGCTCCACTCGTCCGGTGGCGCACCGATCCGGTAGTCGATCGGATTGAACGCCAGTTCATTGAGCCAGGTGGTGATGTTCCCCTCGGCGGTCACGAAACCGGCCGCGGTGCTGGTACCCAGGGCGATCCCCAGAACCGAATTGCAACCCAACGACATTGAAGCGGCCAGGGCGGTCACTTCGCCGTCATTGACCACATCGAAAGGGATGCCGTTCCACGCCCGGCGGAGTTCGAGAAAGAGATCCTTAACGCGGGAATCGAAGAGGTCGCGCGGTACCCCGCGAAACAGCGAGGCGACTTTCACCCGGTTGTTCACGTAGACCCCGGCGGCGCTGCCGCCGATGGCGTCGACCCTTGGAAGATGCGCGGCCGCCTTGCGGAGCGAATCCATGACGCCTTCGAAGTGATAGGCCGGGTCGGGCTGGAAATAGGGATCCCAGACCGTCTCCTCGCTGAAGACGCAGTTGCCGTCGATGACCGCCGCCACCTTTCGATCGCTGCCGCCCAGATCGAAGCCGATCCGACAGCCGTTCCAGTGACGACCCAGCGGCGCGGTATTCGAACGGGGCACCGGAAGTTGATCGGCGGATTCGACCGAGACCACCTCGATGGGCCGGTCATAAATCCGTTCTCCGATGATTTCCGAATCGAACCGGCCGACGGCCGTCTCGGAATAGTGCCGGCGCAATCCATCAGCCAGGGCGATGGGACCGGCAAGATGGATGCGAAATCCGCCCCAGGCCCAGAGGAGAAACTTGGAGAGTCGTTCGACGAAAAAGGCATTGGCGCCGGCCGCCGGATGGCCCGCATCCAGAACACGGAACGCGTGGTGAAACACCGATCCATCCGCCTGCTCCAACGCCAGCGTGACCGGTACCGTGGCCACCCGGGCAAAGGCGCGGGTCGCGAGAGCCGCTGGACGAAACCCGGGATCCAGAATCGGAACAACCGCCGGCGCGGCAAGAAACGGTGAAATCGCAGTCGAGGACATCGGCGGGAAGGCTGTGAACCGGGACGTCCTCTGGCAAGTCTCGGCATCACACTGGGCCGCCCTCGGGTACATCTTGACACTGTCCTCGAACGCCGCGGTCCGAAGGTTTCGAGGCCCGCGTTTACGCGGTCAGCGTAAGCCCAAGGTGGAGGGCCCGGTTCCACCCGCGCCCCATATTCGTTTGGGTACGCGGTGGATCGGCCGCCGCGGGTCGGATGCATGCCCAACGTTATTCCGACGTGCTTCCATAGAGGCAGTGTCCCGATGCGCCGGCCATACTCGGGATCCGTCCTGGGTTTCAGCAACCCGTCCGATCAACGACCGGCGGGACTGGACGCCGTTGCGAGGGGATGTTCCTGCAACCAGCGTTGGGCATCGCGATTCCCGCGTTCAGCGGCAACTCCGTATAGACGTCGCGCTTCCGCATCATTCGCGGGGACTCCCTTGCCGGATTCATGGCGTCGCGCGAGATCGAACGGGGCATCTGCCGATCCATCTTCCGTCCGCTGCTTGAGGAACGCGGCCACTCGTTCATCCGCACCGACCAGTGCTCGTTCATTGCGCTGCTTCTCCGCCTGATCAATCGCCGCGAGTTTGGCGTCCCGTTCCTTTTGCGCCTTGGCGGCGGCAACGGGATCGACCTGAACAATCACCGGTGCTGGCGGGGTCACCACCACCGGAGCAGCACGAGCCACGACAGGCCGGCGAACCGCTGTCCCGGCGCGAATCACATAACCCCGCGCCGCCAGGGCAGGCGTCGTGAGGCTGGCCAACAGGAGGAGACCGACAACAAGGCGGGGAGCATTCATGTTCAATGAACGAAAATGGGAATCGAACCCGGAATTGGATCCGGACCTTCGAAACGGTTTTGGTATGGAAGCCACAGCAAACACGGCATCGTCCACGATCGTCGATGCGCGCTCCCTCCAAGGCACGCCGACGAGTGACCCAACTACCCTGCCAGAATCGGCGCTAAACGCAACTGTGCACCTGGGAGGCAACACGCAAGCGTCGGCACCGCACGGAGTCCCGCGTTCACGCGGTCCGCTAGCCCGACCCGACGGCGGGACGGCTTCCCAATCGGATCGGCCCGTTCAGGCTGCAACGGTCTCGGCGGGCGTTTCCGGCAAAGATTCCAACGCTTCCACCACCACCGGCAGCACCGGTCGCAGGCGTTCCATTCGCATCAACATGGAATCGACGGTTTCGCGGGCGCCGGTCAGGCACAACCGCTGACAGGTTTCCAGGAAGGCTCGCGAAACGGCGATCCGCTGGTCAACCGCCACGACCGGCAGCGGCCCCTCGGTAATCAACGACGTCATGACCCGAGCCGCGGTCACCGGCGCTTCGCATCGACCCGGCGCAGAAGCCAGAGCGGCGGCCGCCTCCTTGACCTTGCCCCGCTGCAGCAAGGCGGCGCCCTGGGCGATGGCGAGATCGGGATCCGTCGGATGCTGACGTCGCGCCTCCGCGCACCAATCCTCGGCCACACCCGATAGTTCCGGCCTCAACAGCGCGATCTCCGCGCCCCGCTGCCAGACCGCGAGGCATTCCGGCAGTCGCAGCGCGAATTCGAACAACACCTGCAAGGCGTCCCCGTGACGTTCCTGGCCGGTAAGGAATCGGGCATAATCCCGCACCAGATCTTCGGAATTGGGATCGCGGGACACCGCGGCACGGAATGCCTGGTCGGCCGCCTCATTTTCACCGCAACCTTCGAAGGCCTGCGCGAGCGCCAGGTGCGGCAACGCGCCGGCCAGCTCGTCGGGGCGATAGTAGAGTGTTGTTTCGTCGGCCCGAGCGATCGCTTCGCGCAAGTCGCGGGCGGCGTCGGCATGACAGCGCATCCGAATGAGGGCGGTGCCACGATTAAGCAATTGTCCGGCGGTGAGCCGTCCGGCGAGGGCCAGCGGCGAGCGCAATACCTCGACCACTTCCGGCCAGCGCCCCGCCTGCAGCAGATAGGTGCTGTACTGGGTGAGCAATGCCTCGCGCGCCTCGGGTGTCAGGGCGCCCTGGGTCGCCGAACCCATCTGGGCCAGCGCCGTCGCGTACTCGCGCAGACCGGCATCGCGATCGCCCGATCGGACGAGCTCCAGAGCCAGTTGGGCGCGGTAGTTCAGATTCTGGGGATGTTCGGCAATGCCCAGGCGCAACAGCCGGAGATTGCGCGATTTCTTGTTCCGTTCGGCCTCGATCTCGGGAGCGTAACCGTGGTGGATGAGCAACGCCTCCCCGCGGCGATGTTCCATGCCCCACGCCTTTCCGAGACGTTCGACCTGTGAAAAAGCCTCTTCATGGATCCGGCCGCTAAAATGGATTCCCGGGGCATTTCGGAACAATCGCGGCACGTAGGCCAGGGCACCGTCGCCGAGGCTGGATTCCTTCAATGGCAAACGGAATCCCAACACGCCCGGGGTGCGCAGGTGCGATCGCAGTTTCTGGCGGTGGACGACCGACAACTCCTCATCGGCATCCAGGACCAGAACCCAGTCACCCCGGGCGTGCATCAGGGAAAGATTGCGTGCGGCGCTGAAATCATCGCACCAGGTAAACTCATGCACCTCGGCTCCGTGCTCCCGCGCGATGTTCACGGTGCGATCGGTCGAACCGGTGTCGACCACCACGATCTGCGAGGCGACTTCGCGGACTGATTCCAGGCAGCGCGCCAGGAAGCGTTCCTCGTTGCGGACGATGAGGCAGACTGTCAACCGCGGTTCGGCTGGTGTTTCGGGAAAGGCCGGCCAGGCGAGATCCGTCTTTCGCAGATCCCGACGACTGCGAAGAGCCTGTCCCAGTTGTTTGACGGCCGGACAATCGGGTGCGAGCGACGCGGCGCGTTTGTGCGCGCGGATCGCGGCCGCATCATCACCAGCCGCACGGGCGGTCGTCGCCATGAGGAGGAATGCCTCGGGATGAAACGGCCGTTGGCGGATCCCTTCGATCGCCGCCTCCCAAACCTGAATCGGCTGACCCGCTTCCCGGCAAACGACGGCTTGATCCAGCGCACCGATTGCAGCCACCGCCGGTTTGCCAGAAGGTGTTGCAACGGCCAGACCGGAGGATGCCGCCGCGGTATTTCCCGCGTTGCCCATTTCACACTTCAGCCGTTCGCCATCGGCGAGTCGGCGCGGCACGGGATAGCCCTTCTCGCCGGGCAATTCGGCCGGCAGGGCCCATTTCCGGCGAAAGATCTCCCAGTTGCGCCGCATGCTTTGCAGATAATCGATATTGGCGCCTTTGAACGTCTGGCCGCCGACGTGATGAACGAAAGCATCCCGGGCGATCCGGACACCAAAACCCGCGATCCCCGCGCGCAGACAAAAATCGTCATCCTCAAAATTGCCGCTGCCGAAGCGTTCATCCAGGCCACCAATCCGGTCGATCACCTCGCGCCGCGCCAGAAGGCAGAATCCAATCACCCGGCTGAGTTTTTCACTTTGCCCCGCGTGCCCCCGTGACCAGGTCTCGGCAAAGGCCGGCAGACCCTCGAGATCGGAATAACCCACCTCGCGGACCTTTTGCGGACCGGCCACATGGTTCGAGACCGGACCCACAATGCCGGTGTCGGGATGCCGTTCGAACACTGACAGCATTCGACCGAGCCATCCCGCGGTCACCACGGTGTCGTTGTTGAGCAACAGCACAAAGGAACCGCTGGCCACCGCCAGGCCTTGGTTGTTGCCCGCCGAAAATCCGCGATTCTCCCGGTTGGTGATCAACCGGGTCGAAGGCGATGCCACCACGTGTTCACGCAGGAAGGAGGCCGTCGTCGCATCGGAACCGTTGTCGACCAGGATCACTTCATGCGGCTCCGGCGTGTGACGGGCAACGCTCTCCAGGCAACGTCGGGTGTGATCCACCTGGTTGTGGACCAGAATGATGATCGACACCTGTGGCGCGGTCGACGGCACCCGACCGATATAAGGCCGGATCCGTGAGGAAGGAGCGGGAACAATGCGTCCATCGGATTCGGTGATGAAATCCGGCTGAACCCGACCCACC
>CAIVQB010000055.1 GCA_903907925.1 uncultured Verrucomicrobiota bacterium
CACCACCTTGCCGCCGGTCATGTATTCGCAGCCGTGATCCCCGATCGCCTCGACGACGGCGGTGACCCCGGAATTCCGGACACCGAAACGTTCACCGGCCATTCCACGGATGTAGACTTCACCCGCCGTGGCTCCGTAGAGCGCCACGTTGCCGGTGATCATGTTGTTTTCGGCGCGGAAGGTGGAGCCCTCGGGCGGACGCAGGATGAGCTTGCCGCCGGACAAACCCTTGCCGAGGTAATCGTTGGCATCGCCCTCGAGTGTGAAGGTCATGCCCGGCGGCATGAACGCGCCGAAACTCTGTCCGGCGCTTCCCTGGAACGTGATCTGGATGGTGTCTTCCGCCAGACCTGCGGCACCGTGGCGCCGGGTCAATTCACTGCCGGTGATGGTTCCGACCACGCGATTGACGTTGCGGATCGGCAGCGTGGCCCGCACCGGTTCCTTGCGTTCGATGGCGGGGCGGCACAGATCCAGCAGGGTGGTCACATCGAGCGAACGGCTGATGCCATGATCCTGGGCCATCTGGCAGTAACGACCCACTTCGGGGCCCGAGTCGGGTTGGTAGAGGATCTTGCTGAAGTCCACGCCGCGGGCCTTCCAATGTTCGACGGCCTTGCGCGGTTCGAGCCGGTCGGTCCGGCCCACCATTTCAACGATCGAACGGAAACCCAGCGACGCCATGATTTCACGAACTTCCATGGCGATGAAGCGCATGAAGTTCACTGCATGCTCGGGTTCTCCGGTGAAGCGTTTCCGCAACTCCGGATCCTGGGTCGCAACACCGACCGGACAGGTGTTGAGATGGCAGACACGCATCATGATGCAGCCGAGTGCGACGAGTGGCGCTGTGGCAAATCCGAATTCCTCGGCACCGAGCATCGCGGCGATCACCACGTCGCGGCCCGTTTTCAACTGCCCGTCGGTCTCGACCACGATCCGGGAGCGAAGATTGTTTAGCACCAGGGTCTGGTGAGTTTCGGCGAGGCCGAGTTCCCAAGGAATGCCGGCGTGCTTGATCGAAGTCTGCGGCGACGCACCGGTGCCACCGTCGAATCCGGAGATCAGGACGACGTCCGCATGGGCCTTGGCCACACCGGCGGCGATCGTTCCCACGCCGACTTCGGAGACCAGTTTGACACTGATCCGCGCGTTCACGTTGGAATTTTTCAGGTCGTGGATCAGTTCCGCGAGATCCTCAATCGAATAGATGTCGTGATGCGGCGGCGGAGAAATCAGACCCACGCCCGGTGTGGAATGACGCACCTTGGCGACCCACGGGTAGACCTTGCCGCCGGGGAGCTGGCCGCCTTCGCCAGGTTTGGCACCCTGCGCCATTTTGATCTGGAGCTCCTTGGCGTTGACCAGATAAAGGCTTGTGACGCCGAAGCGGCCGGACGCCACCTGCTTGATGGCCGAATTTTTGGAGTCACCGTTCGCCATCGGGATGTAGCGATCGGGGTCCTCGCCGCCTTCGCCGGTGTTCGACTTGCCACCGATCCGGTTCATGGCGATGGCCAGCGCCTCATGCGCCTCCTTCGAGATGGATCCGTAGCTCATCGCGCCGGTCTTGAAGCGGTGCACGATGGATTCAACCGACTCGACCTCCTCGATCGGAATCGCCTGGGCGGGTTTAAAATCGAGCAGGCCCCGCAGGGTCGCCCAATGCTTGAACTGCTCGTTCACCAGCTTCGAGTAGTCCTTGAACGCGGCATAATCCGCGCCCCGAACCGCCTTTTGCAGCTTGTGGACGGTTTCGGGATTGAACAGGTGATATTCACCCTCGCGGCGCCATTGGTACTGCCCGCCGACGTCGAGGGCTCCACCGGTCATCGGACGGTCGGGGAACGCACGGCGGTGCCGGAGTTCCACCTCACCAGCGATTTCCTCGAGCCCGATGCCTTCGACACGGGTGGACGTCCAGGTGAAGTACTTGTCGACCACCGCCTCGTTGATGCCGATCGCCTCGAAGATCTGAGCGCCGCGATAGGATTGGATGGTGGAAATCCCCATCTTGGACGCCACTTTGACGATGCCCTTGACCGCCGATTTGACGAAGTTCTTGCAGGCCGTTTTGTGGTCCACGCCGGTCAGAAGACCCTGGCGGATCATGTCGTCGATCGACTCAAAGGCGAGATACGGGTTCACCGCCCCGCATCCGTAGCCGATGAGGAGCGAGAAATGGTGTACCTCACGCGGTTCGCCGGATTCCAAAACCAGGCCGACCCGGGTCCGGGTGCCTTCGCGAATCAGGTGATGATGCAGTCCGCTGACCGCGAGCAGCGCGGGAACGGCGGCGTTCTTGGAGTCCACGCCGCGATCCGAGAGAATGAGGATGTTGATCCCTTCCTGAATGGCCTTGGTCGCCTTCTTGAACACCTCGGCGAGCGCCTTTTCCAGCCCTTTCGCGCCCTTGTCGACCTTGTAAAGGATCGGGAGGGTGATCGATTTGTAGCCCGGCTGATCGAGGTGTTTGAGCTTCGCAAATTCCTCGTTGGTGAGGACCGGCGCTTTGAGCTCGATAAGGTGGCAGCTTTCGGGAACCGGATTGAGCAGGTTCTTTTCCGAGCCGATGGTGGTCACTGCGCTGGTGACAATCTCCTCGCGGATGCAATCGATCGGCGGGTTGGTCACCTGCGCGAAGAGCTGCTGGAAATAGTTGTAGAGCAGTTGCGGCTGGTTCGAGAGCACCGCCAGCGGTGTGTCGGTCCCCATCGAACCTACGGCCTCCACGCCGTCGCGGGCCATCGGGACCATCAACAGGCGAAGATCCTCGAAGGAATAGCCGAAGGCCTGCTGCCGTTGCAGCACGGTGCGGTGATCGGGCACCGGCATGTCCGCGGGGTCCGGAAGGGTGGCGAGCTGGATGAGATGCTGGTTGAGCCACTGCCGGTAGGGTTGCTCGGCGGCGATCTCACTCTTAATTTCCTCATCGGCGACGATGCGGCCCAGCGCGGTGTCGATGTAGAACATGCGACCGGGTTGCAGGCGTCCCTTTTCACGGACGTTGGCCGCCGCGATGTCGAGCACGCCGACCTCGGACGCCATGATCACATGATCGTCGTGGGTCACGTAGTAACGGGAGGGCCGGAGTCCGTTTCGATCCAGGGAAGCGCCGATGCGAATGCCGTCGGTGAAGGCGATGCAGGCCGGACCATCCCACGGCTCCATCAGGCAGGAGTGGTACTCGTAGAACGCCTTCTTGTCGTCGCTCATCGACTCGTGATTCGCCCAGGGCTCCGGGATCATCATCATCATCGCGTGCGGCAACGACCGCCCGGCGAGAACCAGAAGTTCGAGGACGTTGTCGAACATCGCCGAGTCGGATCCGTGCGGATCCACGATGGGCAGCACCTTGTTGATGTCGTCGCCGAACGCCTCGGTGGCGAACAACGCCTCGCGGGCGTACATCCAGTTGATGTTGCCACGGAGGGTGTTGATCTCACCATTGTGGGCGATGTAGCGGTACGGATGCGAGCGGTTCCAGCTCGGAAAAGTGTTCGTGCTGAAGCGCGAATGGACCAGCGCCAGCGCCGTCTTCATCAGCGGATGACGGAGGTCGGGGAAATACTTTCCGACCTGCTCGGTCAGCAGCATGCCCTTGTACACCAGCGTCCGGCTCGAGAGGCTGCAGACATACCAATAGGAGCCGCCGTCCATGGTGGAGCAGCGGATCTCGTTGAACGACCGTTTGCGGATGACGTACAGCTTTCGTTCGAAGGCCAGATCGTCCTTCACGTCGTCGCCGCGCCCGATGAACGGTTGCCGGATGGCAGGTTCGCCCGCCCGCGCCGTCTCGCCCAGGGACTTGTTGTCGGTGGGAACGGTGCGCCACCCGAGGAATTCCTGACCCTCGGAATTGACGATTTTTTCGAAGGCCAGCTCGAGCTTGCGCCGCAGCTTGGCGTCCTTGGGAAGGAAAACGAGGCCGGTGCCATACTGACCGGGCTCCGGCACCTTGATGCCTGAACTGCGGAAGGAATCGGCCAGGAACTCGTGGGGCATCTGGATGAGAATGCCGGCGCCGTCGCCGGTATTCACCTCGGAGCCGCAGGCACCGCGGTGGTCCAGATTGTTCAGGATCTGCAGGCCCTGTTCGACCAGCGCGTGCGATTTGTGTCCCTTGATGCTCGCCACGAACCCGACCCCGCAGGCGTCGTGTTCGTTCTGCGGATCATAAAGGCCCTGCTTCGCCGGCGGAAGAGTCCGCGGCGTGGTGGGGGAGGCCGATCGGTCAGTGCTGTTGCTCATGCGAGACGTGCAAACAAGGATTCCGGAGCGGGCCAGAAAGGACCTGGTCCCCGCGGACGCAGGCGGATCCTGCGGTCCATCCGACAAAGGTAGGGGTGAACAGCATCAGGCGGTCAAGCAGGAGATGCAAAAGGACGCGGTTCTTCTGGGGAGGGCACAAATGGCGGGTAACAGAGTCCTGGGTTGCGTGCGGCAGACCCACCGCTTTGGCGCACGGGCGCGAACTTCAGCCAAGCGTGGTGAATGGATCCGCGGCTTTCGAACTGGGATCCCGCTCCACAGCGGTGTCGACGCTTCGCTTTGCCACCGCACTCCATGACGACAAGCGCCCTCCAAAGCCCGCGGCGGCAAACATCTGAAAGTCCCGTGCATTCTTGTCAAACACGATCATTTCAATTAGACTAGACTCAGACTAGTTCCAGCACCCTCATGACCACACTTTCCAGTTCAATCCCCCTGGCCGAGGCGAAGAGCAAGCTGTCCGAACTCATCAAGCGGGTCAGCCGGGGCGAGGAGTTCATCATCACCCGGCACGAGACCGAGATCGCCCGCCTCACTCCGGTCCACCGCCCCAGTCGCGGAGAAATGGGAGATGCCATCGCCCGGATGCGCGCCAATCGGTCGGCAAGAACCGCGACGGCCGCCGAATTGCTTGCCTGGAAAACAGAAGGCCGCCGGTGAGTGACGCCTTCGTTCTCGACTGCTCGGTCACAATGGCCTGGTTCTTCGCCGGAGAAGCGACACCGGAGAACGATGATCTCCTCGATCAGCTCAATCGGGGTGGAAGGGCTGTCGTGGCGCAGCACTGGCCGCTGGAGGTCGGCAACACCCTGCTCATGGGCGAGCGTCGCAAGCGATGTTCCGCAGCAGACGCCGCCGGTTTCCTCAACATCCTTGGAGCTCTCCCCATCGAAACCGATCCCGAGACGGGTACCCGCACGACCCCGGCCTCCCTGGCCCTAGCACGAACCCATGACCTGACGCTCTACGATGCGGCCTATCTCGAATTGGCCATGCGCACCAACCTGCCACTTGCCACGCTGGACAAAAAACTCCGGACCGCGGCGAAAAAAGTGGGCACAAAATGCCTGCCGAAAATCCCCTGAAGGCATTGACACGTTGGAATAATTTGGATTCCTGGCATTCCACCTCTGCATGATGTTCGTCGGCACCTTCAACGACGACGATTTGTGGTTTAAATAGGCTCCGGGAATTGAGGGTTCCCAATCCGTGCCAATCGGTGGAATCCGTGTCGATTCCCCGTCGCCCCTGCCACTTCTGAATCGTTCTCGCTTACCGTTGTGCGGACTGGAGCGGCGGCAGAATTCGAATCAACGCCGACGGCGAACATTGTCCACCATCTGCCGTCGTGCGCAAGTGGAAGAGGCGGGTCCCCGGCCGGGCCTTGGGTGCGGCGGTGATGACGAATTCGCGTTCGGTCTGCCCTTCGACGATCAGCAATCCGTTCAGGCCGATGTTGTCCACGTAGAGTCCGTGCGGAAGATTGCGGCCGGAGTCCTCGTTCCCGAACTCGATCCGGTCAGCGTAATCGTGCCGAACCGCCCGGACCCGCGCGGCAATGGTCTGACCCGGCCGAATGTGAAACTCGAGCGGTTGTCCGGGAGTTTCGGTGACATAGGAACGATCGGCACCCGGCAGAATTTCAATCGTCACCCGGGGCGGTTTGCCGATTTGCAGCCGACCGAGGGTTCCCATCGGGTGAACCACTTCCCGGCCATCGATCATCGCCGACGCTGCAAGGCGCACCTTCTCGGTCGCGGCGGCATCGGGAGCCGGCGTTCCCGGCGCGGCGAAGAGCGTGGCCGTGGCGCGAATCTGGCCGGCCTCGATTTCCAACGGAGTGGTGGCCACGAAACCCGGCGGGAGGTTGTCGATCCCGATCCGAATCGGGCCGTCGAAGCCTTCGCGGCGGGTAGCCACGAACCGCAATTCGCGCGCACTGCCGGGACTGACCTGCGGATCACGATTTTCCAGCGCCACGCTGAAGTCCGGGCGCGGCTCGCGAATCGCCAATGTGTAAGTGTAATTCGTCGGCCCGCCGAATCCGCGGACATCGCTGACCCGAACCAGATACTCGCCCGCGACCGGCGCGGTGAAACGCACCAGTGAATCCGAACCGGCAAGCCGGGAGGGATCGTCATCATTTTCGAAGTTCAAGCGGAACACCGGAAGCCCGTTGGGCACGAGAGGCGCACCGACGGGTAAGGGTCGGACGATGTAACACGGTTCGTTCAACGGATGCGTCAATGCCGTGGTGCCAAAGGCGGTCTGCCGGCGCCCCTCACCCGGGTAGACCTTGAATCCGGAGTCCGGTCCGCGCGGATACAACCACAGCCGCACGACCTCGCCGTTCGCATAAAGATATTCGTCCAATTCCATCTCCGCCCAGTTCTGGAGCCTGAAATCATCGGCGGTCTCAGAATCCTTGCCTCGGAACGTGAACCACGAATCGCGGACGGCCTGCAGGACGATCTGTTCCACCGGTTTGCCATCAGTCGTCAACACCTCCAGCCGAGAATCCAATGCCGATCCTCCCTGTGCCGCGTGAATTGCCAGCGTAATCGATTCGCCCGTGCGCGCCCGAAAGCGATACAGATCGGCGTCACCGGGCCGGCTGATGCTTCCGTGGATTTCCACCGGCCAAGTCACCGCCATCGCTTCCGCGGGCCGGTCGTTGGGTTCGTTTTCGGACACGGTGGATAGTTTTGACTCGTGGCCCGCCGGAGGCATCGGCGATCCGGTGACAGCCAAGTTCAGCGCACCGGCGGGTGCAGGCATCACCGCTTCATACACCGCGACTGAACCATCCATCCGCCCGGCGGCAAACCGCGCCCGGTGCGGATCGAACGCGAGGGCGACGGCGACGTCCGGTTGGACTGGCCACGCGTGCAATTCGGTCAGATCGGGAAGACTCCACAGCTTCAACGTGCGGTCCGCCGCGGTGGAAACCAGCCGCCGCCCGTCGCGGGAAATTGCCAGCGCAGTCACCGCCGCCTCGTGGGCAAAGCGTGAGGCGACTACCGGATTTAGCGCCGGCGTGTTCGTCGACAGGTAACGCCAGAGATGGATCCGCCGGTCGTTGCCCGCGGCGAGGATATGGGTGCCATCCGGTGTGAACGCGACCGCATTCAATTCACCTTGCGGCTGGTTCAAGGTATCGAGCCGCAGGCCATCGGACACCCGCCACAATTTCACCGTCTGATCCGCGCTGGCCGATGCCAGAACCTGACCTGCGGGATCGAAGGCGAGAGCGAAAATCGCCCCATTGTGACCCACAATCGTTCGGACAAGCCGACCGGTGGCAACCTCCCAGATCCGAATCGAACGATCGTATCCGGCCGTGGCCAGCAGGCGCCCATCCGGTGAGAATTCAGCATCGTGGAGAATGTCGGTATGGCCTCCGAATTCCCGGATCAGCTTTCCGCGTTCCACATCCCACAGTTGGGCGACGCCCTTAAGTCCGGCGATGCCGGTGGCGGCAATAAGATGACGACCATCGGCAGAGAAATGGACGGCGTTCACCTTACCCGGGAGTCCTTCGATCACCCGGCTAACACGACGCCCCGGAGCGCTGCCCAGTTCAATCCGACCGGAACGGGCGACGGCGAAGCGGCTGCCGTCCGAAGAATAGGCCACGGTGGTCACCGGACGTTGCGTGGCGGCGGTGGTTGGAATTTTGGGAACCACCAGATGGGCGAGAAGCGATTCGTCGTGAACCGGCCCGGGTGCGCCGGCGGCAATCCAACGCCGGAGAAGATCGAGTTCGGCAGCCGGGACCTGCGGTTCGTCCTTCGGCGGCATGTGGGGCTTGGCGGCTCCTTCGAGGGAGCGGATCAGGAACGAGGTGTCCGGTTTGCCGGCCTCGATGGGATCTCCCTTGTCGCCGCCCTTGCGCAGGCGGGCGAAGGTCTCCACCGAAAACTCGCCCTCATGATCGGCATCGTTGTGACACCCCGCGCAATAGGAACGGAAAACCGGTGCCACCTCGCGTTCGTAGTTCACCGGAGTCGCGGCGCTGGCGGACACGGTGGAAACCGCGAGTAACACGAGACTCTGAAGTTGCCACGCTGCCCGATGAACCAGTGACGAAGAAATACCCATGGTCAGTGCTGGAACAGGAATTCGCGGCTGGTGAGCAGTGACCAGAAGACATCCTCGGCCACCTGGGTCTGTTGGTCGGCGGGTGCCTTTGCAAAGGCGGCGAGGACCGCGGTGCGCTCGCGTTCGTTCGGCGGCCGGCTGAGGCACAGCATCCACGCCTGCTCGATCAATCGGTTGGGGTCGGTCTGGGCGGCCAGCAATTGGGAGAGTCGCCCGGCCTTCGACTCCAGCTTGCCGTTGATGGTGGATCCATTGGAAAGATGCAGCGCCTGAACCAGGCTCGGTTGGTTGGAGCGTTCACATTCGCAGGTGATCTCGCGTTGGTTCCGGCCAAATGTTTTCAAGAAGTACGATTTCACCGAGGCATCCGAGAGCTGCAGGGAGCGGACGACGTTGGTGAAAGCGCCGGTGGCCTCGGTCGAACCATCGTTGAGGGCGAGTTCGGTGTAGTGGTCCGGAACGCCGGTGACATCGGCGATCGCGTCACTAAGGACTTCGGCACTCAGACGGCGGGGAAAATATCGCGAATAATGACGCCGATCATCCCGGTTTCCCGGCAGCACCTCGCCGGAGCGGCGGTAGGTATTGGAGGTGAGGATCAGGCGCATCAGCGAACGCAGATCGTAGTGATGATCCACCAGGTGCGCGGCCAATGCGGCGAGCAGACGTTCGTTGGCCGCGGGATTCGACGCGCGGAGATCGTCGACCGGATCCACCAGGCCGATTCCGAAGAAGTTGGCCCAAACACGATTGGCGATCGACCGGGCAAAATAGGGATTGCCGGGCGCAGTCAACCACTCCGCCAAGACCTCACGACGATCGCGCGGATCATCGGCTGAAAGGGCCGGCGCATCCAACGGGGCCGGCGGCTGCGGTTTGCCGGTGCGCGGCTGGAGCAGATCGCCCCGCGCTTCCACGAAAACGGTTCGTTTGCCATCGCCGCTGCGGGCATCGCCGCCCCAACCCTTGGCCCGCACCCGGGCGAACAGATTGGCAAACTGGTAGTACTGATCGTTGGTCCATTTCTCCAACGGATGATTGTGGCACCGGGCGCAGTTGATGGAGAGCGAAAGGAAAGCCTGGCTGACGTTCTCGGCCATCGCCTCGGGATCCTGATGGACGGCGAAGAAATTCGACGCGCCGTCCTCGACCGTGGAACCGCGCGCCGTCACCACTTGGCGGACCAGTTGATCCCACGGCGTATTGTCCGCGACGCGCGACCGGATCCAACCGTAGTACGCCTTCACCGCATCCGGCCGCAATCGCCCGCCGTTCACCAGTAGGATGTCGGACCATTTGTAGGTCCAATAATCGACGAACTCGGACCGCGCGAAGAGTTGATCAGCGAGACGGGAATGCTTGTCGGGCGCGGGATCGGAACAAAAGGCGACGACCTCGTCCGGCGTCGGCAACCGGCCGATGGTGTCGAGAAACGCCCGGCGAACAAACGTTGCATCGGCGGCCAGCGGCGAGGGTTGGAGATGGAGTTGTTCCAACTGATCCAGGACCCGTTCGTCGATGACGTTGGTCCGGGATTCCACACGATACACTGCAGACGGAATCGAATTGGAATAGGGCGAGGTCAGCCGCGCGATGACAATTCGAGACGAATACCAGGCGGTGATGGCACCTTCGCCCGGACCCAGAATCGTCACCCTGCCCTGCCCGTCCACTGAAGCCACGGTTTCGTCGGTCGATGTAAACTTGGACCACGGCGTCACGTTCCGCGTGCGACCGTCCGAAAACGTCGCACTCACTCCGATGGAAAGCGTTTCACCGACCTGCACCGGGCGCGTCGGTGCCTCCAGCACCAGCGTTTCCACCCGGGCATCTCCGGATTGGGGGCCGGGTGCTCCCTGGGCGATCCATTGGGCCAGGGTCTGGTAATCCTGGGAACCCACGTTGAGGCGTTTGCCGCCCTTGTGACGGATCGTGGTGGTCGGCTTGGTGAGGAGCAGGCTCAGACCCGGGTCGCCCGGTTCAACGCGGCGCCCCTGGGATTCGCGGGTGATGGCAAAATGATCGGCTTCGGGATTGTAGCCGAACAGCGACAGACGGAAGCCGCCCTTGCCCGCCAGTGCTCCATGACAACCTCCACTGTTGCAACCCGCCTTGGAGAAGATCGGCAGGACATCGTTTCGAAATGAAACCGGCGCGGCGGCGGATTCGGCGGTGGCAGCGGAGGTCCGCATCAGGACGGCCCAGAGGCAGGTTAGCCCACCCACGGCAAGACGGTTCCATAGTTTCAAAGACACTTTCACGCGAACAGCTCCCGGATGGGTTCGGTGCCCAGATCGGTCAACGGGAACGGGCGTCCTCCCGGCCCGGGCAGGTGGGCGGTGTGGTCCAGTCCCAGGCTATGAAAAATCGTGGCTACAATGTCGCCGGGCTTGACCGGTCGTTCGGCGGGAAAGCCTCCGATCGGATCACTGGCACCCACCACGCGACCGCCCTTCACGCCGCCGCCGGCGAAATAGGCCGTGAAACATTGGGGCCAATGATCCCGTCCACCCGCCGGGTTCACCTTCGGAGTGCGACCGAACTCGGACAGGTTGGCCACCAATGTATCGTCGAGCAGGCCGCGTTGGGTCAGGTCTTCAATCAACGCGCTGTAGGCCTGATCATACATCGGACACACAATGTCCTTCATGCCCTGAATCGAGGTGAACGGCTTGGATCCATGAATGTCCCAGGTGATTTCGTCAAACACGGTGAGGAAGGTGTTGATGGTGACGAATCGAACTCCGCTTTCGACCAATCGACGGGCGAGCAGACAGCATTGGCCGAATCGATTCATGCCGTAGCGCTCACGAACCGCGAGCGGCTCACGCGCCAGATCGAAGGCAGCGCGGGCGGATTCACTGGTCATGATGCGGAAGGCCGCGTGGAAATTGTCGTCGAGCAACCGCGCATCCTCACTGGCCTCGAACTCGGTCATCGTCTGTTCCACAACGTCCCGCAACTTTCGGCGGCGCTCCAGCCGTTGGGCGCCGATCTGATCGGGCGGCAGCAGGTCGGGCACCTTGAAATCCTTCTGCGACGGATCCGCCATCAGCGCGAACGGATCGTGGGCCTTGCCGAGGAATCCACCGGCCTGGCCGTTGGGTAGATTGCCACCGCCACGACCCATGAGTTGGGGCAGCACCACAAACGGCGGCAGATCCGTGCGGCGTCCGCGCAAGTGGGAAACCACCGAACCGACATGCGGGGTGTAAATCCCGCCCGTGAACCGCCGGCCGGTCTGCATCATCTGCCATCCGGCATCGTGCACCGCCGCTCCGTCGTGATGACAGGATCGCACGAGGGAAAACCGGTCCGCAATCCGCGCGTGCAGGGGCAGGAGTTCGGAGATCTCGAAGGCGTCCGACTTGGTGCGAATAGGGCGAAACGGCCCGCGAATCTCGCGCGGCGCATCGGGCTTCATATCCCATAGATCGATGTGACTGGGACCGCCGAGGTTGAAAATCATGATGCACGACCGGCGGTCGGCAGCGGGTGTGACCCGTCCTTCGGCGCGGGCTCGGAGATACTGCGGCAGCGACAGACCGACCGCCGCGAGTGCGCCGACCTGCAGGAACTCACGTCGGCTGGCGCCGGTTCCACACAGGCGTGGTCGATCCTGCGGGGATTCTGCGAGGAAATCGAACATGGCCCGATCCTGCCGCAGTCGACCGGCAAAACGCCATTCGAGAAAATGGACCGCAACGGTCTCCGATTCCGCATCGGACGGGATCATGCAAAACCATGAAAAAAAGATTTAGACGGAATGAACTGAATGAACCGAATCCGATCCGTTCATCAGGACCGGGCGTGAGTCCTGCCCGTGAATTTCGTCCAATCGCCGGCCTGGAACTGGGAATAGGCACACCAACGGCACCCATAGCCGCAGGTTCCCAGAGCTCCGATCCCATTCCGTCCATTCTGTCTCCATCAGTGAATCCGCGTCCCTCTTCGGGCTCGTCTCCAGCGTTCCAGTTCAGAGCGACCGACGCATTCGCGTCGATCACCTTCGCGACGTCGGGGCCATCCCTACATTTTTACCGGGGCAGCCCGCTTTCGCGGCCGATCCGACGGTCTAGGATGACTCACGGTGTCTGTTTCACGTTCCATCCTGTCGAATCCTCCCGGTGCCCAGCCCGAGGCTGCGGTTGAACCGCAGGTCCGAACCGTCCGGAAGGGTCCGCGAACCTATTGGTTTTTCGGACGATCGGGTGCCGGAAAAACAACTCTGGCGGCTCGTCTGGTCGACCGGTTGCGCACCGGATCGCCACCGGTGTTTCATCTCGATGGCGACACCTTCCGCGACGGATTGTCCCGGGATCTTGGATTCTCAGCGCGGGACCGCGCCGAAAACCACCGCCGGCTGGCCGAAGTGGCCCGGCTGCTGACCGGTCAGGGATTCGAGGTCGTTGTATCGTCGATGGCTCCGCTGCGAATCCACCGCGACGTGGTGCGGTCCGTGTTGGGGAATGAGGTGACCTGGGTGCATGTCGATGCCTCGCTGGAAACCTGCGTCCGGCGCGATGCAAAACGGCTGTATCAACGGGCCAGTGCCGGCCGGCTGCCCGAACTGCTTGATTTTCCTTTCGAGGGCCCGGAATCCGATGAGACGGTCTGCTCCGTCGACACCAATTCCGGACTATCCAAGAGCACGATTACACGCCTTTGGAATCGGCTTCGAACCACGCTTCCGGATTGATGCGATGAAACCCGGAGGAAACGTCGCGGTCTCCCGGGTGGCGGCATCCCAAGTCATGAACCGAACCTCATCCGGACCCGCCGCGGAACTGTCCGCCTCGACGCGGACGCTGATTTGCGTTCTCGGCATCGCGCTGCTCGGCGTGATCGCGCTGATGGACTGGGTGACATGGCAGGAGGTTCAGTTCCGAACCTTTTACCTGATCCCGGCTGTGTTACTGGCGTGGTACGTTGGGAAATGGGCGGCCATCCCGGCGGCAATAGCCGGAGCCGTGATCTGGCTGGGGATCGATTTGAGCTATCACAGCCACTACGAGTACCCCCAGATCCCGTACATTAACGCCTCCACGCTGCTCGTCGCCTCGCTGAGCTTTGCGGTCATCGTGGCCAAGGTCGCTGATCGGAAACGACTGCTGGCCGTCGAAGTGCTGGCGCGAAAGCGGGCGGAATCGGAGTTGCTGGCGATCAACGAAACGCTGGAGGTCCGGGTGCGGGAACGGACCGCGGCGGCGGAGGCCCGGACCCTCGCCTTGCAGCGGTCCGAGGAGGCGTTGACGCGGTCGACTGCCATCCTTTCCGCCATTCTGGCCCACATGCGGGAAGCGGTGATTGTGACCGATCGGGACGGCCGCCTTCGCCTCGTCAACCCGGCGGCGGCCTCCTTGTTCCGACTAAAGGTGCCGGATGGGCTGCTGATGTTGGCCCCCTCCGAACCGGCAGTCCGCGTAGAGGAACTGGTCCGTGGCTATCGCAGTGCGGCAGTGCCGCTCAACCTCGCCCTCGCCGGACGCCCCGTGGCCCACGCCGACCTCGGTCGAAACAGCGCCCTTGGCCCAACCGGACCGTGGCTGATTCTCAGCAGCCATCCGCTTCAACTCGGTCCGACGGAAAACGATGGCGTGGTGTTTGTTTTCACCGATGTTTCGGCCGACAAGGAAATGGATCAAGCGGTGGCAAACGCGATCGAGGAGGAGCAGCAGCGGATCGGACAGGATCTGCATGACGGCCTCGGGCAACACCTGGTCAGTACCGCCATGGCGGTGTCCCTGCTGCGAAACCGGCTCGCGCAGGACGGACAGGCGAGTCCCGGCGACGTTCACGGGATTGCCACCCTCGTTGATGAGGCGATCACCCATGTTCGCGACATCGCCCGCGGCCTCTTCCCGGCTTCGTTGGAACAACAGGGATTGGCGTCGACGCTCAAGGGACTCGCGGATCAGATCACCCGCAGCACCCGGGTACGATGTGAAATTGAGGCTCCTCCCGGGTTTGCGGAACCGGTGACCCAGGTGGCCTTTCACCTCTACCGAATCGCCCAGGAGGGCGTAGCCAACGCGATCCGTCACAATCCACCCGACCGAATCATCATCCGACTCGAGGAACCGGAGGGCGCCCTCCGGCTTTCGGTGGTGAGCGTCGGCAAACAACTGGTGCGACCCGTGACCGGACGGTCGGGACTCGGTCTGGCCATCATGCACCATCGCGCCCGCCTGATTCAGGGTGACCTCCAGATTTACGATGAACCCCAGGGCGACACCGTGGTGGAATGCACCGTCGGCATCGCCACCGCGTTTCCACCTGTTTCCACATGAGCACTCCCCCCGTCGGAAAATGGCGCATCTTTCTCGTCGATGATCATCCGATGATCCGCGAGCGGCTGACCGAACTGATCAACCGCGAACCCGACCTCCGGGTGTGTGGCGAAGCCGAATCCGCGTCCAGCGCCCGCAGCGCCCTTCAAACCATCACCGCAGATCTCGCCCTCGTGGATCTGTCACTGAAGGGATCCAGCGGCATCGAATTGCTGAAGGATCTCCGCCTCGAATGGCCCGATCTCAAGCTCCTAGTCCTCTCGATGCACGACGAGTCGTTGTATGCCGAACGGGTTCTGCGCTCGGGTGCCCGCGGTTATATCACAAAACAGGAGGCGACGACCCAGGTGTTGAACGCGATCCGAAAGGTGCTGGACGGCGGTGTCTATCTCAGCCCGCGGATGACCGATGAGCTGTTGCAGCGCTGCAGCGACGGCCGCGAATTCGGAGCCTCCCCGCTGTCCCTGCTGACCGATCGCGAACTGGAAGTGGTTCAACGGATCGGGCGCGGACAGAGCACCCGGCAGATCGCCATCGAACTGAATCTCAGCGTCAAGACCGTCGAGACCTATCGGGAACGCATCAAGGAAAAGCTCGGTCTCAAGAACGGAATGGAACTGGTGCAGCACGCGGTCCGCTGGAGGAGCGAATTGGAATCCAACCGGTGACCCCGGCGACAGCGGTTCGTTTGACGGGATCATCAGCCGATGAAGAACGATTCAGACGGAATGAACTGAATGAACCGAATCCGATTTGTTCATCGGAACTCCGCGTGAGTCCTGCCAATAGACATTGTTCCATCGCCTGTCTGAAACTGGGAAAAACGAAACGACGGCACGAACGGTTGCCGGCTCCTGAAGAGTCGATCCAATCCGGCCCATTCAGTTCATTCTGTCAAAATCAGTGAATCCGTGTCTCTTCAGCGGCTTCTTCTGAATCATTCCGTCGCCGCCGTGATCGCATCCATTGGGCCGCGACCAGAACCGCCACCGCACCCCCGGCGGCCCAGGTTCCGGGCTCCGGCACCACGTCTGCGTAGCTCGAGCCGACTTTGATCTCGTCGACGCTGAACGCCAGGTTTCCAGCGATGGAGAGCGCGGTGACTGTACCCACGTCAAACGACCGCGTGGCATTGGCGGTGCCCTCCAACGATCCCACGGCGGGATTGTAAAACAGACTGAAGGTATCCGAAGCGGAGCCGGCACCAAACACGGCTTTCAGCACCAGCAGGACCGGAGTGTTCACCACAGCCGTCGACGAACTCGTCGTCACGCCTGCGCCCGTGCCGACCTGGTCGATCAAGTAGGATCCGGAATTGGCGTTCAATCCGAAACCGACAGTGTTCGCCGATCCGGTCAATCGCAGTTCACCGATGCTCGATCCGACGGAGGCCTCCGGTCGGATCAGAAAACTGAAATAGGTGGTTCCCGCGGAAATGCCCAACGAACTGCTCAGGGTCCGGCTCAACGGCGTAGTGAGTGAATTGGCCGCCATTGCCGCGCGGTTACCGATCGTGGAAGTCCCAGGCAGACTTCCCGAACCCACGGTCGCGGTCGCCGATCCACCCGACCACGCCGCCGAAAACCCCAGGCTGCCTCCGCCACTCTGACCGCTCACCTGGGCCGCGCTGGTGTAGTTGAAGGGCTCATAGACCGTAATCGCCGCTCCGCAGGGCAGCCCACCCCCGGCGATAATCGCAGCGGCGACGGCCGCCCTCATGCCGCCGATTCCCCCCGCGCTCTTGGCGCTTCCGTCCGCGAAGTGTTTCATAGTCGATCTCTTTCCAACCGGTCGGGGAGCACTTCCGAGGCGCTTCCAACCGATGACCAGTATCGACAGTTCGGCCAATTCCAAACAGCGGGGGAATCCGCAAACACTTGTGAGGCAGCGAGGCGGAGGACGTGAGGCTCACCCCGACACGGGATCCGAAATCGGCTCAGGACGGGTCAGACGAGACGACTGCTGCGCCCCGTTCCATGCTTCGCGATCGCGCGAATCACAAACCCCGGTTGATTCTGGTTCACCGACGCGCAGGAATTGCAGAGCCACTCAATTGGAAGCGGCCGCGCCAGGAAACTTGTCCCCCACGGGCGTGGGTGGTGAAAACGGATTCCAATTCGATCCAATCACCGGCTTTCAACCGCCGACCGCCGTTCACGTTCATCGGAATCTCCATGGCGGCAACGTTGCTCACGTCATGCCCGAGGCCCGAACGATTCACGATGCGGATTTCCGGTCGATTCGAGAGCGGTTCACGACCGGCGCCGATTCGCGCCTGGACGGATTCACCACCCTGAATGCGAACAGTCCACAAAGGCCGATCCACCTTCGGAACGGCAGCCGTCCGATAGTAGGCGGCCTCGACGGTATCGAGCGAATACAGACCTACGTACAAAGCCCGCGGCGTCCACGCCAGATAGAGATCAGCGAGTGCCGTCGCCTCCCGCACCGGAACAAATCCGCGTTCGCGATCCCAGTGGAGCAGCGCGTCCGGTGAGGAGAATCCACCCAACGGATCGGCCGGCGCGAGTGGCACGCCCGCGCTGGCATCCAATCGGGTTTGACGTCCTGTCCGCCGTTCCGTCGCCGGATCCAGTCCGCGGAACATCGCGACCAGTTCGTCGTAGGGATGGTTGTCGATGTCGACGAGACCGAAGTTGAAGTTCTCGCCATCCTCGCGTCCATGCCGGGGTTCATCGAAATACTGGAACCAATCCGTACCGATAACATACGGCAGGCGAAACAAACCGCGCAGGGTCGCACCCGCCGTCTCGGCACGGGCGCGTTGGGTCGGCAGCACGGGATAGGTCCCAAAATCATTGCGGTTGCCGGAGCGGTTCTCCCGACTGGCCGCGTAGAATTCCGTCACCCAGACAGGCCTGCCGGAAAGACGGTGCAGCATTTCAAAATAGCAACGCAGGAATCCACCGTCCCGCCACTGCGCGTTGAGATTGCTCGAGATCGCGTCAACGTGGTGTCCGGCGGCAGTGGCGACTTCCGGATAATAGAAGGATTGGTAACGATCCCCGAGGAACAGCGCCTGCGGATTGAAGCGGTGAATGTAGCCGCCCATCAACTCGTAGTACCGATCCGCCAGCAGCCCCAGGAAGCGGCGCATAACCCGGATCCCATCGCCGCCGGGCCGAAGATAGAGCATCCCACCACGATCCAACTCGTCCCAAGAACCGGCATTTTCCGGTTCGAACTCCGCGGCGAGCCGCTGCCAGTCCCCGGTATAGTACGACCGCAACAGGTCGAGGAGACGCCGCCGCTGACCACTGGAAGCCGGTTGCTCCAGCGTCATTTTCCAAAGGGTGGCGTTCCACCAACCGAGTTCGTTGTCGCTGAAGTATCCGATCACCCGTCGATCCCCTCCGAACGCCGCGATCTGGTCCCGCGCACTGCGTTCCATCCGATCCAGATTCCGGGGATCCCACATGTCCCACCACGGCGCACCCGCGGCCGAACCGAGGTGCAACACGGGAGTGAAGGCCGGTGTCGAACCGTTCAACTGGGACAACCCGGTGTAGTCCGCCCAGCCCGCCGCGGTATCGAATCCCCAACGACGCAGCCGGTCCGCCGTTTCAGTCGCCCATGCCGAATCCGTCCCATGATACCGCCAGGCGGCATAGGCCGGGTTTTCAAGATCGTACTTCTCGCGAGATTCACCGCGGGTGACGACCCCCACTCCCTTTTCGAGGAATCGCCTGCCCTGCGGATCCACCAGCCACCAGCCGTCCTCGGAGTGAACGATCTGATATCGGTTCGTCGTGACGCCGGACGGATCCGCGTGAAGCCGGGCCGGGAGCAAACTCAGGGCCACGCATCCGACCGCCACCACGGCCGCTCGAAACCACGCAGGGACTGTTTTCCGCGACGACGTGCGACTCGTCATCCCGGACTCCAAGCGGGCAGCGACTCGTTGGAAGCGCAGTGGAAACATGGAACTTCGATGGAAGCGGGTCGGCGGCGGAAGGGAAAGGCTGGACCGCCGTCCGTCAGGCGGAATTTTCAAAATAGACCGCCGTCCGGATGGGAGCCGGCTTGACCCGGGACCGGGGAGCTCGTAGACGCTGGGGGAATCATGAGCTGTTTCACCACCCGCCGCCGGCTGTTCTCCCTGATCCCGGTGGCTCTCCTCGCGCTGACAGCGGCCTCCACGGGCCTCTCCGTTTCACTCCAGGCGGCTCCGCCGGCGGGCTTCACGCCGTTGTTCAATGAAAAGGATCTGACCGGATTCCGCGGCGGCGACACCTTTGATCATCGCAAGCTCCTCGCCATGCCTGAGGACCAGCGGGCGGCACAGATCGCCAAATGGACCACCAGCATGCGCGAGGTGAATCCCAAGACCGGCAAGGCGCATTGGTACGTCGAGGGCAACGAACTCGTGAACGACGGCTTCGGCGCCTATGCCACCACCGAAAAAGACTACGGTGATTTTGAATTGCTGGTGGAATACAAGACCGTGCCGCTGGCCGACTCCGGCATTTACCTGCGCGGCGTCCCCCAAGTCCAGATATGGGACTATACTGAGAAGGCGAAGTTCAACCTCGGTGCCGACAAAGGATCCGGCGGACTGTGGAACAATTCTCCGGGTGCGCCGGGCAAGGATCCGCGGGTCCTGGCCGATAAACCGTTCGGCGAATGGAATCGCTTCCGTATCGTCATGGTAGGTGCCCGGGTGAGTGTCTGGCTGAACGGCAAATCGGTCGTCGAACACGCCCTCCTCGAAAACTATTACGATCGCAAGCAGCCCATCCCCGTCCGCGGTCCGATCCAGTTGCAGACCCACGGCGGCGAGATCCGCTGGCGCAACATCAACATCCGCGAGATCGGCGGAAAGGAAGCCAACGAGCTCCTCGCGCATCACGGCGAAGCCGGCTTCAAATCCGTCTTCAACGGCAAGTCCTTCGAAGGCTGGGACGGCCCGGTTGATAACTACGAAGTCGTGGAGAACGCGGTCCGCTGCAAGCCCCACAAGGGCGGTACCATCTTCACCAAGGCCGAGTACGACGACTTCAAGGCCCGGCTGGAGTTCAAGCTGCCCCCTGGCGGCAACAACGGTCTGGCCATCCGCTATCCCGGCTCCGGCGACACCGCGTATGTCGGCATGTGCGAGTCGCAGGTGTTGGACGACAACTACGAAAAGGCGACCGGAGAAAAGATTGATCCCCGCCAGACCCATGGATCCGCCTATGGCATGGTCGCCGCCGCCCGCGGTTACCAACGCCCCATTGGTGACTGGAACTTCGAGGAAGTGACGGTCAAGGGCTCCACGATCCGGGTCGAACTGAACGGCACGCTGATCCTCGATGCCGACCTTTCGAAGGTGACCGAGTTCATGGCCAATTCCGCCCATCCCGGGAAGGATCGCACCCGTGGCCATTTCGGGTTCGCCGGCCACAACGACCCGGTGATGTTCCGGAACATCCGGATCGAACCGCTGCCGCATTGAAGCAGTTCAGATTTTCAGCGGTATTGCCGATTTGACAAGAACGACCGTGCCGCCGCAGCGTGGTGTCGGTCGTTTTCCCAACATGCCCTTTTCCCAACCCACCCGGCGCAGTCGCCGAACCCTGGCAGTGCTTCGGCTGAAGGCTGCGCGCTGGGCGATGTGTGGCGTGGGAAGTGGCCTGGCGTGGTTCGCGGTGACCGGGCAGGATTCGAGCCTGTTGCAGCCGCTGGTCCTGCCGCCGGGATCGACGCAGGCACCCAGCCAGCTCGGCAGCTTCACGATCAACATCAACGCCGGTTCGGGACTTGCCGGCAACAGCGCCGCCCTCGCGGCCTTCAACCGCGCGGCAGCGCACTGGATGTCCTATTTCAGCGACCCGATCACGGTCACCATCAGCGCGGACCTCACCGGCGGTTTCTCCTCGGCCAACATCATTGGCCAGACCAGTTCGGTCCTGCTTACAAGTAGCTACACCACCATTCGCAACGCGATGGTCTCCGACGCCGTCGGTTCCAGTTTTCGGGCGATCGACGCCTTTCTCCCTACCAGCGCCCAATTCTCCGCCACGCTGCCCTCCAGCGACACCCTCAGCGGAAACATCCAGTTGACCAAGGCCAACGCCAAAGCCCTTGGGTTCACCGGTCTTGACGGAACGTTCGGAACGACGGATGCCACCATTCAATTCAACAACGCCTTCAGTTTCGACTACGACAACAGCAACGGCGTGACGCCCGGCACGATCGATTTCGAGAGCGTGGCGACGCATGAGATCGGTCACGCCCTCGGCTTCATCTCGGCGGTCGACAACATCGACGGCACCACCCCGCCGATCTCGGTTACCCCGACCACACTGGACCTGTTTCGCTTCACCAACGGTGGTGCCAACGATCCAACGACTTCGGCTCAGTTCACCACCGATCCCCGGGATCTCCGGCCGGGTTCGGATGTTCTCTTGACTGACACGGTGAGCAGCTTCCGCTTCTCGACCGGCCTCACCCAGGGCGACGGCCGCCAGGCGAGCCATTGGAAGGATGACGGCCTCACCGGCACCTACATCGGCATCATGGATCCCACCATGCCGGCGGGACTTGTGGAGCCCATCACCACGGCGGACGTGAAGGCCCTCGCCCTGATCGGTTGGAACGCCACCGTGCCAGAACCCTCCACCTGGTCCGCCACCGGAGCGATGGTCCTGTTCCTCGGCAACGGCGCCTGGCGCTGGCACCGATCCCGCCGGAAGAACCTGGTTTAGGCCTGTCCTTCCGCTCCGAGGGCCAAAGGTCCGCACCATACCAGCCTCGGGCATCGCCCAAGGATTCAGTTCCGGCACCCTCCCTTCCACTGGAGGGCTCACTTCCACGCGAGCCCCATATGGACGACATGAGAACGGAGGAGCTTTTCAAGAGCTTGGTCGGACGTCGGTACACAATCCGGGGATTTGATGACTTCGGCCAGATTGAGCTTCGCCCCAAGCGCGACCACGTCGTCTGGATTGAGACGGACCTTGTGAAGCTTGTTAGGACTTCACGATGACTTCGACCAACCATCGGTTCAAGCCACCCGCCATGTGCCCGCAGCTTCCAATCTACCGTCAGTGGCTGGCGGTGGCTCACCCGTAGCGCAGCTCCGCGTCCCGTTTCATGAATGCTTTTTCCACCACCAACCCATCTGGCAGACCGATAGCATTGCTTTTGCTTGTCTGGTTCCTCGTAGCGATCGCTGTGGGCGCATCTGGATGTTTGACGGCTTTGCGGCCGCCAGCGCCTCAAGTCGTCATTCTTGTTCTGACCGCGGGTTCACTCGCGGCCGGGTTTTTCATCCCGAGCTTCCTCGATTGGGCCGATAGGGCATCACTCCGCGCGCTCGTCGCGCCGCATCTCTTCCGTTTGGTCGGGGTTTATTTTCTGATTCTTGCCCGCAGCGGCGAGTTGGCTCCGGGCTTTGCGATCCCGGCGGGCTACGGCGACATCGTCGTTGCCATGATTGCTCTGATTCTACTCGTCGCTGTGAGCCCAAAGACCATCACAGGGCTGCGCCTTTACACCGCATGGAACCTTCTGGGCCTGATGGATATTCTCTTTGTCGTCGCCACTGCTGCACGGACGGGGATCTCCAACCCGGCATCCATGCAAGCGATACTGCATCTGCCATTGAGTCTGCTCCCAACATTCTTGGTGCCGGTCATTATTACCAGTCACACTCTACTGTTTTGGCGGCTCAGGAAGGCAACGAGTTCTTATCTAGCCATTTGAATGAGGAAGGCGACAGACAGCCAGTCGTTGTTGGGCGCACTGGCCTTGTCATGGGTTCTCGGACTCACCGCCTGCCACAGCACGCAGACAACAATCGCAGCGAAGCTAGTACCGCTGCAGGGCTATTGGGAAGGCGAAGGGGCGGGAGGCAAATGCTCCATCAACATCACGGGCAACTCGCTCCTCTATCGTGCCGGCACAAACTGGTGGAAGGCGACATTCACGCTGCCAGCAGGCACCGACCCGGAGCAGCTACACGCCACGATCAAACAGAGTTCGCCATCAAGGAATGGCATCGGCACGGTCGTCTTCGCCATCTTCAAGATTGAAGACGGGACGCTCCTGCTGGCTGAAGACGACGGCTCCGACAAGCCGCCGAAAGCCTTTGCCGATGCCTCGAGCCGATACACCGTGAAGAAGGTTCAACTTCAAAAGGAGAAGGCCGAAACATCGACATCCAAAAGAACGGGAAAACCATGACACCCAACCAGTTTGAATCACTCGGAATCACTGGCTTCCCATCCTCCCAGGGAAACTCAATCCCGCAACAGGGGGCTCACCGAGCGCAAACGATTCAGGATTGGCTGATCGCCGCCGTACAAAACTGGCGAACGCTGACAAAACAGACGCTCAGTCCGGCCGGGATTGGGCAGAACCAAGGCGGACTCATCGAAGTTCAGTTCCGAGCAGAGGGCGAAATGGCCCATCGGGCTTCGATCAAAGCATTTCGCCCGCACCAGGCCTCCCGGCGCGACTTACCATCGCCTATACGATTTGGAAGTACGGCCCAACCCCGATGCCAAAACCGCTATCGCCGCTTATTCCGTCCAGCTCGCTCAGCCGCCCCGGGCAACACGCCCTAACCTTTTGACATTTGGGATCAGGAATCGCTGTGCAGCCTCTGGTTCTCGCCCCCGTATAGGATCCGAAGCGCCAACTGCGCGGCCCCATACCAGCCCGGGGCAACGCCCCGGGATTTGATATACCCCAGGCTCTCAAGGGCTGAAGGCCCGCTCCATCGACCCATCCAGAAATGGTCCGAGCCGTTGGCCCTCACCCGGAGATGGAATGCCGTCCTGGGGCGCTGCCCCAAGCTGGTATGTCGCGGGCCTTTGGCCCTGAACTGAGCAGTGGCAAACGGATCAGCCACCCAATGCCGGGCCTCCGAACTCCACACGACCGGCACGAATCGTCGCCACTTCGTCGCACAAGGCGGCCACTTCGCCGGCGTCGTGGCTGACGTAGAGGATGGGCACCCGGCACTGGTCGCGGATCCGGAAGAGCAAGGGCACGATGCGGTCCCGCAACGCCGGATCCAGTCCGGTCAATGGCTCGTCCAACAACAACAGGCGCGGACCGGAAACCAGCGCGCGTCCGAGCGCCACCCGCTGGCGGTCCCCACCGGAGAGTTTTCCCACCGGTCGATCGAGAAGGTCCTGCAATTCGAGCACCCGGATCACCGTTTCCAAATCCGGCATTCCAGGTCGCAACACGGCCGGCTGCCCAAAACGGAGATTCTCCCGCGCGTTCAAATGGGGAAACAGCGCGAGATCCTGCGGAACGTAACCGATTGATCGACGGTGCGGCGGGATCATCCGCTGGGAGGGCTCGTCGGTGAGCACTTCGTGTTGGAGCAGGATGCGACCGCTCACCGGTTTCCGCAGTCCGGCGATCGTTTCCAGCAGGGTCGTTTTTCCCGCACCAGACGGACCGGAGATGCCGGTGATGCGTCCGGTGAAAACGGCGTCCGCCTCCAGTGAGAACGAGCCCATCACCACCCGCACCTTTTCCAGAATGAGACTCACAGCCCACCTCCGCGTCGACGCCAGGCACCCCCGGCAAGACTGACGGCACCGAGTGCGATCACCGCTGAAACGGCGGCCAGCACCATTGCGTGGTCGTCATTTCCGAGCTGCACCGATTGATAGAGGGCCAGCGAAAGGGTCTGGGTGCGCCCGGGAATGTTGCCGGCAATCATGATCGTCGCGCCGAATTCCCCGAGGGCGCGCGCGAAGGCCAGGAGGGTTCCGGACAGGATTCCGCGGATCGCCAGCGGCAGACTGATCCGGAAGAAAACCCGCCACGGTCCCGCACCGAGAGTCGCCGCCACTGCCTCCAACCGGGGATTGACCTCTTCAAACGCGGTCCGTGCCGATCGTACCAGCAGGGGCAGCGACATCACCGACAGGGCCAGCACCACCGCCCGCCATGTGAAAATGACTTCGATTCCAAACGCCCGTTCCAGGAACCCGCCAATCCATCCGCGTCGACCAAACAACTTCAGGAGAATCAATCCGGTGGCCACCGGTGGAAGCACCAACGGCAGAGTGACCGCCGTTTCCAGCCACGATTTTCCCGGCCAATTCGGTCGGGCCAGCAGCCAGGCCAATCCGATTCCAAACGGCAGAATGACGGCGGTGCTCAGGGCCGCCATTCCGACAGTGAACAGAATGATCTGAAGATCGACGGCGGTCATCGCAGCAACGGGCAGTGCCCGGTAACCCGGTCACGACAGCAGAGTCCGAGGTCTTCGGGCAGTACCGCGGCGTGGAAGTTGAGTCTCAAAGGGCGCAGCAGAATCGACCGTTGCCGGTTCCAGGGTCAAACGGGAACTCGGATGCCATGACTTCTGGTCGCCGCCGGAGATACCCGAATTGTCACCGTGAAAGTCTTGCTAGGCCGCCGCGACCCGGCCGAGCCTTTGTCCACCCTTGCCACGCCTGGCCCATCGCTGTCGACCGGAGGAGAACGATCCAACACGGATTCATATGCCCATTTCAGAGGATTCCCGCCGCCTCGAGATCGCGGCAGCTTCCCACGCACGCAATAGAAGCCGGTAGGATTCATCGACGAACCGGCCTGCATTCTGGAACCTCTCAATGCCCACTTCAAACCGCCCTGCCCCGTCCACAACCGCCTTCACGGTAAACGGCCGGACCTATTCACCACCCGCCCGCCCGGTGGCCGTCATCTGCCTCGACGGGTCCGCCGATGAATACCTCGACGCGGCCCTCGCCCGCGGCCGGATGCCGAATCTCCACCGGATTTCGGCCGCCGGCCATCGTGGGTTCGCCCGCGGAGCCATGCCGAGCTTCACCAACGTCAACAACAGCTCCATCGTCACCGGTGTTCCGCCCTCGGTGCACGGCATCGGCGGGAATTTCTTCTTCGACACCTCGATCGGCCAGGAGGTGATGATGAATTCGGCGAAGTTTCTCCGGGTGGAGACGTTGTTTCCATCGGCTCAAAAGGCCGGTCGAAAGGTGGCGGTGGTCACTGCGAAGGAAAAGCTGCGCGACATCTTCGCCAGCGGGTTGATTTCACTCGGCGGCATCGCCTTTTCTTCCGAGAAGGCCAATCAGGCCCGCCTGGAGAGCCACGGGATCGAAGCCGTCGAGGCCTTGGTCGGCCCAACTCCGGCGATCTACAGCGGCGAGGCTTCGATCTATGTGTTGCGGGCGGGAGTCCGGATGTTGGAAGCAGGACGCGCCGATTTTCTCTATCTCAGCACGACGGATTTCATGCAGCACAAGTACGCGCCGGAAGCCCCGGAAGCGCTCGACTTCTACGCCGCCATTGATGCGGAGATCGGTCAACTGCTTCGGCTCGGCGCGGTGGTGGGAGTGACGGCCGATCACGGAATGAACGCCAAACAACGACCGGATGGTTCGCCGAATGTAATCTATTTGGAGACCCGTCTGGTGGAGCAGTTCGGTCCGGGATTCCGAGTCATCCTGCCGATCACCGATCCGTATGTGGTGCATCACGGGGCGCTCGGATCCTTCGCTCAAGTTCACCTGCCTGAAGCCCTGCTCGCCTCGCCGGACGGTCTCCGATCGATCATCGCCTGGCTGCAATCGTTGCCCGGAGTCACCGAGGTTCATCCACGGGAAATTGCATCCCGGTTGATGGAACTGCCCGCCGACCGCATGGGTGATCTGGTGGTCTGTTCCGGTCGCGATGTCGTGCTGGGCCGGACGCCCGAGCATCACGATCTCAAGGCGCTGGAAGGCGGCCTTCGTTCCCACGGTGGACGCTACGAGGAGATGGTGCCCTTCGTCCTCAGCGAGCCGTTGAAGCCGGCGTACCTCACCCGTTTTCAGGGTGATCCACGCAACTTCGACATCTTCGATTTCACCTGCAACGGCACGGTCGCCTCCGCATGAAGTCCCTGCGGTAACCCTCCCTTCCTCCGCCCGTTCGTTTGACGCGATCGTCCCTGCCTTCCCCATGTCCACTCCCCTCGCCCTTCATTCCTTCGTCGCCGGCGCGCCGGTTCAAGGCGCCGCCACCCTGACCATCCGCAGTCCTTACGACGGATCGGTGTCCGGCACCGTCGTCCAGGTCGATCGCTCCCACACCGAGGCAGCGATCGCGGCCTGTCAGGCGTTCCGCGCCACACCCACGCGGTTCCAGCGGTCGGAGATTCTGGACCGCACCCGCCTGGCGCTGGAGGCACGGCGCGACGAGTTCGCGCGGATCATCAGCAGCGAAGCCGGCCTGGCGCTGCGCGAGGCTCGCTACGAAGTGGGTCGCACCCTGGATGTACTGCGCTTCGCCGCGATGGAAGCGTTGCGCGACGACGGTCAGATCTTTTCCTGCGACATCTCGGCGCAGGGCAAGCCGCGCAAGATTTTCACCACGCGCGAACCCCTGCGCTGCGCCGTGGCCATCACGCCGTTCAATCATCCCCTCAACCAAGTGGCCCACAAAGTCGGCCCGGCCATCGCCGCGGGGACGCCCATCATTCTCAAGCCGTCGGAAAAAACGCCGTTGGTGGCCCTGAAGTTCGCGGAATTGCTCTACGCCGCCGGGCTCCCGGGTCCGATGTTGAGCGTCCTACTCGGACCCACCGCCGAGGTGGCCGAACTGCTCGTCCGCCATCCGCAGGTCGATGTTGTGGCCTTCACCGGCAGTGTTCCGGTGGGCAAACGGATCGCCGCCACCGCCGGCTACAAGAAACTGGTTCTGGAACTCGGCGGAAACGATCCGTTGATCATTCTCGACGACGCCGACCTCGACCTGGCGGTCACGCTGGCCGCCGAGGGAAGCTACCGGAATTCCGGTCAGCGCTGCACCGCGGTGAAACGCATCCTGGTGCAGGACGGCATCGCGCCAGAATTCACCCGACGGCTCGTCGAACGCACCCGGGAATATATCTCCGGCGATCCACTCGACGAAGCCACCCGGGTCGGAACGGTCATCGACGAGGCGTCCGCCCGGGCGCTCGAGCAGGTCGTCCAGGAAGCGGTGGCGGCCGGGGCCAAAGTCCTCATCGGCGGCGAACGCCGCGGCGCATTGCTGGCACCGACCGTGATCGCCGATGTTCCGCGCGATTGCCGAATGGTGGTGAGCGAGAGCTTCGGTCCGCTCGCACCGATCCTGACCGTGCGCGACCTCGATGACGCGCTGACGGTGGCCAATTCGACGGTCTACGGATTGAGTTCTGGCGTGGTCACCCGGAATCTTGAATCGGCGTTGAAAGCCATCCGCACCCTTCGCTGCGGCACGGTGAACATCAACGAAGTCCCCGGATTCCGTGTCGAAAGCAGTCCGTTCGGCGGCATCGGCGATTCCGGACTCGGGATCAAGGAAGGCGTCATCGAAGCCATCAAGGCCTACAGCTACGTGAAGACGTTCAGTTTGCCGTGGTAGGAAGCGGCGGCAGAACGGCGCGGTAAAATTGACCGACAAGAGCCGTCCAACAGCAGCCGGTTCGTCGAAGCACCGTCACCAAGTCTTGACCCGCGAGGTCGAATGAGGCGGCAATCTGGAACGTCCGCTCCCTGTGAACGATCCGTCACCGGCCAGCCGGGAGAATTGTCTCCGTCCGCGGTACGCCGCGTTCCTGCTGCATCCATGAACATTCTGCAATTACTCCTGGCCAAGGGCCTCCTGACGGCGGCTCAGGCGGAGGATTCTACCGCGCTGCAAAAGGCCGAGGGGCTGCGGCTCGATCGGGCGGTGATTCAGCTCGGATTCGTCACCGAGCTTCAGATGCTCGAGCTGATGTCGGAACAGCTTCACCTGCCGCTGGTGAACCTGCAGGACGTGACGATCGATCCCGAAACCCTGCGGGCGTTGCCGGCAAAAATCGTCTATCGCAAACGCTTCATTCCGGTCTCCCGTTCGAATGGAATTCTCAACGTGGCGACCAGCGACGCCTTCGATCTGTACGCCTTCGACGATCTCCGGCTGAGCACCGGCCTGGAAATCCAGCCGGTCCTCGCCCTGCGCGACGACATCGAGAAGGTCATCAAATCCCACTACGGACTCGGCGGCGACACGCTCGACGAGATGGTGGGTGCCGGCGATCTCGAGGGTCCTTCGGCCCAAGTCGAGGGCGGCGAAGACCTGCTGGAGGCCGCTCAGGAAGCCAGCGTCATCAAGCTGGTCAACGAGATCATCATCGAGGCGGTGAACGAACGGGCTTCGGACATTCACATCGAACCGTACGAACACCAGCTCTCGATCCGGTACCGCATCGACGGCGTGCTGCAGGAGGCGTCGGTTCCGCCGCAGATGCACCGGTTCCAGGCGGCGATCATCAGCCGCGTGAAGATCCTCGCGAACCTGAACATCGCCGAGCGCCGCATTCCCCAGGACGGACGCATCAAGTTCCAGGTCGGCGGCCGACAGGTGGACGTCCGGGTGAGCGTCATTCCGATGCTCTTCGGCGAGGGCGTGGTGATGCGTCTCCTCGACAAGTCCAACGTCCTGTTCACGCTTCAGCAACTGGGCATGGACGATGTCACCTATGCGCTGTTCAAGGGGTTGATCGATCGTCCGCACGGCATTTTCCTGGTCACCGGACCGACCGGCGCCGGCAAAACCACCACCCTGTACGCAGCGCTCAATGCGATCGTTGGGCCGGGCATCAAGGTTCTGACCATTGAGGATCCCGTCGAATATCATCTCCACGGCGTGAACCAGATTCCGGTCAATCACCAGGTGGGGATGACCTTTGAAAAGGGATTGCGCGCGATTCTCCGTCACGACCCCGACGTGGTGATGATCGGTGAAATCCGCGATTTGGAAACCGCCCGTGCGGCCACCCAGGCGGCCATGACCGGCCATTTGGTATTGTCGACGCTTCACACCAACGACGCTGCCTCGGCGGCGATGCGGTTGATCGAAATGGGCGTCGAACCCTTCCTCGTCAGCAGTACGATGATTGGCGCGATGGCCCAGCGCCTCGTCCGTCGGGTCTGCCCGAAATGCCGCGAAGACTACGTGCCTGAACCGGCGGATATTCCGCGCGATTTGAAGCTGGAACCCGGGGCGACACTCGCCCGGGGGCGGGGATGTCCGTATTGCCGCAATACCGGATATCGCGGTCGCACCGGCCTGTACGAACTGATGGTGATGAACGATGTGATCGCCGAGAAGATCATCGAACGCGCGCCGGTGCCCCAGATCATCGCCGCCGGTCGTCCTTCGGGCCTGCGCCTGCTGCGCGAGGACGGCTGGATCAAGGTCCGCGCCGGCCAGACGACGCCGGACGAAGTCGTGTTCTGCACCGCGTTGTAGGACTGAAATGCCCCAGTTCACCTACACCGCGATGACGGAGGCCGGCGCCCGGATCACCGGCGCGTTGGAGGCCGACAGCGAGGCTGCTGTTCTGCGCGCCCTCGAGGAACGACGGCTCTTCCCGGTCGCCGTCCGGGGCAAGGCCGGTGCCGCGAACGGCGCGCCGCCGAAGCGGCGAGTCAAGGCGGCCGACCTTGGCATGCTCTACAGTCAGCTTGCCGATCTCCTCGGATCGGGCGTGCCCCTGCTCCGCGCGCTCGATTCGCTGATCAAGTCCACACCGGGCGCCAATCTCAAGGCGTTGCTCAAGGAGATCCGCGCCTCGGTATCCGAGGGCAAATCGCTGACCGAAACGCTGCGTCAATATCCCCAGGTGTTCCCACCGTTGCACGTGGCGATGATCCAGGCCGGCGAACGCGCCGCGTTCATGGAGGAGGTGCTGCATAGTCTCGCCGGATTCATCGAACGCTTCGAGGAACTGCGGAGCAAGGTGATCGGCGCGTTGATCTACCCGGCACTGCTGGCCGGTCTCGGCACCGTGGTGATGATCGCAGCGCTGATGTTCTTCGTACCGAAATTCGAACCGCTGCTGGCGAATGCGAAAAAACCCTGGCCGTCGGAGGTCATGTTCGCCCTCAGCCACATCGTGCGTCACTATTGGTACCTGGTGCTGGCCGGAATGGGTGCGGTGGTGGGTTTCATTTGGGTCAACCTCAAGAGTGAGTTGATGCAGCGAAAACTCGAGCGGTGGCGATTGAAGATACCCGTGGTGGGAAGCGCCCTTCGCCTGCTCGCCATCACCCGCTTCTGCCGGATTCTCGGGACCATGCTCGCCAACGGGGTGCCACTGCTCCAGGCGCTCAAGATCAGCAAGGACGCCACCGGGTCCAACATTCTGGCCGATCGGATCGCCGAGGCGACCGAGGCGGTGCGGGACGGGAAGCGGCTTTCCGAACCCCTGAGCCGCGGGGATTTCATTCCGGAACAGATCCTGGCGATGATCGCGGTGGCCGAGGAATCCAACAATCTCGACAAGGTGCTGGTGCAGATCGCCGACACCGTGGAGCGCCGGACCAACCGCCAGGTGGATCAGGCAGTGCGTCTGATTGAGCCGGCGATTCTATGCCTGGTGGCGGCGGCGATCGGATTCCTGGCGCTCGGCCTTCTGCTCCCGATCTTCACCATGGCCAGTGCGCTGGGGTCAAAGTGACCGGACCGGACCGATCCAAGGCCCGTATTTGGATTGAGTTGAATCTTGCCCGGATTTCCTGCGTCCACCTACGATTCAGTAACAGCGAATTCCGTACTATGACCGTCCAAATTCTTGCCGACATGCAGCGACGCCGCCGTCGGGCGGCGGGCTTCACCCTGATCGAAATCCTGCTGGTCATCGTGATCATCCTGCTCCTTGCCGGAGCGCTGGTGGTCTTTGTCTTGCCGCAGCAAAAGGGTGCCGAGAAAAACACCACTCGCCTCATGCTTCAGGGAGTCGGCACGGCGCTCGACACCTACCGGCTCAATCTCGGGCATTACCCGACCGAGCAGGAGGGCGGTCTAGATGCGCTGGTGAAGAAGCCCAGCTTCGAGAATGAGCGGATGGGCGACAAGTGGTCCGGTCCGTATGTGAAGCCGGGCACCACCTTTGATGATCCCTGGGGCCATAAGATCCGTTACGAACTGGCCGATCGCGCCGCCACGGGAGAGACCGCCGGTGCCCTGCCCTACAAACTTTACTCCGTCGGTCCGGACGGCCAGCCCGACACCGACGACGACATCAAACTCGCGGCTGAAAGCACCGACCCGAATTCCGGTTCTGCGCCGAAGTGAGCCGCGCCGTGGGCACCTTGGAGACAACGCATGGGGATCCAGGCCGGTCTGGGAAAACAGACAACCCGGGTGGCATTCACCCTGGTTGAACTGCTGCTTGTCGTTGCCCTTCTTCTCCTGTTGTTCGGCGCGGTCGTCTTCAACTTTGGTTCCCTGGAACGCGGTGCCCGGCTCGATGAAGGCGCCGGTCAGATCGAAACCCTGTTCCGCTTCGCACGGGCTCAGGCGTCCGCCACGGGACGGCAGGTTCGTATCACCTTCGGCGACGCAGCATCCGGTGGAAACCTCGCGGGTTCCACCAACGTGGTCGCCGGGATCGCATCCGATGCGGGGATCTCGGTCACCTGGGAACCCGATCCCATGGGTGCCCCCGGCCAGTTCGAAGTGCTGAGGGAGGCCGCTCCGTACATCGAGCACCTGGCGACGCTCGTTCGCATCCACAGGATTCCCGCACCCGGCTTGATCACCTCGCGTAACGCCGGACACGGACCGGCCTTGGACGGGGGAGAATCGGCGCTCGTCTCGGGTAAGCCGGTGGCATCAACCGAATCCGACGCCGCCACCTCAACCGATTCCACCGCCGCGGCCGCTCCGAATCTGCCAGTAACGTTTTATCCCGATGGGTCAAGCGATTCAGTGGAGGTGGTGTTGCAAGCGCGGGACGACGGAGACGTGCGGCGCATCGCCGTCGCACTGACCGGCCTGACCGGTGTCATCCGACGCCGTTCCGTCAACGAGGGTGAGGATGGAGGGCGCCCCGACGAGAACACCGACACCGTCGCGGAATCGCAGGCCACCGCTGCAACCGCGGCCGCTCCGACGGACTCCGGTACCGCAAATCCGAAATGAAACTCTTCCGGAACACATCACCGGACGGCCAGCGCGGTGCCGCGCTTCTGGAGGTGTTGCTGGCGCTGGCGTTGTTCGTGGCGGCGGCGGCGGTGATGACCGTCGCATTGAACGCATCGATGGCCAGCCTGGATCGTCAACGCCTCGGAGCCCACGCCACCGATCTCGCCTCCAGCATCCTGGCCGAAGTCCAACTCGGAATCCGGCCGCTCGCCAGCGCCGCGCGCCTGCCGCTCGAACCTCCGTTTCAGGACTGGACCCTCGAACTCGCAGTCACGCCCACCGAATCCGGCGCGGGTGAACCCACCGGACTCGCCCGGGTCGAGGTGATCGTGCGGCACCAGTTTGAACCTGTCGTTCAACGCCTCGCGCAGGTGGTGAAACTGAGCCGCAGCATCGTCACCAATGCTCCTCCAGCCACTCCGGAGATCTGAAGGATGTGTCCCCAGCCATCACTTCAACGCTTCGAAAAACCGCAACGGACGGCGCTGCGGAGTACATCGGCGTTCACGCTGATCGAAGTGATTCTGGCGATTTCCATCGCCACCGCCCTGCTCATCGCCGCGCTCATCTTCTACCGCCAGGCGGCCACCTTGCGGGGCCTGATTCTTTCGGAATCCGACCGACTGGCCACGATGCGGCTGATCCTTGATCGCCTCGCCAACGATCTCCGTTCGGCCCAGGTGCAGTCCGGTCGTGACGACGGATTCACCGGCACCAGCGACACTCTGACTTTCACCCGCAGCACCCTCACCACGTCTCTGCCCGGTACGACGGGTGACGGATCAGGACTGTTGCGGATCACCTATTCCGCCGCCCGTTCCCAGGACGGGACCAATCGGATGATGACCGGACTCAATCGCCACGAGGAATCGCCGGGTGCCCCGCACGCCGCGGTGACGTCCGCGACGGGATTCGTCGTGGGCGATGCCAACCCCTTCACAGGAGTGACCGAGGTGACAAATCGTCCCGGCGAACTCCTGACCGACCTCGTCCGGTTCATGCGCCTGCGCTATTGGGATGGCGCGGCGTGGGTCGAAGGTTGGACGAATGCGGCACCGCCTCCCGGAGTCGAAATTGTTCTCTCCACCGAGCCTCCGGCCGAGGAGGGCACTCCCGACCCGTCCGCGCCGGAGCAGTTCCGGCGGGTGGTGTTCCTGCCGACCGGGATGGCCCGCCGCAAGCCAGAGCTCGATGGACTCAATGCACTGCTGTCACCCTGACGCCCCATGATACCGACACGACATCACGCCGGCTGCCCGCCCCGCCAGGGGTTCGCGCTGCTGGCGGTGCTCGTGTTCATCATGCTGTTGTCGATGCTGACGGTCAGCCTGATGTTCCGGTCGCGGTCCGATGAAACCGCAGCGCATGCCGGAGCCGGTTCCGAACAAGCATGGGCGGCGGCCATGAGTGGCGTGCAGGAGGCATTGCGAGTCGCCACGGGTGCTACCGCGGGTTCCATCGACTGGCAGGACAATCCGACGCTGTTCCGGGATCGTCCGGTGTTCGAGGACGGTGCCGATCAATGGTATTTCACCGTGTATTCCCCGACCGGAAGCGAGGACACCGTCGAGATCCGCTACGGCATCGATGACGAATCGGCGCGGTTGAACCTGAACCATCCGGGAGCCGCCGATCTCGGCCGCATTCCGCGGATGACGCCGGCCATGGTCCAGGCCTTGAAACAATTCATCGGCGACTCCGCGACCGGAGCGTCACCCGCGCCCACGCCCGATGCCGGAGCCGGAGCGTCCGATTCGACCGGAGCCGACGGGAATCCCAGCCTGGCCTCAATTCAGGAGGCCACGGCCACCGCGCTCGGAGTCACGGTGAAACACGGACCCCTGACCTCGCTGGATGAACTGACCTTGGTGCCCGGGTTTTCGTGGAGCCTGGTGCACGGTGAAGACGCCAATCTGAACGGCCACCTGGATCCGAACGAGGACGACGGTGACGAACACTTTCCGCCCGACAACCACGACGGCCGTCTCGATCACGGCATCGCGCAATACTTCACCATCGATTCCTACGAACTCGATCGCACCAACGACGGACGGCCTCGAACCCAGCTCAACGATTCCAAGGATCCGCTCCCCGCCGGCGAGTTTCCGGCGGCCTTCACCAACTTCGTCGCCAGCCTGCGCGCCGCCCATCAGAAGCTGGCTCATCCCGCGGACCTCCTCGAAGGCAGCATCCGGGTCAACGACGGCAAGGGAAATGAAACGGACGTGGCGTCCGGCATCACTCGCACTGAACTGCCGCTGATCCTCGACCTCTTCACCACCGACACCAACGCGCGGCACGACGGCCTGATCAATCTCAACACCGCCAGCGCAACCGTTTTGGCCACCCTGCCCGGAATCGATGCTGCGCTCGCCGAAACAATCACCTCCACGCGGACCAGTATCAGTCCGGGCCGTCGGGCGAGCATCGCCTGGCTCTTCCAAGAAGGGTTGGTCGATGCGCCCCGGTTCAAACAACTGGCGCCTCACCTGACCACCCGGGCGCGCCAATTCCGATTTCAAGTGCTCGGCTACGGGCTGCCCTCCGGTCGTTTTCGAGTGCTCCAGGCGGTCATCGATATCGGAGGTACGGAACCCCAGGTGACCTACCTTCGCGACATCACCCGTCTGGGACTTCCGTTCAAGGCCGGCCCGGATACGACGGAGAAAAGCACCAAGGAATCCGTCCAGGTTTCCCAGCCTTCGGGGGTGCGCCATGGGTAATCGCCTCCGGCACCTTTCCGTTTGGTTCGGGCGGTTCCGTCGTCTCCGCCGCGATCGGAAGCAGCGTCGACCAACGCTGGTCACCGCAATCGACCTCGACGGCACGACGCTGCGGATCGTTCAGGCGGGTCCGCGGGCCCGCGTGATCCGTCTCACCGCCGTCCCACTGGACCTGCCGGCCGATGCTGATCGCAATGATCCGCTCGCGGTGGGAATGGCCGTCAGCCGCGCATTGGCGAAGCTCGATCTCAAGCCCGGCTCGGTCGTGATGGGCATCCCCCGGGCCAAGGTGGTGCTCCGGACCCTCACGCTCCCGGTCATCGAAAAACTCACCGAGCTGGCGTCGCTCGTTCATTTCCAGGTGGGCAAGGATCTCCCGTTCCGCATGGACGAGGCGGTCATCGACTTCAAAGTCCGCCGCCAGGTCTTCGCCGCACCGGAGCGCACCGTTCCCGCCGGGCAGCCCGATCCGACCGCCGATGCCATCGCCGTTGCACCGCGGCTCGAAGTGCTGGTCGCCACGGTCAAGCGCGACGTGGTCGAGTTTCATCAAAGAATGGCGGAGGCCGCCGGTTTGAAACTCGCCGCCCTCGGGCTGTTGCCCTATGCCAACGCGCGATGCGTCCAGGCCTGCCGTGTGGCCGATGGTGAAGCCGCCTTTGCGTTGGTCTCCCTGCGACCCGACGAAGTGGCGATTGATATCATCGCGCAGCAGGTGCTGTTGTTCAGCCGCGGTACGGTGCTTCGCCCCGCGGCCGAATTGCCGGGCGGCAACGGAACCGGACCCTCCCCATCGCCGAACGATCCGCTGGTCCGTGCCGCGGTGATCGAGGTGGTCCGCAGTCTTCACGGTTACGGCGGCATGGAACCACAGCCGGTGGTGGACAAGGTGGTGGTCACCGGCGCGACCGGCTTTGAGGCGGAAGTGGTGGCGATGCTCAGCACCCGCCTTGAAACTCCCTGCACCCTGCTGGATCTGGCCGGTGGATTGCGCCTGCCGACTGGCTCAGCCGAACACGCGGCAGGATCCATCGGAGCCATGGGTCTAGCCTTCGGATGCTGTGATCCGCAGGGACTGCCCTTTGATTTTCTCAACCCGAAACGACCGGCCGTCCAGCGCGACCTGCGCCGGATCCAGCTTCTGTCAGCCGCCGCCGCGATTGCCGTGGTGTTGATGCTGGTCTTTGCCGTCCGCTCCTTCCTGATCAGCCGGCGCGAGGCGGTGCTGGCCACCGTCACCACAGAACTCAGCGATGCCGAGAAGAAGCGACCGGTCTATCGTCGTCTGATTTCGCAGACCGGCGTGGTGGAGGATTGGATCAAGGGCGACCGCGACTGGCTGGAGCATTACGCCTACCTCACCTCGATTCTTCCGCCCAGCGACGAGGTTTATTTGTCAAAACTCGCCGTGAGCGGCCAGGGCGGGATCCAGCTTTCCGTACAGGCGCGCAGCGGTGAAACTTTGGCCCGGTTGGAAAAACAACTGCGCGCGGCCGGATATGACGTGAAGCCGCTGGCGATCACGCCCGGCGCGGATCGTTTTGGGTACGAGTTCCGTTCCAACGTGGAACTGGTGGTGTCACCGAAGCTGCGGATCGATCTGCAGAAGGTGAAGCCCCCGGCCCGGCCGCTCGATGACATGTCGCTCGACGCCACCGCCTACCGGAGGGGTGGCGGATGAATCGCCGTGAAGCCATTCTGGCGGCCTCGGTGGGAGGCGTGCTGGCACTCTTCGCCGGGTTGTATGCGTTGAACGTCGTGATTTTCCAGCCCGTTCGGGAGCTCGACAAGCAGATCGCCGGCGCGCGGGAAAAGATCGCCAAGATCCAGACTGAACGCCGAACGTATTTTTCCGCCGAGGACCGACTCAAGACGGTCACCGGACGGACCTTTGCCGACACTGTTGACCAGGCCAGCGCGCGCTCGGGCGAGATGTTGACCCAGCAGATCCTCGCCGCCGGTCTGGCGGAAACGGCGTTCAACCGGACGCCGTTCGGACCACGAACATTGCGGGGCGCGAACGAGATCGGCTGGACCGTCCAGGGCACCGGTTCGCTGTCGAATGTGGTCAACCTGGTCTTTCTGCTCAATGAATCGCCGTGGCTGCACCGCACGGAAGGACTCTCGGTGGGGAGCGGCGAAGTGCCCGGGATCGTCCGGGTGAACTTCCGATACCTCACGCTGGTCATCGATCCCGCACCGGACGTGGTGCGCACCAATCTGGTGGCCAAACTCGGACTGGATTCACCCCGGCGCCATCTTCTGAATGGAATCGTCTCGCGCGACATCCTGCGTCCCTACATTCGCCGTCCGCCACCCACGGTTCCCGGCCAGACACCGGCATCCGCCTCAAAACGCAACCTTCCGCCCGGCCCTGAGAACTTCCGTGTCGTGTCGCTCTCCGAATGGCAGGGCCGTCCGGAAATCCACGTGAGGGATCTTTCCGCCCAAAAAACCATGCTGTTCAAACCCGGAGACGAACTCGCGGGCGGAATCATCGTGATGGTCGACTACCGTCCGATGCCCAAACCCGGGAACTCACTGCTCCAGTCCTTCAGCCGCCTGATCCTCAAGATCGGCGATGAATTCTGGGCGATCGAGCGCGGCCGAACTCTCGCCGACAAACGCAAACTCTCGACCGATGAGCTCCCTCCAACGCTCACCCGTTCCCGTTGAATATCCGGCCTCTTTCGCCCCACCTTTCCTTTTCGCCATGAAATCACTCTCACAGTTCCTCCTGGGCGTCTCCCTCATCACCACCTGCCTCGCCATCCGGGCCCAGGACACCAACAAGCCGGCCCCGGTTCCAGTGGCCGCTCCCGTGACCGCGGCACCGACCGCGACGGAGAAGGAGAAGGTTGATGTCGTGGTCAAGGGAACCGCACGAAAGGCTACGACACCCGAACGGAACATCCGCTTCCAGTTCGATGGAATCCCGTATTCCGACGTCGTCGATCGTTTCTCCCAGATGGCCGGGAAACCGCTCCTTTCAGATACCAACGTCATCGGAACCCTCACCTACGACGATCCCAACGCCTACACCTACACCGAGGCCCTCGACACGCTGAACCTCATCCTGGCGATGCGGGGGGTCATGCTTCTGGAGGACGGCAACAACCTTCGACTGGTTCCGTTCAAGCAGCTTCCCTCGATGCCGCTCCGCATCATGCGCGGCACCGAATCGACCGGCGATATCCGACCCGGCGAGGTTGTCACCGTTGTGCTCGACGGGGCCAACGTCGACACCAAAGAGGTGATGGATTCGGTGCAGACGATGCTGTCGACCGCGGGCTCGATGGCACCGTTGGGCCGCGGCCGTGGCCTCGTGGTGACCGATCGCCTCGCCAACATCCAGCGGGTCCGCACCCTGCTCGCCACCATCGGAACCGAGCAGTCCGCCGACCGGCAGATGAAGACCTACACGCTGCTGCACGCCTCGGGTGCGATCGTGTCGGATCTGTTGAACCGAACCTTCGGCATCGCCACCGCGCCGAAGCGGACGACGTTCAATCCGAATTCCAAGGCGATGGAAGTGCTGCCGCCGGATCCCAACGACTACATCACCTCGGTCTACGACGAGGCGTCCCGGACGCTGCTGCTTTTCGGTCCTCAGGATCGGCTCGCCCTCGCCGAGGAATTGGTGAACAAGTTCGAACAGAAGGACGGCCCGGCCGGCGACGTCCGAATCTATTATCCCCAGACAATCAAAGCCGAGGAATTGGCCAACCTGATTCGCCAGGCCATCCCCGGCGTGGCCGCACCCAATGAGTCCGCAAGCGCCGCCGCCACCAAGGCCCGCGTCATCCCCGACATTGCGCAGAACCGCGTCATCGTGGCCGCGCCGGTCCCGGGGCAGCTCGACCAGATCGAGCAGTTGGTACTGCGGGTCGACAAGGGAGCGCTCGGTGCCACCGGCCCCACTCACATCGACAACACGCTCACCCCACTTCGGACCCAGACCGTTCAACTCACGAAAATCTTTCGGCCGCGCGCCATCGAAGCCACCAACGTGGCGACCATCGTCCGGCAGGCCCTCACCCGGCGGGAAAAATCGGGCCAGGTCACCACCACCGCCAGCATCTCGTTCGACGCCGGAAGCCAGAGTGTCGTGGTCACCGGCACGCCGGGCGATCTGCAAACCGCCACGGACATTGTCTCCCAATTGGAGACCGGCACCTCCCAGCCGACGCCGCTCCAGACGCGGTTCATCGATGCCGGTTCACCCGAGGAGGCCAAGCGCCTGGAGCCTCTTGTGGAGCAGTTGTATCGCAATCAAACGGCCGACGGCGGTTTGGGCACGGTGGCCCATGCCAAGATCATAGCCGACACCGAATCCGGCCGTCTGATCGTCACCGCCAGTCAGGATCACATCGAACGCATCGAAGCGCTGGTCCGGCAACTGCGCGCTGATAAATCAACAGTGCAGGCCCGGCATCTCAAGGTCGTCGCGCTCAAGAATACCCGGACCGATGCGGTCTTTGCCAATATCCAGAGCCTGGTCGCCGAGCGCATGGCGGACCGGCGGTTCTCGACGGTTCCCAAGCCCTCGGTGGTTGCGGACCCCGCCAACAACCGTCTCCTGGTCACCGCAACCGATGAACAACTCAAGGAGATCGAGGATGTCGTCGCCGTCGTGGACATTCAGGCCACCCAGGTCGAACGACAACTGGCGGTCATTCCGCTTCAAGCCAAGTCCGCTGCCGAAATCATTCCTCTCGTCACCCAACTGAGCGGGCAGTTCAGCACCCCGGGCCTGCCGGCTCCAACCTTGATGGCCGATCCAACCGGGAAACAGATCATTGTCCTGGCCGTGGCCAAGGATCAGGAACGAATCCGAACCCTGGTGAAGGAATTTGACGTGAGCCAGGCCACCGCCGCACCGCGCCAGTTCCGTGGGGTTGAACTCTTCCGCCGCACCGCCACCGAATTCGCCCCGCTCGTCCAGCAACTCTACACCGAACAACTGCGCGGCCAGCCGGAACCCGCCGGTGGACCGGCCACCTTGATCGCCGAGGCGAAGCAGAACCGCGTGATGGTCAGCGGCTCGGAAAAAGAAATCGCCCGCGTGGAGGGCATCATCCGTCAGCTCGATCCGACCACGACATCCGCGGTGAAGGAAGAGACCCGGGTGATCCGGCTCAAAACGGCCTCGGCGGCCGAACTGGTCGGCCTGGTCGACAAGAGCCTCAACGCGCAGTCGCAGCAGGTGCGCGTCCTGGTCGATACCCGCAGCAACAGTCTTGTCGTCACCGGCACTCCCGCTGCCGTCGAATCTGCGTGGCAGATGATCCAGCAACTGGACACCCGCGGCGAAAATGGCCCGCGGGAACTCCGTTTGATCGAACTGCGTTCCGGCGACGCCGCCACTCTGGCTCCGATGGTCACCAGTCTGTTTGCGGAAATGGTCCGCGATCAACGAGGTGCCGACTACGTGACCGCCACGAAAATCGTTCCCGACTCCATCGTCAACCGCCTGGTGGTCACCGGAACCCACGACGAAATCGAACAGGTCGCCGGCATCGTCTCGCGTCTCGACAATTCGCCACAGCAGGCCCCCGGTGCGCGGGTCTTCAAACTGAGCCGCGCCGAGGCGGCGACAATGGCGCCGATTGTTTCCAATGCGATGGTCCGCTTCGACGCCCGCGGCCGGGCCGTCCAACGGGTCACGGTTGCCGCCGACGAGAAATCCAACTCACTGGTGGTCTCCGGTTCACGAACGGATTTGCAGGATGTCGAATCAGTCATCGAGAAACTCGATGGCGACACCGTGGCCAAGGAGCGGGTTCTCCGGATCTTTGACGTGAAGGGTGACGCCGACGGACTCGCCGTCCTGGCCTTGAAGGTCTTTGCCGCACAAAACCCCGGACGCAGCATCGATTCGTTGCTGAGCATCACTCCGGAACCCTCCACCAAACGGCTCATCGTGCTGACCTCGCCGTCCCTGATGCCGCAGGTCGAGACGGTCATCAACACTCTCGACGCAAAGCCCGATCAGGGCCTTCGCGAACTGCATTCCGTGGAGTTGAAGAACGCCACCGCCAGCGAGTTATTGCCGCAGATCAACCAGATCTACGCCGAGCAATCCCGCGGCAAGACGCTCAAGCCGGCAACGCTTTACGGGGACGCCTCCGGAACGCGATTGCTGGTGCAGGGCACCGAGGACCAGGCCGCTGCCATCCGACAAATCGTCACCACCCTCGAAAGCCAGGCGCGGCCGGCACGCGAAACAAAGGTGTTCGAACTCGGCCGGCTCGCCGAGGCACAGCGGATCCTTCCCATCGCGCGGCAGTTGTATCAGGACCAACTCGGCAGCAACCCACAACTGGGTGCAGCCGACGCGCAAATCATCAGCGACGGTCGGACCGGCCGGTTGATCGTCAGCGCGCGGGCCGATCAATTGAAAATCATCGAGGGTATTTTTGGCAGTCTGCAAACCAACGGTGATCCCACTCAGACCGCCCGCGAAACCCGGACGTTTGAGGTCGGTTCGGCTGCCGACGTGCAACGCATTCAACCCCTCGTCCAGCAACTCTACCAAGCCCAATGGAAGGATCGTCAGGATACCGATCCGGCCGACGCCCAGATCGTGGCCGACGCGAAGACCGGCCGTCTGATCGTCACCGGAAAGCCGGAACACCTGAAACAGATCGAATTGATCCTCCAGCAAATCGGAGCCGGAAAAGCCCGGGCCGAGCATCGCGAAACCCGGATTCTCGATCTCACCACCGCCAGCGCCGTGGAACTCGCGACCACGGTCCGCACGCTGTACGCCGAAGAAGCCAAGGGACGGCTCGGCACCCAGGTTCCCGACACGCTCATCACCCCGGACACCGGCGGCAACCGACTGATCCTCGTCGGCGACACCAACGAACTGTCCGCGGTTGAGGAGATCGTCCGCAAATTGGACAAGGTCAGCGCCCAAGGCTCGTCGGCCCGCGTCTTTAAGATCAAATCGGCCGAGCCCGACAAGGTGGCCGAGATTCTAACCGCATCGCTGATTCGCTACGACGCCTACGGTCGCCCTCAGAAACGGGCCAATGTTTCCGTCGATGCGAAGACCCGAACGCTCATCGTCACCGCTGACCCGAAGGAACTTCAGGGTGTGGCGTTGATCATCGAACAGTTGGACCAATCGCTCGGAGCACAACCCGAGCGCCGGATGAAAACCCTGACGCTGCAACAGGGAAAAGTGACGACGCTCTCGCCCAAGGTCCGGCAGCTCTACAACGACCGCATCAAGGGACAGCCGGATCTCGCCACCTCCGACCCGCTCATCCTCGAGGATTCGGAGAGCAATCAGCTCATCCTGGCCGGCACCGATGGACAATTGAAGTTGGTCGAAGAGATTGTCACCGAACTTCAATCGACGCAGGTCGCCCACGCCGCCCGCGAAACACGCCTGATCCACCTCGGTACGCCCGAGGAAATGAGCCGCCTGCAGCCGCTCGTTCAGCAACTCTACCAAGACCGCTGGAAGGGTCGTGACAACGGCGACCTGGCCGACGCCCAAATCATCGCCGATCCCAAGAACGCCCGCTTCATCGTCACCGGCCGATCCAATCATCTCGCTGAAATCGAATCCATCGTCGCCCAGCTTCGCGGCGCAAACACTGCACCTGAAGGCCGCGACACGCGGATCTTCGATCTCACCACCGCCACGGCGGCCGATCTTTCAGGAACCGTCCGAACCCTTTACCAGGAACAGGCCAAGACCCGACCGGGCGCCCCGGCGGCGGACACCCTGATTCTTCCCGACAGCAACGCGAACCGGATCATCGTCACCGCCGCCACCAATGAACTGGCGATCATCGAGGAGATCATCCGAAAGCTCGACAAGGTCGGTGCCCAGAGCGCGTCGACCCGGGTGTTCAAACTGAAGTCCGCCGATCCGGACAAGGTCGTTGAGATCCTCGGCACGGCGCTCGTTCGTTATGACGCCTACGGCCGGCCTCAGAAGCGGGTCAGCGTGGTCACCGATTCCAAAACCCGCACGATCATCGCCACCGGTGATCCGAAGGAACTTCAATCGGCATCCGTCATCATTGAACAACTCGACGCCACCCTGGGTTCACAGCCGGGCCGTACGATGCGGGTGTTGGCGGTCAAGGATCGCAACACCGCCGAGGTCGCCACCAAGGTGCGCCTCGTCTATCAGGATCAGGCCCGCAACAACGCCGAACTCGGCACCAGCGAACCGTTGATTCTCGATGACGTCACCAGCAACCAGTTGATCGTCGCGGGCACCGAGCGGCAGTTGGAGGCGTTGGCGGAGATTGTTCTGATTCTCCAGAAGACCGGTGACACTGGCGGGCGACAAGTCCGGGTGTTCCCCCTGGAACGCACCACCGCAACTTCCCTGGTGACGATGCTGTCGCAGGTTTACGCGCGGCAGATCGCGAGCACAGAACCCTCGGAGCGCCTCGTGGTCAGCACCGGCGGCAACGAGCGGTCGCTGGTCGTGGAGGCACCAGCCACTTTGATCGCCCGGGTGGAGGAACTCGTGAAGGGTCTCGATCAACCCGGACCGGAAGGCCAGAACGTCATTCAAACCGTGAAGCTCACCAAGGGACGGGCTGAGGACCTGGCGGACGCGGTCAATCGCACCATCGCCACCCGAGCCGTCCCGGCCAATGCCCGGCGCATCAGCGTCACCGCGGTGGCGGGTTCAAACAGTCTGCTGATCAACGGTCCGACCAACGCCGTGCAGGACGTGATGAAGATCGTCCACGAACTCGATCAGGACGGCGGCGGATCCAGTGAAATCGAGGTCCGCATCTACAAACTGGAAAACGGCACGGCAAAGGAAGTTTCCGCCATCGTCGAACAATTGTTGGAATCGGTGACGCGAAACCTGCGCGGGACGACCGTCAGCGGCGAAGGTCGACGGGTGCCGACGGCCAGCGTGACGGTCGATGAACGTTCCAAGAGCCTCATCATTTCCGCCACCGCGGCTCATTTCAAAGTGATCGAGAAAATCCTCCCCACACTCGACAAGGCTCCGGAACGTTCGGATCGCGATGTTCAATTCGTCTGGCTGCACAAGGCCAAGGCCTATGAGGTGGTCAGCAAACTGGAAGCCTTGTTCGAGGACCGTCCCCGCGGTGACCGCCCGGTCATCGAAGCCGATCCGACCAACAATTCGATCACCATCATCGCCCGACGTGGCGATCTCGCCCAGATCCAAGATCTCGTCGGACGCCTGGACCAGACCGGCAAGGATTCAGCGATCCAGGTTCGCCTGCGCCCCCTCGACCGCATGGCCGCCGAACAGATGGCCGAGATGCTCCGCAACATTTATCCGCAGATGTCGGGGACCGCGGTGCGGGTTACTGAAAAGGTCACGGCACCGGCACCGGAATCCGGTTCCACCAATACCCCCGCCGTGGCGGCTTCGACCAACGGCGCTCCGGTCGAGGTGGTGGTCGCCGTCGACAAGGCCGCCAACGCGGTGATCCTGTCCGGCCCCGCCCAGGAACTCGATGCGATCGATCGGTTGATCACCGAGCTTTCGATGAATTTCTACGGTCACGAATCGGAATTCCGCCTGTTCGCCATCAAGGACGCCGACCCGGTCGTGGTGGCCCGCACGCTCACCGAGCTCCTCCGGCAGGACGTGCCCGCCGTGGCCCAGCAACCCGGTCAGCCGGCTCAGCCCCAGCCCACCGCTTCCCGTCCCCGCATCACCGTTGTCGCCGAGCCGCGGACCCGCAGCGTGATCGTTCGCGCGCGCCCGACGGATTTCGCGTTGATGGAATCACTCATCAAGCAATTGGACAATGCCGGCCAGAACACCCAGCTCGGGTTCCGCATCGTTCTGCTGAAGAATGCCTCCCCCGAAAAGACGCTGACGCTCGTCCAGCAGATGGTCACCCAGCTCAACACCACCCGTCCCGGCGATCCGGTCAGCGTCTCGCTTGACGTCCGCGACCATGGCCTGCTGGTGATCGCGCGCGGGTCAGCCGGCGACCAGGTGGAACAGATGATCCGGTCCCTGGATAAATCGTCGCCGCACGTCGATGCGGAGATGCGCATCATCCCGCTGAAACGCGCCAATGCGACCCAGTTGGCCACTGTTCTCCAGGGAATGTTGCGGCCGGGTCCGCAGGGCGAATCCACCCTCGAAGCCCGCGAACTCCAGGACCAAATCCGCCGGCTAAAGATTCACAATGATGACGACGAGGAAATCGTCCTCGATCTCGCCCAGCCCATCCGCATCGCCGCCGACCCCGCAGCGGGCGGAGGCAACCGACTGATCCTCACCTCGACACCCAACAACCTGCGCGGGCTGGCCGCCATCGTCGAATTGATGGACTCGGTTCCCGTCCTGGATGGTGTCGGGGTTCGCCTGGTGCCGCTGGAACACGCCGATGCCACCACAGTATCGCAAACCCTGACGACGATCTTCACTCAGGGCCGTCAATTGGCGGCCGGACCGGCCGGACCGAATGGCGAACCCGCCGACCAGGGCCGGGCGCTGGTGCATCCGCTCAACGTCGCCGTGGACAGCCGCAGCAACACGCTGATCATCGCCGGACAGCCAGAAAGCATCAGCCTGGCGCTAAAAATCATTCGCGACATGGACCGCGAACTGAAGGGCTTCGTCACCGATGTCCGCTTGTTCCGCCTCAAACACGCCTCCGCCACCCGGATCATGCCCCTGCTCCAATCGGTGTTCGCCGAGGGAGCGGCAGTCGCCGGGACCGAAGGGCTTTCCACCCAGATCACCCGGCTCCGTACGCTCAAGGACGCTGGACGTTCGTTGAAGAATGAAACGCCGAAGGTTCGACCCGCCTTGACCATTCAGGCCGACGATCAATCGAACATCCTCGTGGTGGCCGCCCGCAGCGACAATCTGCCGCTGATCGCCGAGGTCATCGAACAACTCGACATCCCGGCTGCTTCCGGACTCGAAACGGTCCGCATCTACCCGCTCGAACATGCCGATCCCTCGGCCGTTCAAAAGGTCCTCACCGATCTCTACACCGGTCCCCGCGCCACTGCGCTCCGGACCGAGGACCGGCCGGTGATCACCGTCGACGCCCGCACCGGCTCGCTGATCGTGGCGGGCAACAGCAAGGCCTTCGGGATCATCGAGGCGCTGTTGAAGCAACTGGATCAAAAGCTGCCGTTCGATCTTCGCGACATCGCCCTGATTCCGCTCGAACATGCCGATGCGAATGTCGTCGCCACGACCCTTCAAAAATTAATGGATGCGCGTGTAACCCAGCGGGCATCGCTCAACCAAGGGCAGGCCGACGCCCTCAAGGTCATCATCATGGCCGATCAACGCAGCAACGCCCTGTTGGTCGGCGGACCGCGCGAAGGATTCGAACTCGTTCAAACGTTGGCACGGCAACTCGACCAGGCCGCCCCGGCGTTGAGCGGACGTGTCCGGCTCATCCCGTTGAAATACGCGGACGCCCGGGTGATCGCCTCGACGTTGGGCGGATTGTTCGACCAGCGCATCGCGGCGATTCGCACCGCCGACGTGCAACGGAACAAGCCCATCATCCTCGCCGACACCCGGAGCAATTCCCTGCTCGTGGCAGCCAGCCAGGAAGACAACCGGACCCTTGACGACCTGTTGTTACGCTTGGACGCCAAGCAGGACAACCCGTCCCTGCCACTCACCGTCCTTCCGCTGAAGCACAACGATTCGGCACGGGTCACCACGCTTTTGGAGAGCATCTTCGCCGCACGGCTGCGAGCCCAGGCGCTGCCTGGTCAGACGCCGCTTCCGGCGGAACAGATCAAGATCGAACCGGACAGCCTGAACAACGCGCTCGTGGTTTCCGCCAGCAAGGAGAACCTCGAATTGATCCGCGGCCTTCTTGAAAAACTCGATCAGGAACCGGTCATCGCCGGCGGGGTGCTGGAGACGTTCACCCTAGAATTCGCCGACGCCCAACGCGTGGCGGCTATTCTTAAGTCCCTCGTCGACCAGGGCCTCTACCGGCCGGGTCTACTTCCGGGCGCAACCGGCAAGGCGACCGCAGGTGGTCGGGACATCCTCTCGATCAGCGTGGATCCGCGGAGCAACACGCTCATCGTCAGCGCCAGCCCGGAGAACCTCGTCATTGTCCGCGAGGTGGTGAAACGCATCGACAACAAGGACGTGGCGGCCACCGCCGATGTGAAGCTGTACGCGCTCAAGAATGCGCGCGCCTCCACGCTGGCGACGACACTTCAGCAATTCTTCCAGTCGAAACACGCGGCCGACACGCTCGCGGTCAACGCCAACCAGCGCACAGTTCCAGCCACGGTGCTCGCCGATGACCGGGTGAACTCGATCCTGGTGACGGGCGGTAAGGAAGCCTTCGAACTCGTCGAACGCCTGCTGCCCCAACTCGACGGCGACAGTGTCTTCGCCCGCCTCAATTTCCGCGTCTTCCCGCTCAAGAAGGCGACTGCCTTGAAACTGCAGACCACGCTTCAGCCGATCTTCGCCAACCGACCCCCGCGGGTGAAGGGCGAGCCCGTCGATCCGATCACCATTGTCGCCGATCAGTGGGTCAACGCACTGCTCATCGGAGCGACGGTCGAAGACATGAGCACCGTGGCGTCGCTGGTGGAACGGCTCGACGAGGAACCCACTGAGACCGGGATCGCGATTCACGTGTTCCCTCTCGCCAAGGCGGATGCCCGCAAAATCGCGACCACCGTGCAGGGATTGTTCCGCGAAAACCTGCCCAACCAGATCCTCCCCATCACGGTGACCGCCGATGAGCGGATTAATGCGATCGTGGTTTCGTGTGGCGAAACCGACGCCAAACGCATCGGAGAACTGGTGCAAAAGCTGGACACCGATCAGGTGGCCAAGGTGAACGAAATCCGCGTCTTCCCGTTGCAATACGCGCGGGCTGACGCCCTTTCGACCATCCTTAACACCGCGCTCAACACCAAGCCGGCGCAACTCAACGAGCAGAGCCCCAACGCCCAATCAGTGCTTCAATTCATCACCCGTTCCACCGGCGGCAAGGACCTCGTGACCGCCGCGTTGAAGGAAGGCGTGTTGATCACGCCGGATCCGCGGATGAATTCGCTCATCGTCTCCGGACCGGTGGACTACATGGGATTGCTCGAACAGGTGATCAGCCGGCTGGACGCCAGCTCACCGCAGGAGGCGAAAATCAAAGTCTTCGCCATGCGCAACGCCGACGCCCGCCAGATGGCGAATCTGATCACCCAGTTGTTCAAGATGACACCGGCGGCCGGAACCACCGCCGGACAACGCTCGGTCCAATACACGCTGGTCCGTCCGGCCTCGGCGGACAACGGTCCCGGAAAGGACGAACCGCTCGCCAGCGCCACCCTCGGAACGGCGGAACAAGTGGCGCTCACCGTCACCATCGATCCGCGAACCAACAGCCTGCTGGTCGGCGGAACCGACCATTACGTCCAACTGGTCTCGGAAATCATCGACACCCTCGATTCCAGCCAGGCCCACGAACGGAACTCGGAAGTGATCCGCCTGCGGAATTCCCAGGCCGCCGACGTCGCCAGTGCGATCCGCAATTTCCTCGATCAGGAACGTTTGAAACTGATCCAGGCGCTCGGAGCGGACGCCGCCTCGTCGGCCGAACGGATGCTGGACCAGGAAGTGGCCGTGGTTGCCGAACCCTTGAGCAACACCCTGCTGCTCTCGGCCAATCAGCGCTATTTCGATCAGGTCCGAAAAATCATCGACCAGATCGACCTGGCGCAGCCCCAAGTGCTGATCCAGGTGCTCCTGGCCGAGGTGACCCTGGACAGCACGTCCGATCTCGGCGTGGAGTGGAAGTACAACGGAACGAAAAACGGGGTCAACTACAACACCGGCACCGACCTCGGCGTTGCCAATCAACTTCAGACGCTCGGCGGCTATTCCGCCGCGGTTACCGGAGGTGATTTCAGCTTCATGCTGCGGGCCTTGAAGGATCAGGGACGTCTGGAAGTCCTCAGTCGCCCGCAAATCGTCACCGCGGACAACAAACCCGCCAGCATCAACATCGGCCAGCGGGTTCCGCTAATTGATCAAAGCCGCCTGGACGCTCAGAACAATCTGACGACGTCCTTCCGGTACGAGGATGTGGGCGTCAACCTGACCGTGACGCCCAAGATCAGTTCGGACGGTTTTGTGAAGATGGAGATTGGGACGACCAACAGCGCGATCAGCAGTTCCAGCGTGGATATCAACAAGTCCTCCAGCGTCCCCATCATCAACCAACGCAAGGCCAACACCACCGTCAGCGCCCAAAGCGGCCAGACGATCATCATCGGCGGCCTGATTTCAACGTCGGACGATCGGCGGGTGAAGAAGGTCCCCTGGCTGGGCGACATCCCCTACCTCGGCGCGATGTTCCGCTCGACCACTGTCAGCCGCGAGCGAAAGGAACTTCTGATTCTGCTCACGCCCCAGGTGCTGGAAAATGGCCAAAATCCGACCGCACTGCAGGACCCCGACACCGTGACCCGTCAGCAGATCGACGGCACCGGATTCAAGAGCCTCCTCAAGGGCGATGAAATGCAACGGCGCCTGATTGAACCCTTGTATCCGACCAACCCGCCGCCACACCGGGCCACGCCGCCGCCGGTTCGCAACTTGAAGACTGAATTGTGATTCCCCCCCCAATCCCCGTCCGACAACCGTTTCACTGTTTCGAACCGGTTTATCGCACTGCCGCGGTCATGACCGGGTTGTCACTGTTGACCGGCTGCGCGGCGATCCATGGAGCCGGGGGAGGACGGGGCGACATCGGTGAGATTCATCTCTTTGGGGTGCCGGTGGCCTTGAATCTTGATTCCAAGCCCGGACCCGACGGCATCGGTGTCCGGGTGTTCATGACGCCGGCAGGGCGTGCGCGGGGCACCGAGATGCATGAGGGCCGCCTGGACGTTCTCATGTTCGACGGCGTGGTCACCGAGACGGATTTCACGCGGACACCTCCGTTGAAGGTCTGGAGCTTCACCGCGCAGCAACTCGCTCCCGTGGTCGGATCCTCGGCGCTGGGAATCGGCTACCAACTGGCTCTGAACTGGGGCCAAAGCCGTCCCCACGTCACGTCGGTCACCGTCGTGGCCCGATATCACCCACCGTCGGGTCCCGACCTGTTCTCCACCCCGAATTCCATCTCGGTCGGGACGCGGTGAATCCGGGATGCCGCCTCAGAAAAAGCGGCGGATTTCAAAGATTCACGGATTCAAACGGGACGAAACAGAATGAACTCCATTCGACCGATTCTTCAGGAATCCGTGCAAAATCGGTGGAATCCGTCTCCTTCTGTATAAATCCATGGGGGGATGATCTCTTCAACGCATCATTTCAGGTAGGAGGGTGTCGAAATCGCAATCCACCGACAATGGCCGCAATTCACCGGCAACAAGGTGGCGACAAAGAATGGCAAGCGGCCGGGAGCGGGGATTCGGTTCATCCGATAGAAAGACGGCGCTCTTTCGGTGATCGTTCGCAGCGTGTGATTCGAACCGGTTCTGCAGTCTCTCGGGACGACAGGACAGGTTGCCGGCGTTTTGCCGGCTCGGATTCGCGGATCACTTCGCCACCCATCCGGCGAAGTTGAAGCGGACACGTCACTGCCAGGGGCAATTATCATGCCCGCACTCCATCCCATCTCCGAGACCTCCAACTTCACCACCCTGCAATCGATCACCCGCTCCGCCCGGCGGTTGACGGCGCTCATCATGGCCCACGGGCTGTCTTCGGCCGCCCACGCGGAAGGAGCCGCGACGCCTCCCACCGGTACCGTCAGTCCGATTCCACCCGCGGTGATGCAGAAATCGGTCATCACCGGTAACGCCGGTTCCGAGGTCTCACTGCCAAAATTCACCGAACCGCTCCGTGACACACCGCAATCCATCACCGTGGTCCCGCGGCAGGTCATGGACGATCAGGGGGTCACGACGCTGCGCGACGCGTTACGCAACGTGGCCGGCATCAGCATCGCCGCCGGCGAAGGCGGTTCGCAGGGCGACAACCTGACCTTGCGCGGGTTCACGGCCCGCGGGGACATCTTCCTCGATGCGATGCGGGACTTCGGAAGCTACTACCGCGACCCGTTCAATCTGGAGACGGTCGCCGCGCTCAAAGGTCCGGAATCGGTGATGTTCGGACGCGGCTCGACCGGCGGTGTGATCAATCAGGAGAGCAAACAGCCTCTTCTCGCGCCGTCGATCTCGGGATCGCTCGCCCTGGGAACGGACCTCACCCGGAGGGCGACCCTGGACGTGAATGAGCCGGTGCCGGAATTCGGAAAACACGCGGCGGTCCGGCTCAACGTCATGGGTCAGGAATCGGAGTTCGCCGGGCGGGACGTCGCCGAGAATCGCCGGCTCGGATTCGCCCCGTCGCTCTCGCTGGGGATCGGCACCGCGACGCAGGCCACTTTCAGCTACTATCACCAATCCGAGGACAACATTCCGGACTACGGCGTTCCCTGGCTTCTCGGCCGTCCGGCGCAGGTGGAGCGGCACAATTTCTACGGATTCAAGAGCGATTATCTGAAGACCGATGCCGATATCGGCACGGTCAAGGTATCGCATGAGGTGAGTGAAACGCTGACCCTGCGGGACCAACTTCGCTACGCCAACTACGGGCGGGATTTTCGGATCACCGAACCGCAGGCCACGGCGACGATATCCGGACCCGCACCCACACTCAGCACCCCGCTCGATCAAATCGTTGTCAAACGCAATGAATTGACGGGAACCAGCACCGAGACCTTTTTCCAGAACCAGTTCGACGTCATCGGGAAGTTCGACACCGGCTCCTTCAGCCACACAGTCGTCACCGGAATCGAGGCGAGCCGGGAGACATCCGATCCGACCCGGTTCACCTGGACCGGCGTTCCGACGACCGGGCTCCTGACACCGGACGAACACCAGACCTTTGCCGGGACGGCGACGGTCAGCTCGAAGGTGAAGACCACGGCGAACAGCGTGGGGGTGTACGCGGTCGACACCTTGAAACTGAGCGAGCGCTGGGAAGTGTTGGGCGGATTCCGGTGGGATTACTTTGATGCGGACTTCGCCAATGCGGTCACTGGACAGGCCTTCAACCGCGTCGACGAGATGCCCAGTTGGCGTGGTGCGGTGGTCTTCAAGCCCCGTCCGAACGGCAGCATTTACTTCGACTACGGCACCTCGTTCAATCCGTCCGCGGAATCCCTGGCGCTCAGCGCGGGCAACGCCAACCTACCGCCGGAGGAGAATCAAACGTTCGAGCTGGGCACGAAATGGGATGTCCTTTCGGGCAAATTGTCCCTGCGGGGTGCGATCTTCCGGACCGAGAAGACGAATGCCCGGGAAACCAATCCCAGCAACTCCAATGAGATCGTGCTGGCGGGAAAGCAACGGGTCGAAGGTCTCGAATTGGAAGCGGGCGGACGGTTGACGGATCATTGGCGCATCGCCGCTGGCTACGCGCTCCTGGACAGCGCCGTGGAGAGTTCGCGGTTCTTCCCGGGAAGCGTGGGATATCCGCTGGCCAATGTTCCGCGCCACACCGTCAGCCTGTGGACGACGTACGAACTGCCCTGGGACCTGGAAATCGGCGGCGGAGTGCGGTACGTGGGCAGCCGGACCGCCAGTTCAACCGTGCCGTTGGATCCGGTGACCTCACGCCTCAAGGAGGCGCCGGGCTATTGGACATTGGACGCGATGATCAAGTACCACCTGAGTCGTCACGTGGATTTGCAGGTGAACGTCTACAACCTCACCAACAACTCCTTCTACGATCAGGTCCACCCGGCCCACATCGTTCCCGGGGCCGGGATTTCGGCCCTCTTCAGCACCAACTTCAAATTCTAGCCCATTCTAGGAACCCCATGTTGATCAGCATCCCCGATGTCCTGACCGCCGAGGAGGTGGCTCAGGCCCGTGCTCTCTTTGAAACCGTTGAATGGGTGGACGGCCGGGTGACCGCCGGCCATCAGTCGGTGAAGACGAAGGACAACCTCCAGATTCCGGAGAACCATCCGGTGGCACGACAATTAGGAGAAACGATCCTGGCCGCGCTGGGCAAACATCCGTTGTTCCTTTCGGCCGCGCTGCCCCTGCGGGTGTTCCCGCCGCTCTTCAACCGGTATTCCGGTGGACAATCCTTTGGCACCCACGTCGACAATGCCATCCGCCAGGTGACAGGTACGCCGCACCGGATCCGGACCGACCTCTCCGCGACGTTGTTCTTCGCAGGGCCGGAGGAATACGACGGAGGCGAATTGTGTGTGGAAGACGCCTATGGAGTGAAGCGGGTGAAGCTGCCGCCGGGCCACATGGTGTTGTACCCGGCGACCAGCCTGCACCACGTCACGCCCGTGACCCGTGGGGCGCGGGTCTGCTCGTTCTTCTGGATCCAGAGCATGATCCGGGATGACGGACAGCGGTCCCTCCTGTTCGACCTCGACCTCGCCATCCAGCGCCTAAACAGCGACCACCCGAATCATCCGTCCGCGGTCCAACTCACCGGTGTTTATCACAATCTCCTGCGGCAATGGGCGGAAATGTAGCTCAGAAGAAGCCACAGAGGGACACGGATTCACTGATTCAGACAGGATGAACGGACGGATTCGGCCCCGCTTGGCGGGATGCCGGATCTTGCCACACACTCGGCTCGGCGGGAGCCTCGGCCCTACCGTAGAAACTGAATGCAGCCAATCCGCGGGGCGTCGGACACGCCAGCTTTGACCTTGATTCGACACTTATGGATTCCCGACGTGATTTCCTGAAGAAAGCAGCCCTGCTGGCCGCGGGTGGAGGGGTGGCCGGCAGCTTCCCGGCCTCGATCCAAAAGGCACTGGCGATCGATCCGGTGCCGGGCACCACCTGGCTCGACGCGGAACACGTCGTGATCCTGATGCAGGAAAACCGCTCGTTCGATCATTGTTACGGTGCTCTCCGGGGTGTCCGCGGATTCAACGATCCCCGGGCGGTCACGTTGCCCAACGGAAACCCGGTATGGTTCCAGACCAATCACGAAGGCCAGACCTACGCGCCGTTCCGGCTCGACATCAAAGACACCAAGGCCACCTGGATGAGTTCGCTGCCGCACTCGTGGGTGGATCAATCCGATGCCCGGAACGACGGTTGGAACAACGGATGGCTCGACGCCAAACATTCCGGCAATCGCAGCTATGCCGGACTGCCGCTCACGATGGGTTACTACGATCGACACGATATTCCGTTCTACTATGCGCTCGCCGACGCCTTCACCGTCTGCGACCAGAATTTCTGTTCTTCCCTCACCGGCACCACGCCCAACCGGCTGCATCTCTGGACGGGTACGATCCGGGAAACCCCGTCGATCGACACCAAGGCCAACGTGCGAAACGAGGACGTCGACTATGGTGCCGAGGCACGCTGGACGACCTTTCCGGAACGTTTGACCGACGCCGGTGTTGATTGGCGGATTTATCAGAATGAGCTGTCGCTCGATTCCGGTCTGGTGGGCGAGGCCGACGCCTGGTTGAGCAATTTCACCGACAATTCCATCGAGTGGTTTGAGCAATACCACGTGCGGTTCGCCACCAGTCACCGCCGCCACCTCGCCGAACGTCGCAGGGAGTTGCCGGCCCACATCTCGGAACTGGAAGGGCAGCCGGCATCCCCCGCCCGCAACGAGGCACTGGCCGCCGCAAAGGCGGAACTCGCCGCCATCACCGAGGAACAGGAACGCTACACCGACGACGCCTGGGCCAGGCTGCCGATCCGGGAACGAAGCCTGCATGAGCGGGCGTTCACCACCAACGCCGGGGATCCCGACTATCGCCAATTGACGACCCTCACCTATCGGGACGGCGGGATCGAACGCGAGATGCAGCTTCCCAAGGGCGATGTCCTCCACCGCTTCCGCAATGACGTGCAGACCGGCAAACTTCCAACGGTTTCATGGATCGTCGCGCCGGAGAACTTTTCGGATCATCCGGGCGCACCGTGGTATGGCGCGTGGTATCTGTCCGAATGCCTCGAAATCCTCACCCGGAATCCGGAGGTCTGGCGTAAGACGATCTTCGTCCTGTGTTACGACGAGAACGACGGTTACTTCGATCATATGCCGCCGTTTGTACCGCCCAATCCCGACCAACCGGACAGCGGCAAGGCCTCCGTCGGATTGGATCCTTCGGTGGAGTACGTCCGGATGGCGCAGGAGGACGAGCGACAAAAGCAGCATCCCGGATCCGCCCGGCGCACCGGCCCCATTGGACTCGGCTTCCGGGTTCCGCTGGTCATCGCGTCCCCGTGGAGCCGCGGCGGCTACGTCAACTCGCAGGTCTGCGATCACACCTCGATCATCCGAATGGTCGAAACGCTGGTAAGCCATCGAACCGGAAAGCCGATTCGCGAGGCCAATATCAGCAATTGGCGGCGGACGGTTTGCGGGGATCTTAGTTCGACTTTCCGTCCCTCTCACAACGAGAAGCCGACCCCGCCCGAACCGCTTCAACGGGATTCCCACCTGAAGGGGATCCATCAGGCTCAATTCCGGAAATTGCCGGATGGCTTCCGGGCTCTCTCCGCCGAAGACATCGCGCAGTTCCGGCGCGATCCGCAGTCCGTCCCCTGGCTGCCCCGGCAGGAGGCGGGCATCCGGCCTTCCTGCGCCCTGCCCTACGAACTGGCGGTGGACGCACGGCTCACCGCCGATCGAAGTGGAATCGAGGTTCGATTCGCCGCCGGGCACCAGCAGTTTGGCAAACGTTCCGCCGGAGCGCCGTTTCAAGTTTACACACCGGCCACCGCTCAAAAGAAAGACCCCACCAAGGTCAGTGCAGGACCAGAATTATCTGGGATCCGGTCCTATGCCGTTTCCGCCGGGGATCAATTGACCGACACTTGGCTGCTCTCGGGGTTCACCGGTTCGCGGTACCATCTTCAGGCGCACGGACCAAACGGGTTCTTTCGCGAATTCCAGGGAACGGCCGACGATCCGACCGTCGAATTCACCTTGGAGCCCGCGCCAGGGACCGGTGCGGTCAGTCTTCCGACGCGACTGCGGTTGTTCAATCGGGGCAAGACGGCGTTGACCGTCGAGATGGAGGACTTGAGCTACGGTCGCCCGGCGAAAACGATCCAACTCGCGGGACCAGCCAGCGAAATCCTGATCGATCTTCAATCGAGTCACGGATGGTACGATCTCGGCCTGCGGGTTGCCGGTTCGACCGATTTTTTCCGTCGCTACGCGGGACGGATGGAGACCGGCAACGACAGCATGAGCGATCCCCGGATGGGACGGTAATCGAAACCGGCTGGGGGGTTCAGGATTTAGGAACGCTCAACGGTTCCTGGATGCGGACCAAGCTTCTTTCACCGTGCGAATCCATTCCTCGGCCATGAGTTGGTGGCCGGGAAAAGTGGGATGGATGCCGTCCCAGATCCAATACTCGGCAGGAGCCCGCCGCAGCGCCTCGTCGAAGGCCTTCTGGAAATGAACGACGGGCGCGTGATACTTCGCCGCCAGACGTCCGACGATTTCCCGGCGGATCGCGAGGTCGGCCCGGTGCTTGTCCCAGTCCGACTGGAAATGTCCGACCGGAAGACCGAACGGTTCACAGAGCACGAGCTTCACTCCCGGCAAGGCCTGTCGAGTGTCGGTCAGCAATTGGTCGTATTGCCGTTCGTAGTCCTCGGCGCTGACGCCGGCATTGAGATCATTGATGCCGATCAGAATGCTGAGGAGGTCCGGCTTCAGTTCCAGTGTGTCCTTCTGCCAGCGGCGAGCGAGGTCGGACACCTTGTTGCCGCTGATGCCACGATTGAGGAACACCAAGTGGCGTTCGGCCAGACTCTCACAATAGCGGGCCGCGATGAGGAACTGGTAGCCGTGGCCAAGGATGTGGTTGGGATCACTGCTTCGGCCACGATTGCCGTCGGTGATGGAATCTCCCTGAAACAGGATCCGCGAGCCCTCGGAAAACGCGGGCATCGGATCGCGCTTCGACAGCGCGCCCGTGGCACAACCCGACAACCAAAACGTTGCGACGGCCAGCAGCAGGAGGTTCCAGCGGGACAGATTCATAGGACGGGATGATCCGAGTCTGATCAAAAAGCGCCCGAAAGCCTGGCTGAAAAATCCAGGGAACTCCGGTTTAGCTCCTTGACCCACGATTTTGAAGACAAGGCAGGGCGGACAAAATGAACCGAATCCGATCAGCCCTCCAGAAATTCGTGTGAATCCGTGAAATCAGTGTCCTCCGCGCTTCTCTGGAATCGTTCCGAACGCAGACGGCGCATCAAAAGAGGATGGCGACCCTACCGGGATTCGAACCCGGGTCCCCGCCGTGAAAGGGCGGTGTCCTAACCGCTGGACGATAGGGTCACAGCAAACCAACTGTCGCTCTATCCGGAGCAACTCGGCGCGGCCTGGTGGGTTGGCAGGGATTTGAACCCTGGACCAACGGCTTAAAAGGCCGCTGCTCTACCGCTGAGCTACCAACCCGCACAGAGCGGGCGCGCAAAATACTGTCCAACCCCGTACCTGCAAGACGTATTTGCCGGAAAAGGGGTCGGAAGTCATCCGGCTGGAGGCCTCCAGAACCCGTCTTCAGGCCCGTTTCGGGCGGATCAGGATGACTTTTTTGTCGCTGCCCTCGACTTCGACGCTGTGAGTCTCCACGTCCGGATCCTCCTTCAACGTCTGGTGCACGACCCGGCGATCAAAGGCGTTCATCGGTTCCATCTCGGTGACGTCACCCCAGCGACGGACTTTTTCCGCAGCTTCCTTGGCGCGCTTCACCAGTTGTTCGCGCGCTTGCTGGCGGTATCCGCCGACATCCAGAACGATATGCGGGACCTTGGTGTCGCCCTTGAACACCAGACGGTTCACCATGAATTGCAGGTCGCCCAGGGTCTGACCACTCCGACCGATCAGCCGGCCGGGATCCTCGGTGTCGATGTCGAGCAGGATCTGATCCTCGACTTCTCGGGCGGCGACGGTGGCGGTGAACCCCATGTGTTGGAGCAGGGTTTCGAGTGTGGCCTTTGGGTCCATGGAAGAAAGTGTGTCGAACGAAGGATGGCGCGGGATGCCGGATATTCAACGGCCGCGGGGAACGGGTGCCATCGGCGTGGCGGTCGGCTTCGTCGTGTTCATCTTCGTGTACTTGGTCTGCAACACGCTGATCAGGTTCTGGACGGTCCAGTAGAGGGTGAGACCCGAACTGTAGTTGTACAGGAACATGACGAACATGACCGGCATGTACTTCATCATCTTCTGCTGGGCCGGATCCATCTGCGGCGACGGCGGCGTCAGGCTCGCGAGGTACAGCGAGGTCATGCCCATCAGGATCGGGAAGAGGTTGAAGGGCAATCCGACGCCGTTGACGCCCAGGAACGGCACGAATCCGAGGCCGGGAATGATGAACAACGTGTCCGGCTGGGACAAGTCGGCCGCCCACAAGAAATGTTCCCCGCGCAACTCGATGGCCGTCCGGAGCATGAAGAAGAATCCGATGAACACCGGGAACTGAATCAGCATCGGCAGGCAGCCGGCAGCCGGATTCACCTTGTTCTCCTTCATCACGTGAAGAGTCTTTTCGTTGAGCTTCTGCGGGCTATCCTTGTACTTCTCGCGCAGCGCCTGGAGCTGCGGCTGGATCGCCTGCATGCGCTTCATCGATCGGGTGCTGGCCGCGGTCAGCGGCCAGAAGAGGCCCTTGATAATCAGGGTAATCGCTACGATCGACCAGCCGTACGACGGAATGAAATGGTGAATGCCATTGAGGCTGAGCAACAGGCCCTTTGCGAAGAAGCCAGTGATCCCGGTGAAATCCATCACCAGTTCGAGCTGCGGCTCGAGGCGGGACAGGGTGAAATACTCCTTCGGTCCGGCATACACCCGGAAATGATGCTCGACCGCCTGTCCGGCCGGCAGGTTGGTGCCACCGAGGATCAGGGCAGCCTGGTAGGCGTGCGGTTTCGGGTTGAGCCGGCCGTCGGCCGCCAACTGCTCGCGGGATGGACTGGGGAGAGGATAGTCCCGAACAATGACTTGGTCCGCGGGCCGGTCGGGCACCGCGATGAGGGCGAAGAATCGGTTGTGAACGGCGGCCCAGACCACATTGGTGTTGCCGGCGGTGATCTCGGTCAACGGCGGGACACCGCGGAGATTCGCAATCAGGCCGCTGCTGAATTTCCCGGCGTCCAGATGTTCGCTCCGTTCACCGTTGAACCAGAACGCGCCCGTCGTTTCACCGCCCTCGTGGGGATCCATCGGCGATCCGGTGCCGATGACCAGTTCCCGTGCAGGCACGACCACCGGCTGGCCGCTTCGATTTTCCACGCGGATCGACGCGGTGAATTCGTAGTTGGTGGAGAGGGTGAACTCCTTCACCACGCGGAGACCGTCGGCGAGCGTCTTCTCCGCCTTCATGCCGGTCGCAGTGCGGCTCAGGGCATAAGTTTCGTCGACCACCTCACCCGGCGGATTGAGGAAGGTGAACGCCGGGAGAAACGCCGGCCGATTCAACGCCGCGAGATCGACCGGTCCGTCGCCGGCGCGGTGACCGGCCACTTTGCCGGCATAGTCTTTGAGTTCGACATACTTGAGTCCGCCACCCTGCGAGGTGAAGACGGCCCGTACCTTGGCGTTTTCCAGGACGAGGGTTTGTTCCGCGCTCGACGAACGGAGGGACGGAACCGGCCTTGGAACCGCAGCCGCAGGGGACGCGGAAGAACCGGGGGGCACGTCAGCGGCCGCCGGGGTTCGTGCGGCGGCGCCGGTGGATTCGGTGGACACCACCCCGTTGGTGGCAACCGGCGCACGGTGCGGCCCCGGTTTCACCAGCACGTTGTTGACCAGGTAGATCCAGCCCAGGAGAAGTCCCAGTGCGCCGGCGATGATGCTGATGCCTTTGCGGTCCATTTAGAGTGAAGGAGGAAGAGTGTGTCCGGGAACGGTTCCCGGAATGGGATCAAAGCCGAATCCACCCCAGGGATGGCAGCGGCACAGGCGGTGGACGGCGAATCCGCCGCCGCGAAACGCCCCGTGCGCGCGGACCGCATCCGCAGCGTACACCGAACAGGTCGGGGTGAAACGACAGGACGGCGCCGGCCCGAACAGCAGACGACGCGCAGGAACGATCAGCCAGCGATAACCGCCCAGCAGAAACAGGAGAACGTGTTGGGCGAGGCTCAAGCGGTCGGCGTTTCGGTCACGGCTTCCCGCAACAGACCCACCCGTTTCAGGGCGAGCAGATAATCCCGCTCCACCGCGTCGGCGGTGCGCGGTGCAATGGAAGGACGGGCGACCAGAACCAGATCCACAGAACCGGTTATCCGGTGTTGATTGCGCCGGAAGGCCTCGCGCAACAGGCGTCGAGCCCGGGACCGCACCACCGAAGGACCGATGCGACGGCCGGTCACCACGCCCAGTCGGGAACCGGTCGGGCGGGTGGACAAAGCCCAGTTGAGAATGAGGCACCCCTGCACCCACCGCTGGCCGTCCGACTTGAGGCGGGAGAACTCCCGCGACGCGCGAAGCCGGCGGTCACGACCGAAACGAAGTCGGTGGCGCGGCGCGGAGGCCATGAGGATCAGACCTGAGTCAGACGTTTGCGGCCGATCCGGCGGCGGTTGGAGAGGATGGCGCGGCCGCTCTTGGTCTTCATGCGGGCGCGAAAGCCGTGCTGACGCACCCGGCGGATTTTCGAAGGTTGGTACTGGCGTTTCATGTTTTCGATTCCGTTCCCGACAGGAGCGGAGCGGGGGACGGTACCAATTGCAAAAGTCGCGTCAATCTCCGCGTTCCAAAGATCTTGCTTGTCCCGACCGCAACCCAGGTCAGCCCGTGGCCGCCGACCGCCGTGGCCCCAACCCCACGATGTCGATCAATGCCTTCTGCAGCACCATCGCCTCGTCGAGGCTGCTGCTCACCAGTTGAACGTTGGCCTGCAACAATACCGACATCGCCCGGATCAACTCCGGCAGCTCGTAATTGTCGGTATGGCGCATCGCCTGGAACAGAACGAACGGATGGCCGGCCAGCGGATTAAAGCGGCGATCCTCCGGCACCGCGCCCGGCGGAATACGTTCCAACTGAACCTTGAAGGCCGAATAATCTCGCGCCGGTTTCAAGATTCCTCGCTGACGGAGGTCCTTCAGCATCAACAAGGCACGAATCTTGGACAACAGGCCGTAGAGCAGGCCGATTTCTGATTTCTTGCGATCAATTCCGGCCCGGATTTCCCACAGTTCCTGGTCCAGGACCCGCATGAGTTTGCCCAGATTGCGTTCCCCCAAGGCTTCCCCCAGTGCGAAGGCCTGGGCGAGTTTTTGGCGGGTCGTGAGCAGTTGAACGTCCTCCAAAAGGATTTCCGAACGATCCCCCACGTACAGCAAGAGCTTCTCGGCTTCAGAGGCCAGGGCTCGAAGATTGGGCCCCACGCGGGTCACCAATTCAGCCGTCGCCTCCGCTCCAATCGTTTTTCCGCCCGCCCGAATCACGCGGAGGGCTTCCGACTCGGCCCGTGCCGCCCAATCCCGATCGTCGGACGACAACGCCACGAACAGTTCGACCGTCCCCAGTTTCTCAACGGTCTTGAAAAACGACCGGCGTTTGTCGGGCTTGCCCCCCGAAATCAGCAGACGGACTCCGTCCCATCGAAAACTCTTGAGGGTTTCAGCCAATTCGCCGAGCGCGGCGGTCACCGCGGCACTGGCCGAGGTCCGGTCGTCGCCCAAAAACGTGCAGTCCTTGAACCAGACAATTTTGGCACCACCGAAAAAGGGCAATGTCTGCAAGGCCTCATGCAATCGTCCCAAACGTTTCAAGGCCTCCTGGCCGTTTCCGGCGACCGCATCGACAATCTCATGGTCCATCCCTCCGGCCTCGCCGCACCACTGTTCATAAAGCTGGCGGGCCCGTTGTTTGACGGTGTAGTCGTCATCCCCACAGATCAGCGCGAGGGGAGCGCTGGCGGCACCGGAAGCCATCACTTGTCCTCGGGTTCCTCGCCTGCGGATTCCTCACCCGACTCCCCTTCTCCGTCACCGTCTCCGTCGGCCTCGTCCTCCTGTCCAATCCGGGCCAGAACCTCGCTCATGTCCTCGACCTGATGGAAGAGTTGGGCGGTGACGTAGATCGGTTTCTTCTGCATCGCCGCGAGGGCGAGGCAATCGCTGGGACGGGCGTCGATTTCCACAAGCTTTTCGCCCAGCTCATTGCGCTGTTTCAGGATCAGGCGGGCGAAATAGGTCGAGTTCCTCAACTCGGTGATCACCACCCGTTCGACGGTGATGCCGAAGCCATCGCACATCCGGGCGATCAGGTCATGGGTCAGCGGCCGTTCATGGTGGGCGCCACGGAGCGCCATGCCGATGACGGTG
>CAIVQB010000056.1 GCA_903907925.1 uncultured Verrucomicrobiota bacterium
CACGAGGCCGGCCACGCGATCGATAGTGCCTACCGCCTGCGCTACCGGCGTCGCTGGCGCGAAGTCTTCGGGCCGGCGTCATTGCCCTATCCGGAGCGCTACCGGGCGCGCCCCGGCAGTCGCCGCTACGTGCACCATCTGGGCGACTGGTACGCGCAGAGTCATCCTACGGAGGACTTCGCCGAAACCTTCGCCGTCTGGCTGAAGCCCAACTCCGATTGGCGGCGCTCCTACGAGGACTGGCCAGCGCTGGACAAGCTCTCCTTCGTCGAGGAGTTGATGCAGCAGGTGCGCGAGCAGCCACCTCTGGTCCGCACGCGCGTGCACATCGAGCCATTGGCGCAGAACCGGCGCACACTAGCCGAGCACTATGCGGCGAAGCTGGCGCGCTACCGGCATTTCCTGCGTAGCGATGCCGATGAGATGCTCCTCAAGGTCTTTACGCCACGTCCGCGGCGCTCGGCTGCGCCCCGCGCCAGCGTGATGCTGCGCGAGGGCAAGCCGCTGTTGGTAGCGTCGGTGGCGCGCGAGGCGGAAGTAGACCGGTATGCGGTCTACCAGGTGCTGCGGCGGGCCATCGCGCGCGCCGCGGAACTGGATCTGTATCTGCGCGGCTCGCGCCGCGAGGCGCTGCGGCATGCGCGCTGGATGCTGATACGGTTGGTCAAGCTCTATGGCAAGGGCACTAGCCCGCAGATTCATTTATGAAGAAACGTAAAGTACTCGTCGTCCTGCACGTAAGCCTCATGCCGCCAGACAGCTTGGAGGGCTACGACCCCAAGGTGATCCAGGACTGGCGTGCCGAATACGACGTGATCTCCACGCTTCGCGCCTCCGGCCATGACGTGCGCGTGCTGGGCGTCCTGGATAGCCTGGTGGAGCTGCGCAGCCTGATCTCCGAATGGCAGCCGGATATCGTCTTCAACCTGCTGGAGGAGTTCGACGGCATCGTCGCCTACGACCAGCACGTCATTGCCTTCCTGGAGATGCTGCGGCAGCCGTACACCGGCTGCAATCCGCGCGGCCTGCTGATCTCCCGCGACAAGGCGCTGTGCAAGCAGGTATTCGCCTTCCACCGTATCCCGACGCCGCAGTTCGCGATATTCCGCCGTGGCGCGCGCCTGCGCGTGCCGCGCAACCTGCGCTATCCGCTGTTTGTGAAGTCCTCAACCGACGACGCCTCCCTGGGCATCGCGCAGGCTTCGGTCGTTGAAGACGCGGCGCGCCTGCAGGAGCGCATCGAGTTCGTGTTCGAGCAGAACAAGTCCGACGTGCTCGTGGAGGAATACATCGAGGGGCGCGAGTGCTACGTGGGGGTCATCGGCAACGAGCGCCTGACGCGCCTGCCGGTCTGGGAGCTGGACTTCGGCACCATGCCGGCGAACCAGAGCGCCATCGCCACGCGCAAGGTCAAGTGGGACCTGGACTACCGCAGCCGCTACGGTATCGGCAGCCATCCGGCGGCGGACCTGCCGGTCGGTGTTGAGGCGCAGCTGGACCGCCTGTCCCGGCGCATCTATCGATCGCTGGGCCTGTCGGGGTTCGCGCGCATGGATTTTCGCATACGTGCCGATGGCAGTGTGTTCGTGCTGGAGGCCAACGCCAATCCGCACCTGGCCGCGCACGAAGACTTCGCACGCTCCGCGGCCACCGCGGGACTGCAGTATCCGGCGCTCATTGAGCGCATCCTTGCCTTGGGTCTGGCTTACCGTTCGGAGTGGCGCATCCTTTATGGCTGAAAGAATCTTCTCCCGCCCGCGGGCCCTGCGCAGCGCCGGCGCGGCGTTGCTCGCCCTTGCCTTGGGCGGCTGCGCCGATCAGGCCCGTCATCGCGAAGTGGAGCTGCAGGAGCTGGTGGGCATGTTCGCCGGCCAGTACGACAACATCGCCCAGGTGCGGCAGCTCAACGCCCAGGGCAACGGGGAACGCGAGGCACTGGTGATGCTGATCGTGCCGGTCCACGCTCCGCTGATCGGCGACAACGTCTTCCTGGTGCAGGAGAGCGCGGCCAACGATCCGCGGCGCCTGATCTCGCAGCAATGGCGAGGCGCGAGGAGGGAGCAGCCCTTTTGGGGCTGTGACCGAGGAGCAACGAAGCCAGCCGGCCTTTTCCCCGACAACCCTCCGGGCGGCAGTGCTTTTGTCTTCCGCCTTCGTTGACCCGGCCCTTACAGCCCACGTTGGGAATGCTCGGGCCTCGTCGCCTCGGCAGAAGACAAAATCCCTTGCCGCAGGACCCTTTCCCATTTTCAGACAGGCTCTCAATGGAGCGGCAGAATCCGAAGGTTCCGGAAGAAAATCTCATCGCCGTGATCCTGGAGCAGGATCGGTGTCGGGAACTTCGTGCCCCAACGCGCCTCGTTCTTGAATTTGCTGGCCGCCTTGGCCGTGATCATTTCGGCCGAACCCAGTTCATAGGAAAGGATCTGGTGACCGTTCAACCAGTGTTCCACATGGTTTCCGCGGACGATCACCGCTGAGGTGTTCACCGTTCCAGGCGGATGCAGTTCGCGTTCACCCGGGGGCAGCGCGTCGTAGAGGGACCCGGTCTGGCGTTTGGGTCCGACCAACGCGTCGGGATGCAGGGCATCGTCGATGAGCTGGTACTCATGACCGATCGGCGCGCCGCGTTTTTCATCGATAAAATACTTCACGCCGCTGTTGGCACCCGGTGCCACCCGCCAGTCCCAGCGCAGTTCAAAATCCACAAACAACTCGGTGGTGATGATGTCGCCACCTCCTCCTTTCGCGGTATGCTTCAACCACCCGTCCTCCACGACCCAACCCTGCGCGGGCATGGCCGGTTTTCCGAATCCCTTCCAGCCCGAGGTGGTCCGGCCATCGAACAACAGGTGCCAGCCCGCCTTGCGGTCCGCGTCACTGAGTTGATTGGGGACATCAGGTCCGGCGGCACAGACCGGGCGGGCCGAAAGCAGTGCCAGCCAGAGCAGGGAAAGGAACAGGGGGCGAGCGTTCATGGAAGGCGATCAGTCAGGCGGTTCCATTCGGCCCAGTCAAGCGGGTCCTCGGACCGACGCTCCGGGGTCCAGCAGGGGCAGCAATCGGCGCACGATGACCGGCCAGGAAAACTCGCGTTCACTGGCGGCCCTGCCATCCGCGGCGAGTTGATGCCGGCGTGCGTCATCCTTCAACAGCGAGTGGATCAATTGAACGAATCCCCGTTCGTCGCGGGCATGGCAGAGGCCGAGGTAGGGTGCCTTGGCGAGCGCGGTTCCGGTGCCATGTCCCACGGTGGTTGCCACCGCCACGCCGTGGGCCAGCCCGGCCATCAGCGTCGTCCGCCGCTCGGAAACGCCGTCACTGAACGGTAGTGCCAGCAGGTCCGAAGCGTGCAGTGCGGCGGAAACCTCGGGCGCGGGAAGATACCCCAGCGGACGGTACAGGGCCTTGAGTTCCGCCGGCAGATTCGGATCGGGCGCGCCGCCGATCACCGCGAGCGCCACCGGAATGCCGGCGGCGCGGGCAGCCCGCCAGGCGTCCAGAATCCAGTAGAACTGTTTGTTCGGACCGAGGGTCCCGAAATAGGAGAGCACCCGCACCTCCGGATCAAGGCCGTGCTCTTTCCGCCAGGCGCGGGCGTGATCGGGACCCACCGGCTGGGGTTCGATGCTGGTCGGCGAGGGAAGCAGCGAAAACAACGGGGCCGCGTCGGGCCGCAATCGGGACCAGTCTTCCAACCATCGACTGGTGGAAATCGCCACGGCATCGGCGGAAGCGAGAAGCGCCTTCCATTGGCGGCGGTGTTGCAGCGCAAACCAGAAGCGGGACGGCTTCCAGCTCATGTCCGCCATGATCTCGTGCGCAATGAACACCTGCCGGTTGCCGGAACGGCGGAGGTCCCGCCAAAACCGTGGCAGACGCAGGTTGACGCCGCCGCGGCCATACATGTGGGGCACGTACTGCCACAACAGGACCGAATCGTTGGCGAATTCCGACAGCTCGGCGACGATCCAATCGAGGTCCTGCCAGTCTCCGATGCTCGGTCGGACTTGAAATCGTTCCGACGGCGAAGCTCCGGGCGAGGTCAGCACCGTGACCGGATGGGTGTGGGACAACTCGGTGGCGAGACGGTGGGTGTGATCGGCAAGGCCGCCCCGCTTGGGGGGCAACAGGTCCGACACAATGATAATGCGGCGCGCCACTGCGGGTTCGGAATATCAGGATTGCTGCGGTCGTTCCATCCTGCGGATCGAAATTTCTTGTGACAAGACTTCGGAAACCATTGCCGCGACGTGATCCACCGAATGTCCGGTCATACAGCGAAAGTCCACCGGACAAGTGCGAAGAAAACAGGGGGCGCAGACAGCGTTCGATCGCAGCAGACGATGCCGAGAATCCCCGGGAAGACCAGGGCCGGTGAGCTCGGCCGAGGTGCTGCCAAAGGGCACCACCACCGGCGTCCCCACCGCCGCGGCCACGTGCATCGGTCCGGTGTCGTTGGTCAACAACACCGCGCAGGCCGAAAGACCGGCGCAGAGTTCGCGCAGGGACGTTTCCCCGGCGAGGATTCGCACCGGCGCGGTGGCTCCAATTCCAGAGGCAATCGTTTCCGCCAGACCGCGATCCGCCGGTCCGCCAAAAAGCACAAACCCCACGCCGGTGCGGCTCGCCAGCCGATGGATGACCGCTTGAAATCGATCCACCGGCCAGCGTTTCGCCGGTCCGTATTCCGCCCCGGGATTGATGCCGATCCAGGTGATCGCGGGATCCAGGTTCCATCGCTGCCGAACCGTCGCCATCTCGTCGAGAGCAACGTGGAGATACGGCACCACCGATGCCGGATCCGCTTCCAGCGCGGCGACCAGCCGAAGGTAGAGGTGCGTGTGATGCGATTCCGGACCCGGCCGCAGCGGGGTGTTTCGGCGGCTGCCGATCTTCTCTTCGCGGGCCAGCAGCGCGCGGATTTCATCCGGTCGCCGTTTTTTGAGGTTCACGATGCCGTCCGGGATTCCAACTACATCAGTCAGAAGCCAGTCGCGCCAACGTCGGGAGGTTCCCACACGGCGGGGAATTCCGGCCAGGCGCACCTCCAATGCGGCCCGGTGTGAATTGGGGAACAACACCGCGAGGTCATGTCGACCTTCCCGCAGCCGCCGGGCGACGGTGAACACACCCTCCTTCGCCGAAAACGGAATGACACCATCCACAGTCGGATGCCCGGTCCACAGGCCCGTCAGCTTTTCGTGGGTGAGCAGTTGAATCGACGCCGTAGGGAACCGCTCGCGGAGACGGTGAAGCGCCGGCGTCGTCATCACCGCGTCGCCGAGCCAGTTGACCCCGCGGACAACGATGCGCCGGGGTTCAAAGGAAGAAGGCAATGCAGCGGAGGACACGGGTTCAGTCGGCCGGAGGCGGCGAAACCTCGGTTGCGTTCATCCGCGCCTGCTGCCAGGCGGAAGGGGGTTTCCAGCGGCGATGAACCCAAAACCAGTTGGCCGGATCCCGGCGGATGGCGGCCTCCAGGCGTGAATTGATGTCGCCTTGAATGTCTTCCACGGGACGGGTGTTTCCCGAGGCATCGCGGGTTGGAATCTCCGGCTCGATCTCGATACGCCAGCGGGCGAGTCCTGTCCGGTAACACACCGCGGATCGCAGTGCCGCTTCGTAACGGACCGCCAGAAGTGCGGCGGCCGGATTGCAGGAACAGGGATGACCGAGGAAGGGGAGCCAGAGACCGCGATCCCCACCATGCTGATCGGAGAGCAACGCGAGCAGCATGCGGCCCGCCTGCATCGCGCGGCGCAGCGGTTCGGCACCGGACCGACGTTCAAAGAAGCGGACGCCGCTGCGTTCCCGGAGATCGAGTAGGATGCGGTTGAGGCCGGGTTGCCGCAACGCCCGGTAGGTGGTTCCCACCGTCCACCCCGGCAGACGATCCTTGATGCGGGCGTAGACCTCGAAATTGGCGAAATGACCAACGACACCCACGATGCACCGGGTTTCCGCAACGAGCGTGTCATCGAGCCCCACCCATTCCAGATGGCCATCCAGCTGTTCGCGGCTCATCGAGGCGGTCTTGACGGCGCAGGCATAATTCTCGCCGAGCCGGCGGAAGTTTTCACGGGCGATCGCGTGGCGCTGACCGGCGTCCAGTTCATTCCCGAACACCCGTTCGAGATTGGAAAGCGCCACGCGCCGATGGCGGCGGTCGAGCACGAAGGCGATGGCGCCCGCACCCCGACCCAGACGGGCAACCAGTATCAGGGGCAGGGACTGGATGAGCCGGATGAACACCCGCGCCAGACCTGCGAGCAGGGAGTTCATTTGAAGCAGATGCGGCGGACCGCTTCGTCGAATCCATCCGCCCCCGCGGTGATTTTGATTTCGACCCGCATGAAGTAGATCGGCAGGTCGCGGCGATCGAGTTTGGGAAACCGCACGGCATCCTTCTGAGTGGTCACCACCATGTCGGCGCGCCGCTTTTTCCCGCGATTGATGGCGTCGAGGACCTCTTGCTGACTGAACCGGTGGTGATCGGCAAACCGCCGGGCGAGGACGATGTCGGCACCGAGTTCGGTCAGTTTCAGCTCGAAGCTTTCCGGCTGCGCGATGCCGCTGAGACTGGCGACCTTCCGTCCCCGCAGCAGGTCCAGGCCGAATTGTTCGCCGGTGAACACGTCTTCGAAATACAGCGGGTGATGGACGCATTCGACGACCTCGGCGCGGGTGTTGAGGCGGGCAACGCGGACACGAAGATCGTCGATGCGCCGGCTGAGGGCGGGGGTGCTGCGATCAACCTTGGTGAGAAACACAACACTGGCGCGGGAGAGGTGCGAAGGCGGTTCCCGGAGCGTTCCGCGCGGCAGCAGGTATTCGTTTCCGAATGGCTGTTGGGCGTCGACCAACACCACATCGGTCCGGCGGCCGCGGAGTTTCCAGTATTGAAACCCGTCGTCGAGCAGGAGCGTGTCGCAGCCGAAATGTTCCACCGCATAGCGCCCGGCCTTGACGCGGTCCTTGTCCACCAGGACGACGACATCCTTGAGGTTGGAGGCGAGCATGTAGGGCTCGTCGCCGGCCGTTTCGGAATCCAGCAGGAGCGAACTTCCGTCACTCACGACCCGCGGAGGCGTGGTGTCCTCGCGCAGCAGCACCTTGTCGAGGAGACGTTCGGCGAGCGGCTTTGGACGGGAGCGATAGCCGCGCGAAAGAATGGCCACCCGGCGTCCGGCATCCTGAAGGGCGCGGGCAAATTTCTCGACGACCGGGGTCTTGCCCGTGCCGCCCACGGTCAGGTTTCCAATGGCGATGACCTGAACCCCGAGGGTGGAATCCCGGAGAATGCGGGCATTGTAGAGGATGCGCCGAACCTTGACGGCGAGCGCGAACACCCGGCTGAGGACGAGTAGGAGGAAGCGCACCGCCGCGGCTTTTTTGCCCGGCTGTTGTTGGAAGATGACCGCCAGCAGCCACGTCTCGGCCTGCTCAGTGAATTCGCGCCAGCGTTCGCGCACAGCGCCCGCACCTTGCCAAGCCGCGGTGGCACTGAGGAAGGCTGAACTGCAATGGGATCAGCGACTCTTCAGGCTGACCTCCGCGGCGTAGCGGTTGACGAGGAAGCCGGAACGTTCCACCACCAGGACTTGGAGGGGAACCGGGTCGCCGTGGGCCTTGGCGTAAATCAGTTTGGCGGCGGCCACCAGGTCATCGGCCTGCTGGCCGTCGATGGTGGCCACGAAATGGCCCGGTTGCAGCCGCGCGGCGGCCGCCGGACCACCCCGCTCGACGGTCTGTACAACAAACCCGCCCTCGGCCGGCCGCAGGGTCAGACCCAGACGACGACGCAGGAGTTCGTTGTTGAAGAACGCCCGTTCGTCGACAAGTCGAAGATGCGCGGTCCGGCTTTCCCCGGAATGCCGCAGGGTCAACTCCACTTCACGATCCTTGGCGGCAGCGACCAGGCTCCGGTTGAAATCAATCACACTGCCGGCCGGTTTTCCATCCAGGCTCAGGATGGCATCTCCAACCTCGATTCCGGCTTTGTCCGCCGGGCTTCCAGGCTGAACGCTCTGAACCGTCAGCGGACGCAGACCCGGCTTCAAACGCGCTCCAAACCAGAAGTGGTCCACGGATTCGCCAGTCAGCGTTTCCGCCAGGGCCTGGTTCACCCGGCGAATCGGAATGGCGAATCCGATGCCCTGGGCACCGATCTCAGGACGGAGCACCGCGACGTTGAGACCGATGAGTTCACCACGAAGATTGACCAGCGGTCCCCCGGAATTGCCCGGATTGATGGCCGCATCCGTTTGCAACCAGTCGCTGATGTCGAGGCGTTCGCCCAAGCCTGGCGTTTCGGACGAACGTCGGGATTTTGAACTGAGAATCCCGCGGGACACCGAGCCACGCAAACCGAAGGGGTACCCGAGGGCGATCACCGTTTCGCCGAGCAGCAGGTCGTCGTCCTTGGCGAACTTGACCGCCCTGAACTTGCGCGGCTTCGCAGGTTTCAACCGGAGCAGCGCCACGTCCTTGTCCTGCGACAATGCGATCCGTTCCGCCGGGATCGGTTCCGAGTCGTCATTGAACTGGACCCAGATGTCATCGACCCCGCTCACCACGTGGACATTGGTGAGGACATAGCCGTCGTCGCTGATCACCACGCCCGAGCCACGACTGTAGTTGGCGGAGGGTTCGCGACGGTAACCATAGAATTCGCGCAGCATCCGTTCGTAGGCGGTTTCGTTGCTGACCCAGGTGCGGGTGGCGATGTTGACGACACTGGGCATCACCCGTTCGACCGCCATCACCGTGGCATCGCGACGAATGTCCAGAGCCCCTTCCGGCGCGAGACCGGTGGGAGGCGGTGCCGAGGCGTCCTCGTCTGCAGCGCGAACAGAGAACGTCAGCGCGCTGACCGTCAGCATCAGCAGGGCGCGTGGAAGAGCGGTACGAAGAGTCATGGCAGGAGACAGGTCGGAAAAGACAACTCAGGCTAACAGATGTTCATTTCGCGCACACCGGAACGCCACTTGACTTACCCCGGCCAGCCCGGGAAATCCATGGTGACGTATGCCAGGGATTTCCGCCGGACTGTATGCGCGTTGGCGTTCCGCCGCCGGGTCGGTGCCTGACCCTGCGGTTCACGAGGGTGGATCACCGCCGGAACGTTGGCTGCAACAGATCTGGCGTCACCAACGAATCCGTCGCGATGCCTTGATGACTTCCGATGGACGCCCGATTCATGTCCTGCATCCCGGATTCTGGAATCAGGAACCCGGACCGGATTTTCGCGACGCGGTCCTCCAATTGGGCGGTGGAACACCGTCGGTCGGCGACGTGGAAATCGATGTCAACGCCGGCGGCTGGGAAGGTCACGGTCACGCGGGTAATCCCGCGTATGCGCGCGTCGTCCTGCAGGTGATCTGGGAAACCGGGAGCCGTCGGGTCGACCGCCCGGTGCTCGCGTTGAAATCAGTCCTCGACTCCCCGCTCGGTGAACTGGGGCCCTGGCTGGACGACGAGGCGGCCGAGACCCTACCGAGTTCGACTCCGGGCCGTTGCTGCGGCCCTCTGCGATCGGTGCCTGCGGATGCAACGACTGGGTTGCTGGATCAGGCGGCCGCCTGCCGGTTGGAACGAAAGGTAGCCGAATTCACCGCGCGTGCCCGGCATCTGGGATGGGAACCGGTGTTGTGGGAGGCCTTGTTTTCCGCGCTGGGCTACAAGCACAACGTCTGGCCGATGCGCCGGCTTGCCGAGCTGATGAGGCCGGCCAGTGCTCCCGGACGCGAGGCGGTCGATGTCCTGGAAGCCCGGCTCCTCGGTCTCGCCGGATTATTGCCGGCAGATCTGCCCCCGGGTCCTGCGGCACGACACGCCCGTTTGCTTTGGGACATCTGGTGGCGGGAGCGGGATGCCTGGAGCGAATTGATCCTGCCGCCGACGGTTTGGCGCAGGGCAGGAATCCGTCCGGCCAACCATCCCCAACGCCGGCTCGCGCTCGCGGCACGCTGGCTGGCCTCGGGCGACCTGGTCGACCGGTTGGAACGAAGCTTTCTCCGCAATGACGACGACCCGATCAGTCCGGCGAAACTGGCCCGTCAACTGATGCCGGAGGACGGCGGCGGAAATGAAAGCGGCGGATTCTGGTGCCACCATTGGACCTTTCGTTCGGCCATCCCGTTCCATCCCGTGCCGCTCCTCGGTCCGGCCCGGGCCACCGACCTTGCGATCAATGCCATTCTCCCCTGGCTGATCGCCCGGGCCCGGACGGGTCGTGATCCCGACCTCGCCGGGCGTCTCGAACAGCAGTGGTTTGAATGGCCGACCGGACAGGACAATGCCGATCTTCGATTTGCCCGGCGACGGCTCTGGGCGGGCAATCCCAACGGCATCCGCTGGACCGCCGCACGTCAGCAGGGATTGCTTCAGATACGCCGCGATTTCTGCCAGCCCGCAGGCGCGTTGTGCTCCGACTGCCGGTTTCCCGACCTGGTGGAAAACGTCCGGCTTGAGAACCACTCCGGTGATTCGAAAGAATCCCGTGGCGGCAAAAATCGGGAGTGAACCCGTCGAATTCGTGGCACGACAGGAGCCGGCGTCCACCTTGACGCCGCCGGCCGGGCCGACGAGGTTGGTTCCCGCAATGGCCACGACCTCCCGACGCAAACTCGGACGCCGCCAGGCACGCGATCTCGACATTGAGATCGGGTTTCTGGAGGCGCTGCTCCGCCGCGATCCGGACTACGTCGAGGCCTTGCAGGTCCTCGGGGATGATTACTCGGATGGAGGCCGGTTTGACGATGGACTGCGTGTGGATCTGAAGCTGGTGGCCTTGCGTCCCGAAGATCCGAATGTGCGCTTCAACTACGCGTGCAGCCTCGCGCTGACCGGGCAGTTGGACTGCGCCTGTTTTGAACTCGAACGGTCGTTCGATCTGGGCTATCGCGACATCCAATGGCTTCAGCAGGATCCCGATCTCGCGGCCCTGCGGAAGCATCCGGGATTCCGCAAAATTCGCGCCCGGATCCGGGCCCTGAAATCCGATCCCATCACCGGAAACTGACCCGGTGCGTCAACGGGAGGAGGTGCCGTCGGCCGATGGGATTGCAGGTCCCGTTTCAACCGAACGAAACCGGTCCTGTTCAATGCGGGAGCGGATGCGGAATGGGGAAAACAGCTTCCGCCCCTCGGCGTAGCTTCCGAAGTGGGCGTTGAACCAAAATCCATCGGGGTTCCGTTCACGTTCGACCTCAAAATCCAGTCGCTCGATCGTGGCCACAATACCGCCGAACAAGGAGAGCGGCTGGTCGAGATGTGCCTCGACCCGCACCAGTTCGAATTCCTCTGCATCAATCCAAAGCCGGCCGGCGAGCTGGTTCATGGCCCGTTCCGCGGTTTCCTTGGCCTCCAATCCCGGCAGTGGCCGGAACTTTAACACGTAGGCTTTCCGGCCGCGCACGGTCTCGACGCCGTTCGTCACAAAGCTGTACCGGCGAATGATTTTTTCGTCGATGAAGTCGGGGCCGCGCGGCCGGGCTTTTTCCGAACGCTCGGCGTACTTGCGCTTCATCTCCGCATCCTTGCTGAGTTCGCGGCGCGATTCGCGGTCACTGGGTGTTTTGCCATCGAGTTTCAGCAGCTTGAGATGCTGGACGTCACCGAGGAATTCCACTTCAAATTCCCGGAGCTTTTGCTCCTTCACCCTGCCGTCGGCGCCGAGTTCCTCGGTCACTGAATGTCGGAAGCAAAGATGGCGTTGTTCCGCCACCCGATCGGGGGTGGTTCGGCTGCGTTCCAGAAACCGCTCCAGAATCGTCTTAGCCGTGGACGGCGGTTCAGGCAACGTTTCACCCGCAAGTCGGAGCACCAGCGCCGTGGACAACCACAGCAACGGGAGCCGGGGGAGGCGAAACGGCATGCGGCAACCCGTAGCTGGTGGGGATGTGGCCGTCAAACAACGTCGCAGCGACCGTCGGGCCATCACCGGTTATGGTTTGGCACCAAGACCGGCAAGAGGATCCTCGGGCGGCGCGCTAAAGGTGTTTTGCAGCCAGCCCTTCTGCTGAGACATCCACGCCGACTGCCCGCGCGCCCCAAGAATCTGCGCCGCTCGCGCCTGAAGCGCTTCCTTCAGTTCGGAAAGTTTCGCCGCTCGGTCTCCCGCGGCCATCGCGGTGTCATCGACCATTGACTTGGCCTGCCGCTCGACCCGCTGCTGTTCTTCCCAAAGCAGGACCGCGGTCTCGGGCGAAGCGTCCAGTCGCTGGCTCAACCGGAGGAGTTCCTGATATCCGGGCTGCTGCGCCCGCTCCAGCTCCGCAAACCGGCTGGGTCCCAGGAGCCCGCTCAATTCCCGGGTGAGCTCTGGCGGTGACAGTTTGTTTTCCTCCTTCAGCCGGATGATCTCGGCCAGTTCTTTCTCGCTCAAAGTGACACCCTCCACCGAACGCAACTCGGCGTGCTGCGAATTCCGGCGCTGGTATTCCGCCCATTGTTCCGGTGATAGAAGACCCGCCAGTTCCTGATCCAACTCCTGCTGCATGGCCCGCACCGCAGCGTCCCGTTTTGGCATATCCGGCGGGGCCGTCTTCGAGAATTCCTGGAGACGTCCCTGATGGCGCACCTGGGCCGCGGCGACCTCCTCGCGCAGCGACGCCGGAAGGAAACCCAGCCGGGGATCATCGTCGTCCGCGGACGGCGGGGGCGTCGGCGCATCAGCGCTCCCGAACAGGCTCTTGAGCGCCTCCTTCTCCTTTTCCGCCAGCGCTCCGACCGCCTCGGTGAGCTGCTTCATCCCCTTGTCCGACTTGCCGGACACAAATTCCCAGTACCGGTTGGCCATGGGCATCGTTAAATCTCGGACCTTGTCGGCATAGTTCCGATACACCAGCGGTTCCAGGACTTCGTGCACCTTAAACTCCGGGCACCCAATCCGGCGAAGTCCGTCCCGATACATCGGCCAGTCATGGACATTCAACTGCGACCAGGCGAATGCCGGAACCGCGCCGCCGCTGATGGCGGGCGACGAAGCCGTCGAATTGCCGGATTCCTGAAGGCCGGCCCCCCGCTCGATGACCGGCCTGGTGCGGTGTTCAAACTCCATCCAGCGACCGGCGACCCGCGGTTGCCACCGCCAGCCCACCGCCAGCAGCAACAGTGCGTTCAACACCAGCGACGGCATGAGCCAGCATGAGAAACGGTTCATGGCGCGCGCCAGAATTGCTGGATGGCCTGATCCACCCAGCGGTTAAGAAGGTCTTGGCGATCCTTCTGCGGGACGCCGGCGAGGACGGCGTCCAATCGCGTCCGAATCTCTTCACGTTGTTCGAGAAGGGACTGGAGCGCCGTCGCGCGATCGGTCTTCCATGCCTCGCGAATGGGAGCGAGATCCGCCCGGAATTGTTCCATCGCCTGATACACCTCCACGGGGATCTCCGGCGCCAGTTTGTGCTCGGTGAGAAGCTGTTCGGCTCCGCGATACGCATCGTCCTGTTGACGCCGGTACTCGGCATAGCGTTCCTCACCCAGCAGCGTCTGGAGATGGGTTTTGGACTCCGCCTCGGTCATCAGCGGGGGTGGTTCCTCAAGGAGCGAGGACAGGCTGAGCATCTTGGCGAGCGGACTGACCTCGGTTGCGGAAGCGATGCGAACGAACTCGCGCAATTCACCGGGGGTCAGGTTCAACGATTTCAACCGCTCGTCGTCGACACCAAACTGTCGGTTGGCGAACGACGAAATCCGAAGATCAATCTCCTGCCGTTCGTGTTCCGTCAGCAGGCCGTACAACCGCTGTTGCAAGGCGGCGCGCTCTGTCTCCAGGGCCTCGACGTCTTCTGGGAGCAGAATTGCCCCTGTCTTTTGCCGCCAGCGTTGTTCGATCTGTTCGAATTCCGAAATCAGTTGGATCAGCTTCCGTTGGGTCGCGGGATTCAAGAACCCGGTCACGACGTTGACCATGCCGACGGTTGTGATGTCGCGGTCTTTGTCGATCAGGTTCGACGGGCAGGTCAGTTCCGTGAGCAAATGATCCTGCTCTTCGCTCAAGGCGAGCTTGGCGAGCTCGGTTCGCGTCCGAAGCGCGCGTCGCGCCGGGCCGGTCGCCCAGAAGTTGCCGTCCTGTTCCAGCCGTCTCTGGCGGGATGCGAACGCTCGCTCAATCTCCGGACGGAGGATGTCGCAGATCGTTTCCTCGGGGCAGCCCACGGCGCGGAGATGGTTCGCAAATTCCCGGAAATCGTCGGACTCGAGCTGCGACCAGACGGATCCGGGACGGGATTGGTAACCCGAACGTCTCGTCGCGGAGGTGGAGTTCGCGGACGCCGGAGCGTTGCGTGTTCCGGGGGCACCCGAACCTCCGCGGACGGCAGACCAGGAATTGACACCCGCCGCCGGCCAGACCAGCAACACTAGGAAAACGACGTTGATCGCAACGCTGCCCACCACAAGCCGCCGCCGCATCGGACGGGCCGGTGCGTCCTGAAGGACGGTTGGGGCGGCAGGCATCAGCCCCTGCCATGCCAGCGAAGCACGGCCCTGACAAGGGTGGATTGCACCTCATTCGTGCGATTCGGATGTGCCGGGTCGGAGGCCTGCTTTCGCGATTGAAGCGGCCGGCCGGGAGTGCGCATTCTCGGAAACCGTTGGCAACTGCCGAACACACCCATCCCTCTCCCGTCATGGCCGATCTCCTTTCCCAGCTCAAACAGTTCAGCGTCGTCGTCGCCGACACCGGTGATTTCGCCGCGATGCGCAAGTACCAGCCGCGGGACGCCACGACCAATCCCAGCCTGCTGCTGAAGGCCGCCACCATGCCGGAATACGCGGCGCTGGTGGAAAAGGCGGTGACCGAATCGAAGGCCGAGGCGCCAAATGCCGCGGCCGCATTGACCCTCACCATGGACAAGCTGGCGGTGGCCTTCGGATTGGAGATCCTCAAGATCGTTCCCAACCGGGTCTCGACCGAGGTGGATGCGCGGTTGTCGTTCAACTTCACCGCGAGCCTCGCCAAGGCCCGTCAGTTGATCGCCCGTTACGAGGCCGCTGGAGTGCCGCGCGAACGCATCCTCATCAAGCTCGCCTCGACCTGGGAAGGCATTAAGGCCGCGGCGGAACTCAAGAAGGACGGGATACATTGCAACCTCACCCTCCTGTTTTCCTTCGCCCAGGCCGTCGCCTGCGCCGAGGCGGGGGTGCAACTGATCTCCCCCTTCGTCGGCCGCATTCTCGACTGGCACAAGAAGGCCACCGGCGTCGCCAGTTATGCGCCCGCCGAGGATCCCGGCGTCCGCTCGGTGACCCGGATCTACGGCTACTACAAGAAATTCGGTTACGCCACCGAGGTCATGGGCGCGTCGTTCCGCAACAAGGAGGAGATCCTCGAACTGGCCGGCTGCGATCTGTTGACCATCGCCCCGGCGCTGTTGGAAGAGCTGCAATCCACCGAGGGAACCGTGGCCGCCAAGCTCACTCCGTCACTCGTCTCGGCGGTGGAATCCGAGAAGCTCGCGCTCAATGAAGGTGCCTTCCGCTGGCTCCATAACGAGGATCAGATGGCGACCGAGAAGTTGAGCGAAGGCATCCGATTGTTCGCCGCTGATTCGATCAAGCTGGAGAAGTTCCTGATCGGCAAACTCGCGGCCTGACCCCTGGCGACAGTGAACGCCCCCGGAACCTCCGACCTGAATCCGTTGACGATCCGGCTGGCGGACGCCGGACTCGTCCTGACTCCGTTTGTTCCCGAAGACGCTCCAGACCTTCTGGATCTGGCGTTGGAATCCGCAGCTGAAATCCGGCCGTGGATGCGGTGGACCGATTCAATCGCTGGTCTCGACGGGGCGCTGACGATGATCTCGGAGTGGGAACGGCAATGGTTTTCCGAGGAGGGATTCACGTTCGGCGCGCGGGACGCTGCGTCCGGCCGGATGGTGGGGGGCGGAAGCCTCAACCAGTTCAACCGTAAAAACGCCTTTGCCAATCTGGCCTATTGGGTTCGAACCGGAGAACGAGGTCGGGGCATCGCCCCACGTCTGGCCCGGATGCTTTCCCGGTTTGGATTCGAACATCTCGGCCTGAATCGCGTGGAAATCCTCATGGAACCGGCCAACACCGCGAGCCTGCGGGTTGCGGAAAAGGCCGGTGCGGTGCGCGAGGGGCTGTTGCGGCATCGCATCCTCAATCGTGGTGAGCCGCGCACGGCCGTGGTGTTTTCGCTGATCCCATCCGATCTGGGACTGGGAACCGAAGCGGGTGGCAGCGTGAAGCCGGCCGGTTGACAGCTATTTCGGGACCACCGTGGCGGGCGTGGTTGCGGAGACCGGTGCGTTGGTCGCGGCCGATGCGACCGGGATCTCTTTCTCGGGCGCCGCGACCTGCAGGGTGATTTTCTGTGTCCGTTGATGCCAGATCCGGTCGCCCGCGGTGAAGGTGCCTACGACCGTGAACGTGTGTTCCTTCGCCGCCGTTTTCTCCGACGCCGCCAGCCGGATTGTGGCGAGTTTCGCATTCTCACCCAGCGGTTCGATGGTGGCATTGGCACCCTCGGGCAGATCTTCAATGCGCAAGGGGATCGCTCCGTTGAAAGAACGCCGATCAGCCTTGATGACGAACTCGGTCGTGCGTGCCGGCGATTCCGATGCTGCCGGGAGTGCCACGACGGACAGTTTGACCCCGTCGGTCCGGAAGAACGGCGACCCTGGAAGCATCGCGGTCAGAAAGACCGGAATACCACCAACGGCGACCGGCACCGCCGAGGGCGCGTGCGCGGTGATTGTTGAACCGTCGACGGAGGCTTCTCCGCGGACCATCAACGAGCGGATGGAAGCCTCGGCGGTATAGGCGGCGGACAACTGAAGCGTGGCGCGCGATTGATCCCCGGGCACGGTAACGGTCGGAATCGAAATCCCGGAGAGATCCTCGGCATTCAGTTTCACTTCGCCGGTGAAGCCCGGTTGGCGGAGGACGAGGACCTCGACCGGAGCGCCGGCGTTTTGCTCCACGGCGGCGGACGGCGTGATTATCCCAATCGAAAACGGAGCCGACGGAAGTACGGTGAGGAATCCCTGTGACGGCAACACCGCGGCGTGAACCACCCGCCGCCCGCCCACCATCGCCTCCGCCTGGGGAGCGAATGAATGGTGTCCGGGAACCGAGTCTGGAGCGGCTGCCAGCACCAGCCATCCATTCTGCGGGCCTTCCGGACCGAGGATCAGCGTGTTGGCACTCACGCCGGCGGGAAGCATTCCGCCGGCAACTCGCACGGCTCCGTTGAACCCATTCTTGCGTTCCACTTCGCACCGCACGACGGCCGAACCACCCGCATGAACGCGAATCCGTTCCTGCGCGAGGCGTACCGTGAAATCGGGTGCGACATCCGGCGGTTGGATCGAGAGGCGGTAACCAAATCGATCGCCACCGCGGTCGGTGAGATCGCGAAGGGAGACAAAATACTCCGCGTCCTTTTTCGCATCGAACTCGATTCGGGCGTCCGGTCCTCCCGCGTCGTCATTGCGCTGCAACACCGCGCCCTTCGCATCGCTCAAGGTGAGCAACGCATCCAGCGGCGATCCCAGGCGTCGCGCCCGGACTTCGATGACCAGTTTCTGATCCTCCGCGGCCTTCAAACGGAAGGTGTCGATGTCCCGCGCGGTACCGATCTTTCCATTGATCACGACCGGCGTAGTGATGGGTGTGGCGTTGGTTGTGGAATCGTTGGGCTCGGTTTCGGAAAGCTCGGGAAGATCGCCCGACTCGAACTGCAAAGGATTCGACGAACCGCGCGGCGTACGGATCCGAATCTCCTGCGAACCCTGCGGCGCCGCCGGATCGATGGCGATGGTGAGCTTGTCGCGGCCGTCGAGATTGATGCCATTCAACGTCACATCGACGGAACTGCCACGTCTACCACCGAACGGATACCGACCGTCGAGATAGGGCAATGCCCCGGCCACCAAGCGGTACCGATAATCCGCGCCCCCTTGGAAACGGAGATCGAAAATCTTGAGCAGATACTCCCCTTCGGTGGGCGGAACAAATTCCAGGAACGGGTCCAATCCGTGGGCATCCTCGCTGCGGGCGAGCTCCTTCCCCGTCGCATCCAGAAGCAGGAGCGTCGCATCGAGCGGCGATCCGGTACGGTTCGCCTGCACGTCAAAAATGAGGTGCTCGCCGGGATGCCCCTGAAACCGGAACAGATCGGTCTCGGTGGAGGTGCGGATCACACCCGAGATGGCCACCGGCAGCGTGATCCGCTGCGCTTCGGCCGGCGTGTGGTTGGGTTCCTGTTCGGCGATTTCCGGGAGATCGCTGACATTCACCGTCACCGGATTCGAGATGCCATTGGTGGTCGCCACCCGCACCTCGCGAGCACCGAGCGGTGCGTCGGATGCGAACATCAATTGAAGGACAACCGTCTTGGCATCGCCGACCGACGGTGTTCCCGCCGACAAGCCGCCGCGCGACGATTCGATCACGATGTCCGCCGGTCCTTTGGCCGCCATTGCTCCGAGGATTCCGGCGACGCCCTTGCCGTTGACAAAGACCTGCCGCGCGCCCAGCAGAGCCTCGCCACTCAGCGTCACCTGCTGGGTGGTGCCGCGCTGGAACCAGGCCATCGTCGGTGGATCGAGTCGGGGCACCGGCTGGCCGATGACGCGGATCAGACCAATGGCCAACACCGTGGCGAAAAGAAGGGATCGCACCATGGAACGGAAGGGAACGCGGAGCTGTGAGAAACGGGACGCGATCAGGAAAACAGTCCGAGAACCGGTTCCGCCTGCACCAATTCGCGCGGCTGGTTGAGGTGGTTCATCACCATCGTATGCGGATCAATCCCCATCGCATGATAGATCGTGGCCACGATCTGCGTTGGATGAACCGCATTCTCCGCCGGACTGCTCGCGGTGGCATCGGATTTTCCGTAAAGCGCGCCGCGGCTGACACCCGCGCCGGCAATGAAGGCGGTGTAACAATACGGCCAGTGATCCCGGCCATCGGGCGAATTGGAGTTGCCGCTGGTGCTGACACCGAGGCGCGGACTGCGGCCAAATTCACCGAGCGCCACCACCAGGGTTTCCTTGAGCAAGCCCCGTTGGTCCATGTCTTCGATCAGCGCGCTCAAACCGGAATCCAATTTCGGACAATGAAGATTCCGCAGCGGACCGAAATTCGCGGCGTGGGTGTCCCAGGCATCGACGGTGGGATCGCCATTAGCCACCGCGGGCCAGTTCATTTGAACCACGCGGGTTCCGGCCTCAATGAGCCGGCGCGCCAGGAGGCAACCTTGTCCAAAGGTATGCCGACCGTACTTGTCGCGCAGGGCATCGGGCTCTTTCGAAAGATCGAAGGCATCGCGGGCGCGTCCGCTGCTGACCAGGTCGAACGCCTTCTGATAATAGGTGTCGAGAGCGTATTTTCCGACCGCCTTTTCCATGTCGGGCATGGCGGCGTCGACCTGCTTGAGCAGCGTGGCGCGGCGTCCGAGACGTTCCTTGGAGACTTCCTTGCGCAGCGTCAGGTCGGCCAGATTGATCTCCTTCGCCGGGTCCTGGTAGAAATAATAGGGGTCGTAGGCCGCGCCGAGGAATCCCGCAGTGCCGCCCTTGCCGATCACATTGGATTCCTGCAATGGCCGAGGCAGCATGACGAACGGCAGCATCGGAACCTCCGGCGGACGGAGCCGGGAAATCTGCGAGCCGAGGTGCGGGAAATCGTTTGGCGCGGGCGGTTCGAGCTGGCCGGAAGGCGACACCCGGTCGGGGGTGTAGCCGGTCATGATCTGGTAAATGGCCGCGGTATGGTTGAAAAGCCCGACCGGTGTGTAGCTCATCGAACGGATGAGCGTGGCCTTGTCGATCTGCTGCGCGAGCTTGGGCATCACCTCGCTGAGTTGGATGCCAGCGACCTTGGTGCGGATCGGTTTGAAATCACCACGGACATTGGAGGGTGCATCGGGTTTCGGATCCCAGATGTCGATGTGGCTGGGTCCGCCCTGAAGATAAAGAATGATGACCGACTTGGCCTTGCCCCAACCGTTCTTGGCCGCGCCCGGCGCGGGACCGGTACCCGGCGCCTGGCCCGCCTGCAAGCGGAGGATGTCGGCGAGGCTCACCCCGACGATGCCGGCCCCACCGAGTCGGAGGAATTCACGGCGGCTGTAACCGTCACAGGTGGCACCGTACTGGCCGGGGAAGGAGATCATGGGATTGCGGTTTTTTTGTAAGGATTCTCACCGACACTATGCAGAACTTCCTCAATGAGATGGGGAGATAGGAAATGGCCAACGTTCAGGAGCGTCTGGATCTCGTTTGAAAGTGATTCAATCAGTCCCGCGCGTTTTGCCTCCCGCAGAAGGCCGAGCGTTCCAATGACGCGAACACCAAGTCGTCTGGCTTCGCGACGCCCCATCCGCTCATCCATCAGCAACACACAGTCGGAAAAACGCGATGCAAGCGCGATGGCCTCCGCCTCTCCGAGGTCCACATCGATCGACAGGTTTCCCGCTTCCAACTCGGTCACGCTTTGAACTTCAAGCCAAGGGGCCTCCGAGAGCGCCTGCGAATCGAATGACGCCGGCTTGTTCATGACAACCTCCCTCCAGACCGCCGTCGGAACAACAATCCGGGTCGACAGTTTCGGAAGAAGCCCCAAACGTCCGATCTTTGCCAAAACGATGAGCGGACTGCTATCGGCGATGAGGAGGGTCTCATGCATTGCGGGGGCCGAATTCAAGGCGGATCTCGTCCTCGTCCCAGTTGATCACCGAAACCTTGCGGCGACCCAGTTCGTTCATGAAGTCCGCCTTGTGCATCCCGGCCATTTCGGCCGAACGACCGAGCGACAGCCTCCCTTCTTCAAACAGGCGCACCGCCAGGGTAACGCGAAAATCTGCTGCCAGCATCTCGTCCGAGTCGAACCCAAGCTGCCGGGCGAATCCCTCGGGGACTTCAAGCGGCACTGACATTTTCGTTGTCATGATTGCACTCTATCCGATGAACCCAGGCGATCCAACCCACTTCCAAAACGATGCCGTCCGAACCTCGAAGGCGGCGAAATAATCGAGGGCTTAAAGGTGCGGATCTTGTCCTCTACCTGCCCATATCGGTGATCATTGGAGCCGCTAACTACCAGACGGATTGTTCCACTGCTTCTCCTTGTCCGCCTCAATCCTGTCTTGCTGATCTCGCCACCGCTGTTCGACGCGGACTGCCATACCTTTTGATCGATAATAGACGTAGTCCAAGGGATAAAAAAGGTAGTTGAGGAACGATGTCCGGCCACAGGGAATTGAAAGCATCCATCCTCTGGGATTCCGCCATTCTCCGATCCTCGCAGAGCTATTGAATTCGTAATACCCATTGGAATCGATGGACGGATGGTCTCGAAGCATCAAGATCCAGTAGCCTCCGAGGAAGAGACCGAAAACGAACAACGCCTGGAGTGGAAATCCAGACTTAGAATTGGATTTGGGAGGTTCACTGTTTGTGGCGGATTCCATTTCATCCTGATCAGCGGTTGAACAGGAACGACGGGCTGTTGAGCAGCGCCCAGGCGAGGTCTTGCGCGCTTTCGAGGCGTTTGTCGCCGTCGCCCAGTTTGATTTCGGCGAGTTCCTTGTCGGTCGGCGGCCGGCTGAGGCAGCTCAGATAAACTTCCTCCACCACCTTGCGGTCATCCTTTTCATGGGTGATCAGGGAGGCAAACCGGTTTTCCGCGCTGGTTACGCTGTCGCCCAGGGTCGGGCCGTTGATGAGGTTCAGGGCATGCGAGAGGGTCACGTTGCTGGAGCGTTCGCATTCGCACGCGCTCTGGCGTTTCGGCCGGCCGAACAGGGTGAGGAAATCATTCCCGCCCACCATGCCGTCGGGAATCTCAACCGCGCGCAATCCTGCCGGCAGATCCTTGAACTGCGGCCGGTGTCCGGTGGCGATGGCGACGGCGTCCAGCATTTGCTCGGCGCTGAGCCGGCGCGGACTAGCGTGGGAAAAATTGATCGTGTCGTCTTCGTTCCAGCGGTTCGGAACGATGCTCAATTGATAGGTCTGCGACCGGCAAATGTTCCGCATCAGATGACGCAAATCATGGCCGCTCTTCACAAACTCCACCGTGAGGGCGTCGAGAAGCGCCGGGTTGCTGGCCGGATTGCCGGCGCGGATGTCATCCACCGGATCGATGATGCCACGTCCGAAGAAATAGCTCCAAAACCGGTTCACCGTGGACTTCGCAAAGTACGGATTGTTGGTCGAGGTCAGCCATTCGGCGAAGGCGGCGCGGCGATCCTCACCGGCAGCGATGTCCCGTGCCTCGCCATACGGAACCTTGGGCGCGACGGGTTGATCGGTCTTGGGATGGCGGACTTCGCCGCCGTTGAAATTCTGGTAAACGATGTCCTCCGACACCTGCTCGGAGGCGTAAGTTTCGTTCGGTCGGATCAAGGTGTCGCGTCCGAGCGTGCCTCGCTTGAAAGCCACCTGGGCGAAATAGGCGCCGAACGCGTAGTACTGATTCTGGGTCCAGCGCTCGAACGGATGATCGTGGCACTTGTTGCAGTTGAAACGAACGCCCAGAAAGGTCTGCGAGACATCCTCGGTCATTTTGCCTGGATCACGAAGCGCGCGGAGATAGTTGCCGGCCGGGTTTTCGAAGGTGCTGCCCTTGGCGAGAATGAGGTCGCGCACCAGTTGGTCATACGGACGATTGGCGGCGAGTTGTTCCTGGATCCAGCGGCGGAAAACCCAAACGCCCTTCTTGCCGAGGTTCTCCGAATTGCACTGGAGCAGGTCGGCGAATTTGTTGGCCCAGAACCCGGCGAAGGCAGGCGAACCGATTAATTCATCGATCAAGGCTTCGCGTTTCTTTTGTGAGGGCGCCGGGTCGGCGAGGAAGGCCCGCACTCGATCCGACGTGGGCGGCTGCCCCGAGAGATCAAGGTGCACCCGCCGGACGAATTCGGCATCGGTGCAGAGCGCGGACGGATTGATCTTCATCCGTTGCAGCTTGGCGTTGACCAGGTGATCGATCTCTCCGCGTTCCGGCATGCCCGCGAACTGGAACCCGGTGCGATCGCCCATGATCATCACTTCGCGTGCCGAATAGAGCCCTTCGTAGCGGACCAGCACCGCCATTTCGCCGCGTCGAAGCGCGGTCAGCGTGCTGTCCTTCACCAGGCCGACCTCTTCGTTGTTGCTGGACAGGATGGCCTCGCGGGTCACGTCCCGGGTCGATCCGTCGGGATAAGTGGCAAGAATCAGGAATTGCTGTTGGCGACCGGGCAGATCGATCTCAACCCGTTCCGGCAGGATGGTGATTCGGGTGGCGCGTGCGGTGGCCGGCGCTTCAAACGGGGCACCTTCCGAGATCCATTGGCGCAACAGCGTGTGGTATCGCGAACCGGGGACGACTGCCTGCCGGCCTTCGTGAGGCACATCGCCGAGCGGCTTCTGCAACATCAGGGAATCATCGACATTCACCCGGTTGAACCGGCGTCCGCTGAGATCGTTGACCAACGCTTGGTAGTCGACCTCGGGATCGTATCCGCGCAAGGACAGCTTGAATCCATTCTTGCCCTTGGCCGAGCCGTGGCAGGTGCCCTGGTTGCAACCGGTCCGCGCCAGGATGGGCTCGATTTCGCGGACGAACCCGACTGGCGGATTCGCGAGTCCTGCGACCGTCACGGGCAGGCGCGCGGAGGCTCCTGCGACGGTCACGGTCACAGTGGTCGAACCAACAGCCTTGGGATTGAAGTAGGCGTCCTCGCCCGGTGCGATTTCTTTCCCGGAGACCTGAAACTGGGCCTCGGCGGTGAGATCAATGCGGGTTCCATCGGCGCGTTCACCGGAAACCAGCACTTTTCGGGAATCCCGGGCGTCCTGAAGCGTGAGCGTTGCGGGCTCGACGTGGAGACGTTTGATGGACGGTAGCGGAGGCTTGGGCGGGATGACCTTGTCGGGTGCCTTGTCCGCGAGGGCGGTGGCTGCGGCCGATAACAGCGCAACACAGGCGGCGGAGCGAAAGAGCTGGTTCATGGCGGTCGCGGACATTGCAGAACCCAAAAGGGGAATTGATCGACACGCTAGGCCTCGCCGCAGCCTCTGGACAAGGGGGAATTCATGGGGAAGCCATCTGTTTCGGCAGGAACACTACCTCAAAGGCACCGTCGGACGACGGGTTGAAGAGTTGAAGAGGGACCGTGCTCCACGGTGGGGATAGGCTCCCGCCGATCCGGGCGCGTGGTACGACGTGGGACTCCACCGGGCAGGGTTAAATCCGTCCGTCCATTCGGCATCGCGGGAGCGTCGGCCCTACCGGGCGAGCGCGGGGTCAGAGACGCGGAAGGAAATGGGAACTGCCGTGGATGCAGGCTGGCCGTTGGTGCTGCCGCGGCGGTAGCCGGCCAGATCCAGGGTCACCTGCTGGTAGCCGAGCGACCGAAACTGTTCGGCGATTCGCGATGAACTTCCCGAAGCAATCAACCGGCCGAGTTCCTCCGGTCCGACTTCAATGCGGGCCAGATGGCCACCCGTGATTTCGTGGTGGCGGACCCGAACGTCATGGAATCCCAGATCGCGGAGATGGTATTCCGCCTCCTCGATCATCCGGAGCTTTTGCACGGTGACCGCTTCGCCGGTGGGAATCCGGGAACTGAGGCAGGCTAGTTGAGGCTTATCCGCCGTGGGCAGGTTGAGGCGGGCGCTGAGTTCACGGATCTCGGCCTTGGTCAGGCCCACTTCCTTCAGCGGTGCGCGGATTTGAAACTCTGCGGCGGCCTGGGCACCCGGCCGGTGTTCGCCGACATCCGAGGCGTTTTCACCGTAGGCGATCACTGCAAAACCTCCCGCGCGGGCAAGGGGAATCAACTCGGTGAACAGCGCGTGTTTGCAGAAGTAACAACGATTTCCGGGATTCGCCAGGTACCGTTCGTCCGCGAACTCCGCGGTGGTGGCGACGCAGACCGGGAATTGAAACTGCTCGGCAATCTCCAGTGCCTCGCGGAGTTCCCGGCGCGGCAGACTGGGGGAATCCGCAATGACAGCCAACGACCGGTCGCCGAGGATTTCATGAGCCACGGCCGCCAGGAAAACCGAGTCGACCCCGCCGGAATAGGCGATCACGCAGGATCCGAATCCGCGCAGCATCTCGCGGAGCTGGGAGTATTTGGCGTCGATCACCCGAACAGCATGCCCCGGCCGGCCCGCTTGTCCAGTCGCCGGGGCGGGTTCAACAAAGGAGGGTTGAACCGCCGCCGGGTTTTGTAGCTTGGGTTTCGACCGGGAGTTGCGCCATCCTTGGCCGGTCGCATGGAACGGAGCCAGAATCGGACCCCAGAAGCCTACAAGCAGTTGGAGAACGCCAGCGCGGTGGTCTTGATCTTCATGACCGTCTGGGCTCCGTGGGCGTTTGGCTCGACGTCGCTGTTTAACCGGACGGTCCTGGCCCTCGCCGGCTACGTCGCCGGACTTCTTCTGGCCGGAAAATGGTGGGTTCGACGCTCCACCGGTTACAAACCCGCGCGGTGGGGCGAACCGACTCCCCGGGGAGAGACGCTGGTTCGATGCCTGGCTGCGTTGACTGTCGTTTTCCTGGTGTACGTGTTGATCGGCGTCCTTAACGCGCGGGCGGTGGGTGAGTATATCTCCTCGGGACCCACCCAGGGGGTCAATCTCAACTATCTGGACCGCACCCCGATTTCGTGGCTTCCCGCCAGCTACGACCGGCCGGTTTCGCTGGAGGCATTCTTTCGATGGACGAGTCTGGCGCTTGCGTTCTGGGCGGCGCGGGACTGGTTCCTGGGCAAAACGCGTTCCGAACGGCGAGAAACGGATCCGGAGCTGATGTTTTTTCCCGGCGATCGACTGAACCTCTGGCTCTGGATGCTGATGGGCAGCAGCTTTCTGCTCGCGGTGGTGAGCATCATTCAGCGGATGGACGGCACGGAGAAGCTGTTGTGGCTGGTGACGCCCCGGGTGCGGGATCCGAATTCGCAATGGGGCTATCCGCCGAACTTTCATTTCGGTCCCTACAACTACCGCGGCAATGCGGCACAGTATTTCAATCTGATCTGGCCGGTGGCGGTTGGGTTTTGGTGGACCTCACGGGAAATCGAACGCCGGACCCGGGGAATCGCCTCGCGGGCCGGTCAGGGACCCGATGTCCTGTTGCTGCCCTGGGCGATTATTTTGGGCGCAGCCCCGATCGCCTCGACCAGCCGTGGCGGAGCCCTTGTCTCGGTCATTCTCGCTGCCGGCACCGGTGTGGTCCTGTCCTCGTCCCGCTCTATTCGCTCGCTGAAGGGTCGGTTCTCGGCCCTGGGAATCGTCGCACTGGTATTGGCTGTTGGGGCGTGGATCGGCGGCAGTGAACTCGTCGGCCGGATCCAATCCTCGCAGACGAATCCCTACAACAGCCGTCTGTCGGTGTATGACGCCGCCCTGAAGATGGAGGCGGATTTCCGCTGGCTGGGTTCGGGTGCCGACACCTTCGCCTCGGTGCACCCGTTTTATCGCAACGCGCCCACCGACGAGTGGGTCGGCTACGCCCACAACGACTGGCTCGAGTCGGTGATCACCCTGGGCGTCGTCGGGACCACGGTTCTCGTCTTGATGCTCGTCCTGGCCGTGCTCATTCCGTGGATGAACCGTAGACCCGGCGTCCCAAGGGAGTTCGCCGCGTTGCTCGGGCTCGGACTGGGAGGCATGCTGCTGCACGCGACCTGGGATTTCCCGTTCCAGATCATGTCACTCCAGTTGGAATTCTTGTTTGTTTTGGCGGCATTGACCACGTTCGGCCGCAAGGGATCGGCAGGCTGAACATCGGGTGAACCGAGCATGATGCCCGCAGGGGATCACCGGTGCGGAAACCCTCCTTCGAACCCAGGCCTTCAGCGAGATTCGAGATGGATTCATCGGACACGTCACCAACACCCGCACCCGGTTCACCGGCTGGCTGGGAACACTCCCTCATGGTCCGGTCGAGTCCACGGGATGTCGTGGCCGAGGGGTTGAACATGCTGGCGGTGATGGGTGACCTGGCAATGATCCTTCTCGGCCTCGTTCTGGGCTATTGGTTTCGATTCAAGTCCGGCTGGGTTCCCGCCCGGGCCGGCTGGTGGACCTCCGATGAATTCCAGCTCCCCCAGTTCCACGAATACATCGGCCTGATCGTGGTCGGTGCGATCTTCCTGTTCCTGACCTATCTGTATCTGGATCTTTATCAGGTCCAGAATCTCCTCCGGATCCGACGGGTGGCCAACCAGGTGGTGAAGGGGGCCGTGTTCTGGCTGTTCGCCTACCTCAGCCTCAGTCTGGTGCTGCGCTTCTCGCCGCCGATATCGCGCATCTACGTCGCGGGTTCGTTTTTCTCGGTGGTCACCTGCATGCTCATCTGGCGAGCCTTGCTGTATCGCGTCCTCCGTCTCGGTCAGATCGCGGAAGCTCTGCGATTCAACGTGCTGTTCGTCGGCTGGAATTCCGAGGCCACGCGGGTTGCCGAACTTCTCCAGGGAGATCCGCATCAGCCGTATCGTTTGATCGGCTGCGTTCCGGCACCCGGCGGACGGTTTCAAAACCTTCCCAACGTCGCGATCCGTCAATTTGCAGCCTACGAAAACCTTTCCGCGGTCATCCAGACCGAGGCGATCGACATGGTGGTCCTCGCCGACGTTGAAACCTCAATGCAGGACATCGTCAGCCTTTCCAACCAGTGCGAGCGGGACCTCGTCCAATTCAAGATCATCCCGTCCTACTTCCAAATCCTGGTCTCCGGGCTGAAACTCGATTCGATCGCCGGGGTTCCCATCATGGGGGTCACCGAGCTGCCTCTGGATCGGATCCTCAACCGGTTCCTCAAACGTACCGTCGACATCCTCGGCGCCTTGGTGGGCCTGCTGCTGGCTACGCCGATCATGGTGGTACTGGGAATCGCCATTTTCGCGGAATCCCCCGGACCCATCCTGTTCTTCCAGGAACGGGTGGGACGCGCGGGCCGGGTGTTCCGTATGTTGAAATTGCGCAGCATGCGACTGGGGGCAGATCGCACCGATCACATCCAGCAATCGACCGGACGCGAGGATCCCCGCCTGCTCCGGATCGGGGCGTTCATCCGGCGCTGGAATCTCGACGAGGTCCCGCAGTTCTGGAACGTCCTTCTGGGCGACATGAGCCTCGTTGGTCCCCGACCGGAACGCACCTATCATTCGGAACAACTCAGCTTCCGGATCCCCCACTACAACGCCCGGCTGGCCAGCAAACCCGGCATGACCGGCTGGGCCCAGGTCAACGGCCTCCGTGGCGACACCGATCTTGTCGAACGCGTCCGCTACGATCTGCACTACCTGGAGAATTGGTCCCTCTGGCTCGACTTCCAAATCATGGTTCAGACGTTCTTCAAGCGGGAGAACGCCTATTAAGCCGGATTCACTGATGGAGACGGAATGAACAGAATGAGTCGGACCGGGTCTTCTGGAATCGGTGACAATTCGAGCCGTCCGTACGGCCTTTCTCAATTCCAGACCGGCGATGAAATGACCTTCATCGATGGAACTCGCTCAAGGTTCTGATGAACGGATCGGATTCCGTCCATTCGGTTCATTCCGTCTGAATCGGAGGTCAATCCCCTTTCGATCGGGTGGATTGGGAAGCGGTCGACGGGAATCATTGCCTGCTTCGCGAGTCGGGTCGCGAACCGCTGGTCCCCGTCGGACCGCCCGTCGGGGCATTGGTCTTGAACGCGGATCGGAACAGCCAGTGGCGGCGCAACAGTGTGTCGGTGGTGTCGGAGAGTTGAGCCGCCTTGTCGGCCAGTCGGCTGACGTTGGCGAGGAGATTGGTGTCGGTGACCTTCGTCTGGAGGACGGTCACCATCTCCTGAACACTCGCAACGGCCCGACGGATGTCGTCCAGCAGCGGGCCGGCGCGTTGTGACGTTTCCTGCGCGGTATCGAGGGTCTTGTTGACGCGATCAAACACCGGACCCAGACGCTCGGATTGCTGGTGGACATCCGCCAGTACGGTGTCGAGCCGCTGATTCAGATTGGTGGGAATCAACAGTGCTCCCATGCCGCCGGGTCGTTCCAGGACGGGCTGCAGTTCGGTGGTGATCAGGCGCAGGTTTCTGAGGACGGTCTGAAGTTCATTGGTCATCCCCGGCAACGCGACGTCTATGACACCACTCACCCGGTCCACCTTGGCCATAATCCGCTGCGCCTGCGCCGTGAGGGTCTCGGATTGATCCAGACTGAGGTAGTATCCCTGGTTGCCCTTGGACAACGGGCTGTATTTCAGGAAGCGGTTGGTGCGCTCCAACGATGGCAACTTGTAGGCGAATTGATCCCACAACACTCCAGTCCGGCCGCCCGGCAGGTTGGTGGTGGTGACGATGCCTTCCGGAGTCCCAACCGAGATTTCCAGGACAATGCCGCCGGCAATGTCGACCGGAAATCCGCCGATGGTGACCCGGGAATCGGTGTTGATGTATCCGGGATACTCACCGCGCACGGTGAAACCGACAAAGACGTTGAAATTATTGGACGCGTAATAGTCCCAGCTCCGCCGCTGCTCCAGATTGATGGGATCGACCCGGGTGACTTGCCCGACCTTGAATCCCATGAGTTGAACCGGTGTTCCGGTATGGATGCCCGTCGCCTGCGGCACGAAGGTGTAGTAGGGCACCTCCGTGACCCACCAGCCCCGCGCCTCGCCGGTGGTGCGGATGAACCAGGCGAACAGCGCGACTGCCACCGCGACCGCGCCAACAAGGAACAGCATCACGAGCCATTCCACCTTGTGAAGGCGGGTGCGGAGCTGGGGGGTGAGATCTTGGAGAGCCATGGGATTTCAGGAGGGATCACCGAGCACTTCGCGGAGGCCGGATTCTTCACAGGCGAGAACGTTTTGACGGTCGCCCAGGACCCGCCAGGCACCGCGATCAATCAAGGCGAACCGGTGCCCCAAGCCCAACAGCGGACGGAGCGTGTCGGTGCCAATCACGACCGTCGCCGGCCTGCCCAGCAACCACGGATGCCCGGACGCCACCGATTCAATCAGGGTTCGCCACCAGCGGAATTGTCCTGAATCGAGACCGGAGAACGGGTCGTCGAGCAAAAGCAGTTCGGGCCGCAAGGCCAGCGACCGCGCCAGCGCCACCCGCAACGTCCAACTCCTCCCGAGGTGAGCCGGAAACGACGCGGACACCGATTCGATGCCGAGTGCCTCCAGCAGCGGAGCCACGATTTCCGCGGCCGCGGACAACGACAAATCCTCGTGATATCGCAGGGGCAGGGTCACGTTTTCCATCACCGTCAGGGATGAAAACAAACGGCCGGTGCCCGAAAACAATACGCCGATCCGCTTCCGGATGCCGGTCAGTTCATCGCCCCGAAGCGGAGCCAGGGATTCGCCAAAGAGCTTCAATTCGCCCGCCGCCACCGGCCGGAGTCCGGCCGCAGTTTCCAACAGGCCTGAGATCCCCGACCCTTGCAGCCCGCTGACCACCCAGCATTCGCCGCGGGCCACCGACCAGTCCACTCCAGCGAGAGGACCGCGACCCGGCCGGCGCGAGTCGGCAACCTCCACACCCACCATTTCGATCACGTCGGAGGTATTCACGGGGTCACAACAGCAGGTAGATCGGAACAAACGCCGCATCCACCAGGAGGCAGCCGATCCCGCAGATCGCCACAGTCCGGGTGGTGGCCATTCCCACCTCTTCCAGCCGGATCGGATGAGCGAGGCCCTGATAGCAGATGACCATGCCGGTCAGGCTTCCGAAGATCGCGGTCTTCACCATCATCAACGGGAAATCGATCCAACTCAGCGCGGCGGCGATTCCACTCAGGTAGTTCGGAAAGGTCAGCGGCAGACCCCGGGCGAATGCGAATCCGTAGCCACTGAACAGGGTGACCAGCATCAGATAAACCGTCAGTCCCATGACCGCGATCGTGAAACCGACGACCCGAGGTACGACACAATAGTGGATCGGATCGATGCCCAGCGCTTCCAAGGCTTCCACCTCACCCATAGCGCGTGCGGTTCCCAGATCGACCACCGTGGCCGTACCCACCCGCGCCAGCACCACCAACGCCGCGACCAGCGGTGACAGTTCGCGGACCACCACGGTCACCAGCAATACCCCCGTCAGGTTTCCGGCTCCCACCTGTTGGAGAACCGCGACCGCCTGACCCACGATCACCACTCCCAGAATAAGACCGAGAAAACAAACCATCGGCACCAGCCGGGCACCGGCCCGGAACACCTGCTGGCGGATCAGGGGGCGAATCACCGCGCGGGAATGGCCGGTCTTGGTGAGGACAGTACCGAGTGTGATCAGCGTGAAGGCGGTCAGTCGGGGAAGTGTCTCGGTCAGATCACGCAACAATCCCGCCGTCGCCACGATCAGCGACGAGGAGGGAGCGCGGTCTGAATCCACACGGCAACGCTAACGGATACCCTCGGGTCTCCGCAACCCGGCATGATCCCCACTCGTCATTCCATTTTGCCCGGCCGGTCCATCACCCTTCGCCCGACCGATTCAAGGATTTGAACAGAATGAACCGGCTCCTATTCGCCAATCAGGAATCCGTGAAATCACTGTCGCTCCGTGGCTTCGGCTAGGGGCCTGCGTTTGGAGTTCCAACCCGCGCCCGCACCCAACGCCAGAGCCTCCCCGGCCAGGTCGGATCCATGCAGGGCCGTTCGACGAACCGGAAGAAAATGAGCGCGGCACCCACCACCAGTCCGCTTAGTATCACGAACTGGAGGGCAAAAAAGGCGAGGTAGGGAAGCGATCGCCCGTACTTGGCCGTTTGGTTGGCAGCCATCTCGAGGAACGGCAGATGAATCAGGTAGATCGAGTAACACATCCCACCGATCACCGCCACCCACGGCGTCGCCAGTCCCTTCCGGATCCGGTTTCCATTGAGAACGCCCAATACAAAGCAGCCGGACGTCACCACGTTCATCAACCCAAAGGCACCCACGAGGCCCAACTGCTTCTGGAAGACCAGTAGTGCGAGCGAGCCCAGCGCGAGCCCGTCCATCAGTGATCCCAGGGACTTTTGATTCGACGGGACCCGGTTCAACAACCGCGTCAGGTCCACTACCACAAATCCGACCAGGAAGAACGGCATGAATCCCAGGAGACTGTTGATGGTGTGGGAATTGTCGTTGGCTGCGGCCGTCACCGTGAACCACCACAGTGTCACGCAAGCCCCCAGGCCGATCACCCGGCGGGCCGATCGGAACCGGGTCAAGATCCACGCCAGGAATGGCGCCAGCAGATAGAATTGGACCTCCACTTCGAGCGACCAGGCAGGCGGGTTCAACTTGGGCAGCGTGCCATAGATGATTCCATAGCTGTAGAGTGCGCTGGCGATCAGGGCGTCGGTCAGAGTCGAAGCGCCCTCATTGAGGGAACGCGAGAAACTGCTGTGGAATCCGGAGATCGTCAGAAACAGAAAGATTCCAAACAGGACCAGTAGGTACGGGGGCTCCAAGCGGGTCAGGCGGCGCGAATAAAAAGTGACCACCGACACCGGTGCCCCGGAATCCATCCGTGAAATGAGAGATTTGCCCAGGATGTAACCGCTCAACGAAAAAAAGATCCAAACCCCGGCATCGCCCTGCATCAGGAGGTGATCCAGCCAGCTCGAATGCACCTCCGGATAGACATCGCCTGCCCTCCGCAGGACCCGCTCATGGATATGCTGGAGCAGGACCAGCGTGATCGCCACGAACCGGATGCCATCCACCTCGGGAACCCACGGGCCCGAGGAGGTGATACGTCGAAGCGATGAGAGTCGGTTCGCAGGGGGCGTCACTTCCACCGCGCGACCCTACGCAGCGACAGGCCGACGCTGCAACTGGTCATCATCAGGAAGGCGAACCCGGGACCCCCCGGACCATTGTCCACAGCAACATCAACGCCTGTTGCGCCGTCAGGTACTTGAACGTTTCACGATCGAAGCGGTTCACCTGGCGACGGACCATCACCCCGGCCGGACCGGCGACCGCGATGAACACCAGGCCGACCGGTTTTTCAGCGCTTCCACCCGAAGGTCCCGCGATGCCCGTGACGGCAATCGCATAGTCGGCCCCCGTCGCCCGTTGTGCGCCGACGACCATTTCCCGCACGGTTTCTTCGCTGACCGCTCCGTGGACTTCCAGAGTGGCCGGAAGAACACCGAGGTCATGGATCTTGGCCGCGTTGGAATAGGTGACATATCCGGCCAGCAACACCTTTGAAGCCCCGGGAATGTTAGTGATTCGATTGGCGATATGTCCGCCGGTGCACGATTCAGCCAGGGCCAGCGAGAGACCCCGGCGTTCGAACTCGCCCACGATCACCGATTCCAGCGTCTCATCCTCCACGCCGAAAACAGAAGCGCCCACCCGGTCGCGAGTGATGGCCTCGGCTTTAGCGATCTGCTGCGCCGCGTGTTCGCCACGGGCGGCAAACCGAACGTCGACCTCGCCGACCCGCGCACAAAATCCGAGATCCATTCCCGCGTCCGTCAATCCTTTCAACGGCCCGGAAATGCGTTCTTCCATCGCGGATTCGCCAATGCCGGTGGTCTTCAGCGTGCGACACTGGAATCCGTTGGCATCAGGAAACCATTGAGTGAGCAACGGCACGAGTTGGCGATCGAACATCGGGCGCAACTCGCGGGGCGGGCCGGGGAGCATGACGAGCCGCGAACAAGTGCCACCAGCGCGAAATGGGTTCGGCGTCACTTCGATCGCGAGTCCCGGAGCGGTGCCGTGGCGGTTGTCGAGCACGGTGGCACCCTCCGGCACCAGGGTCTCCACCTGGGTCCGGGCAGGAACCGCCAAGCCACGACCAGCGAAATAGCGCGCGATGTTGTCGGCCACGGTCGAATCGGGATGAAGCGGCCGGTTCAACAGGGCCGCGATCCGCTCCCGCGTAAGGTCGTCACAGGTCGGTCCGAGTCCGCCGGTGGTGATCACCAGGTCGGCGCGCGAAAGTCCCTCGCGAACCGCCGCCTCGATGGCGGGCCCGGTGTCGGGCACCGCGACCTGGCGATCCACCGTGAATCCCAGGTCGGAAAGCCGCCGACACAGCCACTGTTGATGGGTGTTGAGAATCCGCCCGAGCAGCAATTCCGAACCGGTGTTGATCAATTCGATCGTCACCCATCCATCGTAGGCCGCCGGCATCGATTGGCAATCAACGGGGACCGGATCGCTGTAGCTACTGGAAAGGAATCAACGATGGAGTTTTCGACTCAGCCCGGCTTCGACGCACCTTCTGCCAGTGGCGCACTGCCGCGAGAATCGCAAGACCGGCTCCGGTGGCAGCCGCGGTTTCGCCGGGCTCCGGAATCGGCGCGAACTCCAGGCCCCTCCATTCGAGATTGGCCGCAGCCGTCGCCAGCACGGTCGGAACGGCACCTCCACCGGTATCCACCAGCCGAATTAATTCGTTTTGAGTCGTGGTGGCGAAGACCGTTGGATTGAGTCCGGAAAAATCCACTGCCAAACCGCGCGCGCCGCGGCCCGATCCCGCGTTGAGGGTGTAGCTAAGGCTCCAGACGCCGCCTGACTTGGTCCATTTTTGAACGCCACCGCCCGTCGTCCGTTCATCGGAGACATAGGCAATGGTGGCGTCGGCGCTGAATGAGAAATCGACCGGCTTGGCCGACGAATCCTCCACAATGATCTGAACGGGCGTACTGGATGCCGTCGGCAATCCGTTGAACTGGTAGATGCCGCGCGTAGTGGTTCCGGATTGGGAGCTGAAGGTCAGATCGCCATTGGCAATGTTGGCGACCCGCAGAGTTGTCAGGGAGTTGTAGATGCTGCCGGGAGTGGCACTCGTGAGGGCCACGACGCCACCTGAAGAGCCAACTGCCCAGGCATCGGATCCACTGATCACGCCCGAACGAATGTTTTGACCGCTGAACAACGAGGCCGACGAAACCATCCGGCTGATCACACCGGTGGAAGTAATTTTGTCCAACACCCGGTTGGCGGCGGACGCAGTGGTCGACGCGATACCGGCGGTGCCCGGCGATGCGTCGTAGCCCACCACGGCCAGGGATGCGCCGTCCGCCGAAAGTGAAAGGTAACCCTCGCTGGTGGATGAACCCGCCTGGGTCAGTCGGGCAAGGGATCCGGCCGTGCTGGGCAGCGCCAGGGATTGCCGCAAGTGGCCGGTCACGTCATATTCGACCAATGAAACTGCGGTCGCGGCGGAGGTCAGTGCCGCACTGCCGTCGCCGACTTGAAGCACCACGAGATCGCCCTGACCAAACCCTTGGGCAATCGCTGGGTTGAAAATGAGTGGACTCGAAACAGCAAGCAGGATGGGGACAATACGATGGAAGGTTCGATGGGGTTTCATGGGAATTCAGGCTCCTTTGTGAACGCCTGCTCCACCGCGACGGCGGTGAAATCACAGGCTACACCTATTCCCTACCCGTTGCCCCAATCGCGTGACAACTGTGCACTACCGGCACGAATTGAGCCGTGCTCCGGATGTCGATTCGCCGTCCACTAAATCAAGGCTGGCCGATGCGAAACAGATGCTCAGCGGTCCGGATGAACAACGCGCCGTCGGTCACCGCGTAACTCGCCAGAGAACGTTCACCGAGATCGTTCCGGGCCAGGACCTCGAATTTGCGGCCCGGCTTCACCACGAAACCCATTCCCACCTCGTTCTGAAAATAGATGCGTCCATCGGCGAAAATCGGCGAGGCCGAGAAATCGCCTCCCAATCGCTCGCTCCAATGCACCGTCCCGGTCCGAGCATCCACGCAACTCGCAATCCCGGCGTCGGACACGAAATACAACTCGTCACCAATCACCAGCAACGACGGCGTATTCGGAGCGCCCTTCGTCAGCGACCAGGCGACGTTGTTCGTGGTGAGATCGCCCGAGCCGCCGGGTTTCACCGCATAGACCAGCGGACGATCATACCCGGTTCCGAAGAAGAGCAGCCCGTGCGCGTACACCGGTTGCGGAATCACCGAGTAGCCCTCGCCATAACGGACGCGCCACAACTCACGACCATCCGCCGGATCGTAGGCGCACACCGCACCGCTTCCCGGACTGATGATCTGTTGATGGCCGTCAACAGTGATTAACTGCGCCGTGCTGAAGGAAAACTTCCGACTGGCTGGCGTCACGCGGGCGGTCTTCCAAACGACCTCGCCGGACTTGCGATTCAGCGCGACCACGAACGGATCCGCCGCGCCATCACAACTGAAGAAGAGCAGATCGTTCACTAGCAACGGCGACCCGCCATTCCCATGGATCGGCGTGTACTTCAACGTCTCCTGCCGCCACAGGATCGAGCCCTTCAAATCCAGGGCCGCCGTTCCCATATGGCCGAAGTGCACATAGACGACCCCATCCGCGACCACCGGCGTCGGGCTGGCATGACCGTTCTTGGAATGGATCCGCGGGGAGCTGCCTGCCTCTTCCTTGAACACTTCCACGTTCCAATCGATGGCTCCGGTTTTCGCGTCGACCCGCAGTGCCCGAAGCGAAAGATCCTTCGAGTCCCCAATCGGAACCGCCGTGGTCAGATAAATCTTTCCCTGGGCCAGGGAAGGCGATGACCAGCCGGATCCCGGAATGCCGACCTTCCACACGACATTGCTCGTTGCCGACCATTCAATGGGAACGTTCTTGGCCGGTGAATGAGCGTCACGGGTGGGTCCGCGGAACTCCGGCCATTCGGCACCCCAGCACCCGAATCCGACAACCACCCCAACGAGAGCCCACACGCAGGAACGCATGGGAATAGAATGTCCAACGACGGCCAATGCGGCCAGCAAAGAAGGCGGGTCAGCCAGCCATCCAGGTCGCGGCCGTGCCGGGGAGGATCGGATCCCGTCGAACGATCCGATGGTTTCGATTCATCGCCGGACACCGAATGCCATTGCGTCGGAGCGGCAGGACCGCTTACGCAGTGTGGGTGAACAGTTCTGACTCAGGCCGGTTTCCGGCACGGCCGTATCGTGGCGGTGGCCCTCCCCGCCCGCCCGTCCGATACCATGCCCAGCCCCTTCGGCCTCCCACCAAGCCGAAGGAGGCCCCGGTCGGCAGCGAAACCTGGAACCAACCCTGGGTCCAAATGCGGACCTTCAGTTATCAGCCGTCGATCTATCCCGCCATGATGGGTGACGTGTCGCCGGAAGCCCGGCCGGGCGATCTGGTCCATGTCTACGACAAGAACGGCCGCCCGTTCGGCGCCGGCTTGTACAATCCGAATTCCCGCGTCCCGCTGCGTGTATTGCACCACGGCGAGGATCCGGTCGACGAAACGCTTTTCGAACGGTGGATCGACCGCGCATTGGATCTCCGCTTGAACCTGCTGGAGTTGCCGGTGACGGCGGACGCCTTCCGGGTGATCCATTCCGATGCCGACGGCCTCAGTGGCCTCATTGTCGATCGTTTCAACGAGGTCCTCAGCGTCCAGGTCCATTCGCTCGGCATCTGGAAGCGCCTGCCCACCCTGCTGGCTCGAATTCATGCGCGGTTGGGTACCACCAAGACCATGATCGACGTGGATCCGGGTGTGGCCCGGAACGAAGGAATTCGCGTCGACGAACACCGGTCCGACCGGGTGACCAGCACCAAGATTCGTGAGCACGGGATTCGCTACGAGGTGAATTTCGATACCGGCCACAAGACCGGTTTCTTCTGCGATCAACGGGAGAACCGGCGTCGCTTGGGCAGTTGGGTTCGCGGAAAAACCGTGCTCGATCTCTGCTGCTATTCCGGCGGTTTCTCCATCACCGCCAAGCAACTCGGTGGCGCGACGGAAGTGACCGGCGTGGACCTCGACGAGGCCGCCATCGCCGCCGCCAAGCGCAATGCGAATCTCAACCAGGCCCGCGTCGAATGGGTGCATTGCGATGCCTACGCCTATGCCCGCCAGATGCGGAAGGACGGGAAACAATTCGGCGTCGTGGTGCTGGACCCGCCCAAGATGATCGAAGGTCGCGAAGAGGAAGACCACGCCGCCGGCGTCGCAAAATACGAGGATCTCAACAGCCTCGGCATCGTCATCACCGAACCCGCCGGACTGCTGGTGACCTGTTCCTGTTCCGGCCAATTGACCGCCGAAGACTTCGAGCGATTGGTGATCCGCAGCGCTCATCGGGTGGGCCGGAAACTCCAGTTTCTCGACCGGACCGGCGCGGGTGCGGATCATCCGGTGATGTCGAATTGCCCCGAAAGCCGCTACCTCAAGGTGCTGTGGGCGCGAGTGTTTTAGAGCCTGTCTGAGACCCACCCCAGGTGATCCACGCCGCCAGCCCGAGCAGCATCAAGTTACACGAGCCGATGATCTGAACCACCAACCGGCAGGCGTCGGTCGGCGGTAGGGCGAGCAGATGGTCGCGCAGGAACCACAGCGTCCCGACATAGGCGACGGCGAGGCCGATCATCCACGGGACGAAGGTGAACCGGGCCTGCGCGAGCAGATTGCTAAGGAGCACGTTGGCCAGGGTGAAGAACAACATCGCCCACGCGAACCACGGCACCAGCGGCGTCGCAACGGCCAGATCCGCCTTGGAAAACAGGATCTGCACTGGCAGCCAAGGAATCAGCGTGCAACCGATGGCGGCGAGGGACCCCATAACCAGCGTGCTGATGAAGGTGATCTGGACCGCATCGGATTTCTCCGACCGGGCCGCGCTGCGCGCGATCCGCGGGAACATCACCAGGGCCAGCGGCACGGTGAATTGGGTGAGTGCAAACCCGATCTGGGCCGCCGGTGAATAGCGGTCCCACAACTTAAATTCGGCGATCCGATTCTCGGGAATCAGGATTTGAAGGAAGACATTGTCGAATTGGGTGAGCACCTGGAGCGCTCCGGCAGCCAGCGTCAGCGGCACCAATCGCGCCACCCACGAATTCCAGGGAACGGGTCCCGATTGACCTTGGAACGCCGCGCGACCGGCCCATCCACCGACCGCGAGCGCGACCATGTTTCCGATCAACGCCCCGGCGATGGCTCCCGCGGCCTGGCCGTGAAAGAAGATCAGAATCACCGCCACGCCGGCGCAGCGCCCAACGCCATCGAGGATCGTAACCCAACCCAAACCCGCGAAGTTGTGCTGCCCCTGCAGAATGCCACGCAGGATCGAAAGTTGCAGCGTGGCCAGGGCGAGACCGAGCGTCGCCCACAATGCGGCCGGCCCAGGCAGCTTCACCATCGCGGTAAGGGTCGGAGCTGTGAATTGCAGCAACACTCCCAACACCAAACCGAAGATTCCGATTGCCGCTGAGACACGCCGCGCCGAACTGGCGACGGCCGCGTGCTGGGCCGGAGTTACTGCGGACGCGGTTTGTTGTGCGAACAGATTCCACAATCCGCCCGAGGCCGCCCCCACCAGATAGAAAATGCCGAGCAACGCCTTGAACTGCGAGTAGGCTTCGTGGGCGTACCGCTGGACCACGATGTGGACTGCGGTCATGCCGACGCCGCCGGCGAGGGTCGCCGCGACCATCCACGCGCCCTGGCGGAAAAAGCTGCGTTTCGAATCGCTCATCGAGGCCGTCTTGGATGTCAGGTTCAATGAGCGGAACCAAGTTTGTTTCGTTTTTCCCGCGCCACCCGTTCCACAAAATCGACGGCCGAACCGGTCACCTGGCTCCAATCGAGTTCCCGGGCGACGCGAACACTGGCAGCGAGTCCAGCTCGCGTCCGTTCGGTCTTCGGCTGTTGGAGGATTTCAAGAATCGTTCGCGCGAAGGACTCGCCATCGAACCCGGAAAACCGAATCGCCGGTTCATCAGCAAAATAGCGCCGGAGATTCTCCAGCGGCGTGCTCGCCACCGGAATTCCGCAGCCCAGGTATTCCACCGCCTTGGCCACAAACGCGCAGTGGGTGCCATTGGACTCTTCGTACGGGACCATCCCAACATCGGCGTTGATCAGATGAGCGGGAACCGATTCGTACGGCACAAAACCCGTGAGCTCGATCCGGATGCCGGGAATTTTGGTTCGCAACGCTGAGATGAAGTGGCGCAGGGCCGGTGTCTCCCGACCGACGAATCGAAAAACCGCGTTCGGAATGGTCTTTACCACCCGCTGGATCGCGACCGCTGCGATCGGCCCGAGATGATGTTGATCGAAGGATCCGTGCATCACGATCACGGGGTTGCGGGCCGCGTCGGAACGGGTCTCTGCGGAGGTCGCAGGTGCCGGCTTGAACAGTGTCGCGTCATAGCCGTACTGGATCGCCCGGATTCGTTCGGCCGGGAAACCCGTGGCGGCGAACCGTTCTGCCAACGGGGTTGAGACCGTGAGAATTCCATCGGCGGAAAACCGTTTCGGCATGCCCAGTTCAAATCGAGTCAGGGCGCGAACCACCGGACCCGGCATCACCCACGCCGGCCACGTCTCCATGAAGCCGGTGAGGTAATCGAGGAAGTTGAAGACGGCGGGAATTCCCAACCGCGACCGCAGCCGGCCAGCGGCCACCGCTGAAATGGTGTGTTGCGCGAAGAGAAGATCGAAGGCGCCCGTGGTCGTGGATCCGGCGGCGGCAAGGTCGCGGTCGACCTTCAACACCTGAGCGGCCAGGGCCGATGGATAGAGGAGATACTTGAGGTTTCGCAGCCGCGTGTAGCGTCCCATCTTCCATCGCGTGAAGGGATGAAGCGTGACGCCAAACCGCTCCGCTACCGCCTCCCGGTCTGGAAAATCAGGGCAAAACAAATGGACCGAATGGCCGCGCGCCACGAATTCCCGAACCAAATAGATCGCCTCCGCTGATCCACCCCCGCTGGGCGGATGGAAGGGTTCGTGGGTCAGGAAGGCAACGCGCACGGGACCGCGGATGGGGTTCAATCGAGACCGCGCAGGAACCGTTCCAGGATGGCCGTGCCCCGGCGCAGGCTTTCCACGGCGATCCATTCGGTCGACGTGTGGGCCTGGGCGATGTCGCCCGGGCCAAAAACCACACTGGGAATGCCACCGGCCGAGAGCGGTGCCGCATCGCAAAAATAATGGACCCCCAGCGTGCGACGTCGACCGGCCGCACGACACAAAGCCTGAACGCCCGGCAGATCGGCCGGCGTCTCCAGCGGATCGCAGGGAGCCAGTCGGAGATTGTCGAAGGCAGCCGACAACCCTTCGGCCTTCAACAGCGCCCGGATGTCCCGCTTGACCCCGGCCTCGTTCTCGCCCGGCAGAGTGCGGCGATCAATCGAGATAACGCACTCATTGGGAACAATGTTGGGCTGGGTGCCACCCCGGATGGATCCGACGTTGATCGTGGCCGAACCGAGCAGCGGATGCTTTCGCCGGCGCAACGAGAGGGCATAACGGGTCTCCAACACTTCCACCACCCGAGCCATTTCCAGAACCGCATTCCGGCCGAGATGAGGTGTCGCCCCATGCGCGCTGCGTCCCTGGGTTTTCAATTGCAGCCACAGGTCGCCTTTGTGGGCGGTGATCACTTCCAGTCGGGTCGGCTCACCCACCACGGCGAGATCGGCTTTGTCGCCATGCACGGCGTAATGACGCGAACCGCCCTGCCCGTTTTCCTCGTCCACCAGCCCGACGAAGATGATTTCGGTGTGGACCGGCCGTCGACCCGACCGCGCCACGGCCAGCACGGCGGTGAACATGGCTGCCACACAGCCCTTGGTGTCGCAGGCGCCGCGGCCGGTGATTCGCCCGTTCTTCAACTGCGGCACCAGAAGGGCGTCGAGTGCGGGAAATCCGACGGTGTCGAGATGCGGCGCGAGAAGGACCCGATGCCGCGCCGTGCCGGTCGGGGCCAGTCGTGCGATGACATTGGGACGGCCCTCCGAGACCGGTTGCAGGGAAACATCGAGTCCGGCACGGCGGGCGGTTTCGACCAGAAAAGTGGCCACGCCGAGCTCGCCCGCGCGGGGATCGCCCGGCGGCAGAAAGGCAGGATTCACGCTCGGCAGCGCGATCAATTCCTGGAGCAGACGGACTTCGGGGGCGGGGGCGGCCACGATTCGGTCAAACTACCAGAGACACCGACGAAATGCAGGAAAAAGGCGGTGACGATGTAGGCCGGTGACGATCCGGGGATCGCAACCGATCGACCTGAATGGATCGGAACTTCCGAAATCCGTGAGAATCCGTGAAATCAGTGTCCTCTTCTCAAATCAGCAATCCGACCCGCCCGATTCGCATTTTCATTTTGCGTGCGAACAGGCCCAATGGCGGCCGCTTGATGAAGCTGCTCGTCTTCGCCCACCAGCCTCCCCCGCTCCACGGGCAAAGCCAGATGGTGCAGTACCTCGTGGAGGGTTTCCGGGCGGATCCGAGCCTCGGCGTCGAGGTGTTCCACGTCGACGCCCGACTGTCGGACTCGCTGGAGGATGTGGGATCGGCCCGGGGCGGGAAGCTGTCGCTCCTTCTGACGTATTGTTTTCAGGCCCTCCGGCTGCGGTTCCGCCATGGGATCCACGATCTCTACTACGTTCCGACGCCGCCCAAGCGCAATTCGCTGTATCGCGATTGGGTGGTGATGGCCCTGCTTCGACCGTGGTTCAAACGGGTGATCTTCCACTGGCACGCGGTCGGATTGGGCGAATGGCTGGAAACGGAAGGCCGCCCGTGGGAACGGTGGATTTCCCGTCGCCTGCTCGGGAACGTGTCGCTGGCGCTGATCCTTTCCGAATTCAACCGCGCCGATGCCGCCCGACTCCATCCCCGAAGAATCGCCGTGGTTGGCAATGGCATCGCCGATCCCTGTCCGGATTTCGGGTCCTCGTTGTCGCCCACGCGCGCGCAACGGTTTCGTGAACGCATCGAGAACGGTGGCGAGGTTCGCGTCCTCTTTCTCGCCTTGTGTTCCCGCGACAAAGGCGTGTTCGACGCGCTCGAAGCCGTGGCCCTGGCCAACGCCGCCGGCACCGCGGGAGAACATCGATTACGATTCCGACTCGCCGTGGCCGGCACCTTTCCAACGCCCGAATTGGAACGGGAATTCGACGAACAATGCCGGGATCCACGACTTCGGGAGGCCGTAACGAAGTTGGGATTTCAGAAGGGCTCGGACAAGGCGGCCGCACTCCGCGATGCCGATCTCTTCCTGTTCCCGACCTACTACGCCGCCGAGGGACAGCCACTCAACGTGATGGAAGCGATGGCCCACGGATTGCCGGTGGTGACCACACACTGGCGCGCCATCCCTGACATGTTGCCAACGGACTACGGCGGGCTGGTGGAACCGCGAAGCCCGGCCCAAGCCGGGACCGCGCTGGCATCCATAGCCCTTGCCTCCGATGGCACCAAGGAACGGCAGGAATTCGAGAGGAGGTTTTCCCTGGACGCCCATTTACGGACGCTGGCGGGGGCGGTGCGGGCCGGGGTTGAAAAGTTAAAGGGATGAAGAGTTGAAGAGGCGCGGCGAACGGACCGGACCTGCACTCTTCAACTCTTCATCCCTTCAACTGTTTCTATACCTTCCATAGCGGCGTGGCGCTCCGCTTCCCGCCGCGCTCCACAAGTCCGGCTGCCTTCAACAACGGGTGACGATCCCCCCACTTATGGACTGCGCCGGCAGAGCAGAGCGACGACGGCGCTATTGGGGTGTACCAGCCGAGACCCGCGCTTGCGTCCGTAAGAGGCTCGTCCTACGAAAGGGGGGTGTCGATATGAATACCGTGACGCTTTCACGCTCGTTTCGAGTGGTCATTCCCAAGGCCATTCGTGAGGAGTTGCAACTCTCTGTGGGCGATAAACTCCGAGTTTTGTGCCACGCCGGACGGGTGGAATTCATTCCCGTTCGTCCGATTCAGCAGATGCGCGGCTTCCTCCGCGGCATGGATACCACCGTCGAACGGGAGGCTGATCGACTCTGAGTGCAGCCAGCGGCAGTTACGCAACCCTTTGGACTCAGGACGAACACTTCAAAGGCCTTCCCAGTGTGCGCTTTTTCGCGAAGTAGCCATCAGCCCAATCGTGATCGGACGGGAATCAGTACAACTTTCTGCGTTCGATCCCGTTACTTCCCCTCAGTCCCACCCTCCCGCCGCAGCGCGCGGGCTTCGACGTAGTTGCCGAGGCCGTGGGCGATGCTGCTCTTGGCGCCCTGCCAGTCGGTTCGACCGAGGGCTGCGTACAGGAGGAGCTTGGCGATGCGGATGGCCAGGCCGGCGGCGGAGGGGATGTGGGGTTCGATCCAGCGGGCCGCGGCGCGATAATCGACCCTGCCTTTTCGGTAAAACGCCTTCATCGGCTGGCGCGAAATATAGAGCACCGAGGCGGCGTGGACCGCGGCCACGATGGCGCCCTGCCGGAGGGAGCGGACGTACCACTCCAGGTCTTCGCCGCCGCCAGTCAGCTCGTCGAAGGGGAGTTCTTCCCAACAACTCCGGCGGTACAACGCATTCGGATTGCCGGCGCCGAACCCGAATCCCTGGAGAAAATCGTCCGCTTCGAACAGCGTGATACCTCCCGGCAATGGACGGTCCAGCTCGCTCAACAGCAGCGGCCCGACCGCCGCCGAAACCTGTTCGGGAAACCGGCGGGCGATCCCCTCGCGGTAGAGATCGAGAAAATCTCGCCGGGTCGGCACGGCGTGGGCGCTGAGGGCGAGGACCCATTCGTGACGGGCGGCGCGGAAGCCGAGGTTCAGGCTGCGTCCGTAGGTGAATTCAGCCGCCGTGAGCTCGACGATCCGCGCGCCGGCACGGCGGGCGATCTCCAGGGTTCCGTCGCTCGATCCGGAATCCACCAGGATGATTTCATCCGCGGGAAGCCGGTCAAAGGCGTCGAGAACCCGGGGCAGCGTGGACGCCACGTTCAGCGAACGAATGACAATCGACAGCGGTGGGCCGGTCAGTGGATCCATGCGGCCCCGGCATTGAGGCGGCGCGCGACAACTTTTGCAACCGGCGACCACGCGGGGATTCAGTACGGAGGTCAGACGCGCTCTAGGCCTCATTTACTCCACTCCGCGCTCGTGACAGCCTTCGGCCATGGCATCCGTCTCCCTCGATCGAATCGTACGGCACTGCGACTTGTTGCTCCAACCGGAGCGATTTGCCGACTACGAGCGGGCCTGGAACGGCCTTCAGGTGGCCAATCGCGGCACGGTGCGTCGGATTGCCGCGTGTGTGGATGCGACGCTGGCGACTGTCGAAATGGCGGCAGCCGCGGGAGCCGATTTGATGGTAGTCCATCACGGTTTGTTCTGGGCGCAGACCACTCCGTGGACGGGACGTCGCTACGAACTCATCCGGCGTCTTGTTGAAGCAGACATCGCCATTTATTCCCAGCATCTGCCGTTGGACGGGCATCCTCGGCTCGGAAACGCCGCCCGCCTCGCCGCCGCGCTCCAGCTGGGCCGCTGCAAACCGTTCTTTTCGCGGAAGGGCGTCACGCTTGGTGTTCAGGCAACACTTCAACGGCCGCTCCGCCGCGAGGCTCTTGCCGCGCGTCTTGCCGTAGTGTTGGGCGCCGCTCCGACCGTGCTGCCCGGCGGCGGGCCGGATTGCAGACGCATCGGGATTTGCACCGGCGGAGCAGGTGCGGAACTGGAACAGGCCGCGGCCGAGGGCGTGGATACCTTCATCACTGGCGAGGGACCCCACTGGACCTTTGCATTGGCCGAGGAAGCCGGAATCAACGTTTTCTACGGCGGCCACTACGCGACCGAAACCTTCGGCGTCAAAGCCCTCGCCGAAAACATCGCGAAACGTTTCCGTCTCCCCTGGCTCTTCCTCGACCGCCCCACCGGTTTGTAACCCGCACGTTCTCACTCACTCGTCTTCCCGTTTTCCCGTCTTCAATCCGTCCTGCTTTCCTGCTTTCCAGATTCGATCTCTCCGCTCCGATCATCTCCCGGTAACGAGGCTCCACCACCGGCGCGGTTCGTCCACCAACAGTTCCCGGACCAACGCGTGGACTTCGGCGGCCCGGTGTTCCTCGAGGCGGCGGCACATCAGGAAGGCAACGGCGTAGGCCACGCTGACCAGTCCAAAGTAGATGCTGTAGCGATTCCAGTTGAGGCCGAAGGCCATTCCGGATCGGTCGCCGATGCCGTCCAGCAGGAGTCCCCAGATCACTGGCGAAAGTCCCAGCGTGATCTGCCAGACCACCATGAACAGCGCGAAGAAATGGTTCCGGCCCATCCGCGGAACGATCTGCATGGCGAGACGATTGTTGGCCGCGGAGAACAGGGCGTTCATCAATCCCAGCAGGACCATCAACGGTACCGACACGCCCCATCCCGGGTGCACAACGCCGCCAGCCGCCAGGAGCCAACCCACTCCGATCAACAGGCCCATGGCCATCGTCAAGCCGAGCATGGGTTTGCTGCCGAGGCGGTCGAGACGCGGCCCTGCGAGCCACGGCGAAGCCAGCCCGCCCACGAAGGAAACCGACATGAAGTACAGGATGAGATCGGCACGCAGACCAGCGCCGTCCTTCAGGTATTTCACCACGAACGTCGTGAGACCGCCGTAGGCCAGCGACCATGCGCAGTTCACCCAGAGCAGTTTTCGGAACGGCGGATGCGCGGACAATTCCAACCAGGGAACCGGTCCGGCGCCGCCGTCGGCTTCCGGCGGGGGAACCACATCGGGAATGGCCTTGAGCACCGGAAGGCTGATGGCGCCCGCCACACCGGCGACGAGGAAAACCACCGCGAATTCCCAGGGTTTGCCGTGTTCTCCCAGCAACAGACCGGCAAAGGCGAAGGCCAGAACACTGGCACCGTTCATGCAGAATTGGTCGCGGGCGAAATGCCGGCCGCGCGCGGGCCCGGGAATCAATTCGGTGATCCAGGGCAACCAGGCACAACTGGAGACCCCCCGTGACACGTTGAAGACGAAGAGCAGGGCCAGGATCAGTATCAGGCGGGTGACCGGATCGAGGAATTCGCAGATCGGAACGATGGCGATCAGGAAGATGGTGGCCACCCGCAGCGTCCAGCCGCTGACCACAAACCGCCGATAGCCCACGCGATTGACGAAGCGCGCCGCGGGAAGCTGGGTGATCACCAGCAGCGGCATCATGCCCGCGAGCATTCCCAGCACCGTGGCACTCGCACCGAGCGATTTCGCGTAGAGTACCATCGGGCTGCTGAGCACCGGTTGGAACGACAGGGCGTTCAGCGCGGAAAACCAGTACAACGACGCCAATCCACGCGGAAGATCTCCGGGAGGAGTTGAGGTTGCCGGGTCAGGGTGGCTCACAACGCCGGACTGTGGCCCGCATTTCCGCCGCTGACAATCCGCCCGTCCGGGATGGCACCGGCGGAGACGACATGATAGGACGATGCTCAACGTTTCATGAACCGCCTTTGCGTCCCACTGCTTCGCCTCCTGGCCTTTGCCGGTCTCGCCGTCCTCACGCTGGTAGCCCAGGGTCCGTCTCCCAAGGAATCTCCCCAAGCCGCCCGATCCGTTCATCTCGGATGGCAGGCACCGAAGGGCGATTTGTTCTACAACGAAGTCCGCATCCTGGAATCAACGACCAACACCTACTTCTGCGTTGGTGGCTTCAATCACGGGTATTTCGGTCTGCAGGATTTCGGCGGGCGCAAACCCAAGGTGGTGATCTTTTCCGTGTGGGATCCGGGTAAGCAGGATGATCCCGCGTCGGTGGCGAAGACCAACCGCGTGGAATTGCTCTACAAGGATCCGGCGGTCCGCGTCGGCCGATTCGGCGGCGAGGGAACCGGCGGACAAAGCTTTCTCGATTTCGATTGGAAGATCGGTGTCGTGTACCGGTTGCTCGTTCAATCCACGGTGGAAGACAACCGCACTGCGTTTGCCGGCTATCTTTACGACGACGCCAAACAAAGTTGGCGGCATCTGGTCACCTTTCGAACACCCACTGGCGGTGTTCCGCTCAACGGCTACTACAGTTTCATCGAGGATTTTCGCCGAGACGGCCGCAGCCCATCCGAACGGCGGGTTGCCGAGTTCGGCAACGGCTGGGTGAGGACCGTCGACGGGCGTTGGACCGAACTGACGCGGGCGCGGTTCACTGCCGATCCCACGCCGCTGATGAACATCGATTCCGGCGCGGCAAAAACTCCCGGCTGGTTCTTTCTTCAAACCGGGGGTGCCTCCACCAACCGGACGGTCGAACTGTGGAAGACAGCCGAACGCCCGCCGGTCGACGGGCCCCCCGAGATGTTGAAGGCGTTCCTTGGGGGACACTGAGACACGGGAATCCCGATGCTGGGTTCGGTCGGGTCAGTGGACGCTTCGATTTTGAATTGGTCCTGTTCCGGCGCTCCGGCAAGGTGCTGGCATGTCGCTGATCGAGGTGACCGGATTGACCAAGTCGTTTCGGACGGCGAAGAAGGATCCGGGTTTGAAGGGGGCCTTCCGTGGCCTTTTCCGGCGGGAATACGAGACCGTGTTCGCCGTGAAGGACGTCAGTTTCCGGATTGAGGAGGGCGAATTCGTCGGGTTCCTCGGACCGAACGGTGCCGGCAAGACCACCACGCTCAAAATCCTCAGCGGTCTGCTGCATCCGACGGCCGGAACGGCATCCGTCCTCGGCTACACGCCCTGGGAACGGCGCGACGGCTACCGTCGTCAATTCGCCCTGTTGCTCGGTCAAAAGAACCAGCTGTGGTGGGATCTGCCGGCCCGGGAATCCCTCGAATTGAACGCGCGGATTTATGGCCTGACACCCGTCGAGTTCGAGAAGACCACTTCCGAACTGGCGGAGTTGCTCGGCGTCCGGGAGAAGCTGGGCACGGCCGTGCGCGAGTTGTCGCTCGGCGAACGCATGAAGTGCGAGTTGATCGCCTCGCTCCTGCACGCGCCCAAGGTGCTCTTCCTCGACGAACCCACCATCGGCCTGGACGTCGTGTCATCGAAGGTTGTCCGCGAATTTCTGCGCCGCCACAATCGCACCCGCCGGACCACCATCATCCTCACCAGCCACTACATGGCGGACATCCAGGAACTCTGCGAACGGGTCATCATCATCGATCGCGGCCAGGTGTTCTTCGATGGACGTTTGGAGGAGGTCTTGGACCGGTTTGCCGATCACAAGCTGGTGACGCTCCGGTTCGATCATCCCGACAAATGCGAAGCGTGCGATCCGTCGCGCCATGGTGAAATCGTGGAACGCGACGAAATGGGAATCCGGCTGAAGGTCAAACGGGACCGGGTCATCCCGGTGGTCAAGGCGTTGCTCGACGAACTGCCGGTGAAGGATTTCAGCGTCGAGGAAGTGCCGATCGAAGACGTGATCCGGCAGGTGTTTCAGTCGAACGTCAAAGCGCCCGCCTGAGCCGGGACCTTCTTGGAAACCGAAGACATGACACGGATTGCACGAATTATCACGGACTGAGAGTGAGACCGATCCAATCGACTCTTCAGGAATTCGTGTAAATTCGTGCAATCCGTGTCCTCTCAGCGGCTTCTTTTGAATCACCTCTGGAATCTTCGAACCCCGGGGGTTGCCAACCTTCACTGATCTACGACGCTGGAAAAATGGACCCTGTTGAATCCGCCTCCGAAGCGGCTTCCGGCCCGGATGTGGGCGAGATCCGGACCGCGCTCCAACGTCGCGCGATGGATTGGACCCTGGTGCTCGTGAGCCAGGGGATTCCGGTTTCCCTGGATCGTGCAGGCGGGAAGGGCTGGATTCTGACCGTGGCTTCAGCCGACCTGGAACGGGCGCGATTGGCCATCGGGCAATTCCGCCGCGAGAATCGTGGATTCGGCTGGCGCCGGGAACTTCCGGGTTCAGGTCTTCTGTTTCATCGTGGTGTCCTGCTCTGGGTGACGGCCGTCGCGTTTTTATTCTCGTTTCAGGGTTACTTGGGCGGCGGTCTGTTCGACAGCCGCCAGGTGCGCTCGGGCGAGTGGTGGCGGGCTTTCACCGCCGAGTGGTTGCATGCGGATCTCGGCCATCTGGCGTCCAACGCGGTGATCGGCACCGTCGTGCTCGGGTTGGCGATGGCTCGTCATGGACCGGGATGGGCTCTGTTGCTGGCAGGACTCGCCGGGGCTGCTGCGAATGGGGTTGGCTTGATGTTCCGACCTGGTGCCTATGTCGGTCTCGGGGCATCCGGTATGGTGATGGCCGGCTTGGGACTGCTCGTGCCGCAGGCGATGCCCTGGTGGCGGGCGGGTCGGCGGGAGACGCGTCTGGCCCTCGGCAGCATCGGAGCCGGCGCGTTTCTCTTCCTGCTGCTGGGAACCGATCCGGCCGGTGACGTCCTGGTTCACGCGGCGGGATTTTTGTTTGGGCTGATCGGGGGAGTAATCCTGGCGCTGGTCCCTGACGCGTTTCGACGGCGTTCAGATTTGGCGGCCGCGCTGGTGTTCGCCGCGGTCAACCTCGCTGCCTGGATCTGCGTGCAGGGAACATAGCGGAGAGGAATCAGAATCTGGAAAGCACGAAAGCCGGAGGGGACCGAGATTCGCGATGCCAAAGGGAAATCGAGTTCTACGCTCCGTTTACTGGATTCTCATCCTTCTAAGAAACTGCGAGAGTGGATGGCGGTTGGGGAGTAAGCATGAAGCCGAGATTGGCGGCGGTTTTGTTGAGGTGATGGAGCATTCTTTCGCGGTATTTGCGCTCGTAGTCTTCGAGGCCTTGTCTGACGTAGAGTTCGCCGTGTTTGAGGAGGCGATAGATAAGGCGGGCGAGTTTGTGGGCGGTGGCCGTGATGGCCGAGGGGCTCCCCAATCGGCCCC
>CAIVQB010000057.1 GCA_903907925.1 uncultured Verrucomicrobiota bacterium
GATTAAGATTAAGATTAAGATTAAGATTAAGATTAAGATTAAGATTAAGATTAAGATTGGGATGAAGAGAGAGGCGGTGCGAAACCACTTGCAGCCTCTTCACTCTTCAACATTTCAACTCTTCAACCTCTCACGCTCTTCCTCAGTGAAAATCATGCGACAGATTCATCGCGGCTTCGGGACACGATAGACGTTCAAAACGTTCCGCCTTCAAATGGATCGTTCCCTGGCGTACTTGGGCGATTCCTTCAACGATCAAAAAAGGTTCCTGGGTAATCTGGAGGCGTTCCTTCTCGAACAGCGGTCCGGCGATGATCACGTTGCTGATCCCGGTCTCGTCTTCCAGGCTCAAGAACACCACTCCCCGGGCCGTTCCGGGGCGCTGACGGCAAATCACCTGCCCGCCCACCCGGATCCGCTGCCCGTGCCGGACCTGCTTGAGATCTTCGGCGGTCCACACGTCGGGCAGTTGATCCCGGATCAGCGCCATCGGATGCGGACCAGTCGTCAATCGCAGCACGGAATAATCCGCCGCCACCCGCTCGAAGGCTGTCATCGGGGCCAGCGGTGATTCCACGGCCGTCTGCGCCGTCGGTTCCCCGGTGCCCTGCCACAAACCAGACGGCGCCATTCGCTCGGTTTCCCACAATGCCGACCGCCGGTCGGAAGCCAGACCGTTCAGCGCGCCGATTTCCGCCAGGGACCGCAGTTCATCGCGGGTGAAGGTTGTTCGTTCCTTCAAATCGGCCACCGACACCAACGGACGGGCCGCGCGCGCGGACAGCAGGCTTTCGACCGGACCACGACGCATTCGTTGCACCTGCGCAAAGCCCAGACACAGACTTCCATCTGGTTCGATCCGGCATTCCCAATGGGAATTCTGCACCGACACCGGGCGGATCCGGACGCCGCGACGGCGGGCGTCCTTCACCAATGTCGCCGGCGAATAAAATCCCATCGGCTGATTATTCAGCAGGGCGCAGTAAAACTCCTGCGGCCGGTGGACCTTCAAATAAGCGCTGGCATAGGCGAGATGGGCGAAGCTGATCGCGTGGGATTCCGGGAATCCGTACAGCGCAAAGGAGCCCACGGCCTGAACAATCTTCTCGCCGACGTCCGCCGCCACACCCGCGCGTTGCATGGCCTCGCGCAGGCGCCCCTGGGCGTGGCGCATGCGCTCGTCCGAACGATGAAAACTCATCGCCCGCCGGAGATCCTCCGCCTCATCCCCGGTGAACCGCGCCATGGTCATCGCCATCTCCAGCATCTGCTCCTGAAACAATGGGATGCCAAGGGTCCGCTCCAGCACCGGCACCAATTCGGGCGAATAATAAGTCACCTTCTCTTCACCGGTGCGGCGCCGCAGATACGGATGCGCGAGATCGCCCTGGATCGGCCCGGGACGGATGATTGCCACTTCGATCACCACATCGTAAAAGCAACGCGGCTTCATGCGCGGCAGGGTCGCCATCTGCGCCCGGCTCTCGACCTGGAACACGCCGATCGTCTCCGCGCGCTGCATCAGTTCAAAGGTCGCCGCATCGTCCTGGGGCAATGCCGCGAGGTCCACGGGATGCCCGCGTTCCGCCGTCAGGGTCACACATTCCTGCAACGCGGCCATCATGCCGAGACCCAGCAGATCGACCTTGATGATGCCGAGATCGGCGCAGTCGTCCTTGTCCCATTGCGCCACCACCCGGCCGGGCATCGCGGCATTCTCCAGCGGGATGAACCGGTGAAGGCTGCCCTGGCAGATGATCATGCCCCCGGAATGTTGTCCCAGATGACGCGGCAGCCCTGACATCCGGGAATATAGCGCGGCGAAGGCATTGGCCCGCGGATGAGAGCCCGGCAATCCCGCCTGTTCCATCTGCGTCAGCAATTCCAACGTGTGGGGAAAATCGCCGCTGGCATACTGGTTGGAAAAACGGTCCAAAACATCCACCGGCAATCCCAGCACCTTGCCCAATTCGCGAGCCACGCTCCGACCGCGATAGGTAATCACCGTGCCGGTCATCGCCGCGCCGTGCGGACCATAACGCCGGTACACTTCCTGAATCACCCGTTCCCGTCGGTCACCGCTCGGCAGATCAATGTCGATGTCCGGCCAGCCCTTGCGGCCCTCGCTCAGGAACCGTTCGAACAGCACGTTGAACCGCACTGGATCGACCGCCGTGACGCCCAAGCAAAAACACACCGCACTGTTGGCGGCACTGCCGCGGCCCTGCGCCAGGATGTCATTTTCCCGGCAGAACCGGACGAGATCCGCGACGATGAGGAAATATCCGGCAAACCCCAGCCGGCCGATCAGCGACAACTCCTTTCGCAACAGCGCCGACACCTTCGCCGGAACGCCGCCGAGATAACGGCCCCGTGCCCCGCGCCAGGCCAATGCCTCCAGCAATCCTTCCATGGTTTCGCCGGGCTCCAGTGGATACCGCGGGAATTCATAACCCAGATCGCGCAGTTCAAACCGCAGCCGTTCCCCCAACCGGACGGTTTCCTCCACCGCCTCCGGCAAATCGGCGAACAACGCCCGCATTTCCGTCGCTGATTTCAAATGCCGCTCGGCGTTGATCGAGAGCAGCGTCCCGGCGTCATCCAGCGTGGTGTGATGGCGCAGACAGGTGAAGACGTCGGCCACCTGGCGTCCGTCGGGTGCCGCGTGATCCACGCCATTGGTGGCGAGCAGCGGCAGCCGCCGGTCGCGGGCCAGGTCCACGAGCGCCCGCAGACAACGTTCCTCACCGCGCACCCGATGACGCTGAAGTTCAACGAACACACCCGCCGATCCAAAGACATCGACCAATCGCGACACCACCCGGACCGGATCGGCGAGCGGCGAATCGGATCCACCGGTGATCGCACGCCACAACGGCCCCTCGCGATCCCCCGTCAACGCCACCAGGCCACCCGCGAAGGCCGGCAATTCCTCCCAGCGGATCACCGCCTGTCCCTTGGCGGACCGCAGGTGCGCGGCGGTCAGCAACTGGCAGAGATTCTGATATCCAGTCCGATTCTCCACCAGCACCGGCAGGACCGATCCGTCCTCCATCGCCAGTTCCGCGCCGTAGATCGGGCGCAGACCGGCCGCCGTCGCCGCGGCCTGCAGCTTGGGCGCACCGTACACTCCCATGCGGTCGCAGATCGCCAGGGCCGGCAGCCCGAGTCCCGCCGCGGCCTCCACCACCGGCCCGGGCAGAGTGGCGCCGCGCAGAAAACTAAAGGCGCTCCGGGCATGCAACTCCACGTAGCCGACACTACTCATGGGCACCCGCCTCCCCGCGGTGGCGGAGGTGAAAAGGCAAAAGTAAAAAGGTGAAAGAGTTGAAGAGGAGAACGCGGTTTACCGGCAGGGCGATGTTCAATCCAGCACGCCTTCCACGATCCAGCCCGTGGCATCGCGATTCAGTCGCAGCACTTTTCCATCCTGCGTTTCCACGTCCCATTCCTCGCGTTCCCAGGCGGTGGGTTCCCACCAGCGGCCCGAGGATCGCGACGGTCCCAGGACCACGCGGATGCGGGCACTGGCGACGGTAGAGCGCAGCGCGGAGGGTGGTGTTCCGGGCCCGGCGGACTCCACCGTGGCGGGAACACCGGGACGCAACCGGCGCACCGGCGTGGCGCGAAGAATCTCCGCGACCCGCCGTGAATCTGGAGCCCGCGCGGAATCGAACGAGGGCGGCACCATACGAAAGGCGTCGGGTTGATGGCTGCTGTTCCGGACCGGAGTTCCCACCCGATCCGATCCGACCAACGCGGCGAGTCGGGCCAGGGTTTCCTGAAACTGATGGGGATCCTTGAGGGCGGCCTCAAACAATCCGAACTGGCGTTGCGACGGACGCACCGGATCAAGGGTCAATTGCAACCCCGCCACTCGCGATTCCGTGCGCAACGGTTCCAAATCGGTCTGCAACATGCGGAACAACACGTCCGCCCGGCGGGTCGGTTCCGGCACCCGCAATTCGCGCCGGATCGGGGCGGCATCCTCCAATTGGATGCGCAGCACCAGCCGTTCCGCGGCCTTACCCGCGGCTTCCAGGCGCCGCTCCAATTGATCCACAAAGCGGCGCAGCACGAAGAGCACCGGCTCCAGCGTCTCCACTTCGGTCGCGAATTCAAAGGCTTCCTCGAACCGTTCCTCGGGCCGCACCAGCCGCAACGGCCGCAGCGCCGTGGGCGACGCCGCGGCAAACAGGGCCAGCGCTTCCAATCCCAACCGGTCCGCCACCTCGGCCTGTCCGAGCGCCAACAGTTCGCCAACCCGTTGAATGCCCCATTTGTGGAGAATGTCCCGAACATCATCCGACGGATCCAACGCAGCGACCGGCAGCGACGCGATGAACGCCACCGGATCGGTCACCACGCGGACCGCATCACTCCAGCGGGCGGCGTGACAGGCCACGGTGGGCGTGGGACCCGTTCCAACGCGAACCCGCAGTTGCAATGCGGCGCAGGCCGCGGCCAGTCGACCCGCCCACGTTTCGAGGATTTCCGCGCCTGCATTTTTCAATGCAGCCAGGGCGCGACCATCGACGGTGATCGTCCCGGGCGCGGTGGTTTCCAGGTACGGCGAAAAGGCGGAAACGCATTGCAGCACGGCGTCGGTAGCCGCGGCTTCCTGTTTCAGTGACCGGTGCCGGATGATGACCCCGCGGCACCGGGCCAACGCCTGAACCGGAGTCAGACCCTCGGTGACTCCCGCATCGCGCGCCGCACGGGTCATCTGCAACACCCGCGGCGTGGTCTGGGCCGGATCCACCATCACCACCGGCAGGTCCCAGGATTCCGGCTCATGACGCAGCAGCGCCTGGAGTGCGAAGTCGGGAATGTGGAGGACGGCGAACATGGATCAAACCTCGGCACGCGAGGAAGAGGACACGGATAGCACGGATTTCACGGAGGGAGGTTGAAGGGTTGAATTGTTAAAGAGTTGAAGAGGGGACGGAGTTACGCGGTGCGGGCCAATGAATGGGCTTCCGGGTCCGACTGAATCTGGGTTGCCGGAGTACGCTCTACTTCGCAGCGGATGCGGAGGGACACTGCAGTCGGACCGTGGTGCAGCGCGTCGAGTGTCAGCCGGTTGCGGAGCCGGACCCGGCAGGCCGGACTGCCGACGAGCGGATGCGGCGCCACCACCAGCAGGGTCGCTCCATTGTGTTCGATCAATCGGCTGAACCGGTGCCAGACGGTGGAGGGAATGCGGCGGAGCTGGGCGGCCGGATTCAGACCCAGGTCGAGCACCACCAGCGGAATGTTGCGATCGCGCAGAAGCAGATCGGCCGCTTTGATGGCCTGTCCGGAATCAGTGCAGCGCACCCAGAGCAGCCGTTCCAGGCTGGCGGGATCAGCGGCATCGACATCGAAACTGTCCGAGCCATCCACCCACGCGAGGAAGCCGCCGTCCGCAGCCACCCGTTCCAGCATGCGGTGCAGCACCTGCGTCGCCCCGGACCCGCGTTCACCGGTGACGAGTTCGCTGACCTGTCCCTTGGGCCAGCCGCCGCCCAGCAGGGAATCGATGGAGGCGATCCCCACTGGCACCCCGTCCCGTGCGATCGCGGAACGCCCGGCATGCGCCTTGGGAAAGCGTTCCGCCAGCACCCGGCGGAGGTCGATGATTTGAGCGGCGGCAGGCATGCGGACTCCGGAATTCGACCCGGGACCGGGCAGGCTAACGCGCCGCGGCCCCCGGGAAATCGGAATCTTCGGGGACAGCGTATCCCCCATCCCGGACACCCGTGGTCCGACCGTCAATGGTTCACAAAAGCGTGGCGGAAAAATTCGGCAGGTGCATTTTTCAAAACAGCCGTTCATTCCTGTTGCTTCGCCGTGTGTCGCACCTAACCTCCGCGCCAATTTGCGGTCGCCACCGGCCGCCAGTCGCCCCCACATGATGAAGGCCATTCTCGCCCTGGAAGACGGAACCACGTTCAGCGGAATCTCCTTTGGTGCCCGCGGCACCACGGAGGGCGAAGTGTGCTTCAACACCTCGATGACCGGGTACCAGGAGATCCTCACCGACCCGTCCTACAAGGGACAGATCGTGACGATGACCTATCCGCTCATCGGAAATTACGGCGTCAACGATCAGGACGTTGAATCGTGGGCGCCGCACGTGGCCGGGTTCGTGATCCGCGAATTGTCGCCGGTGGTCAGCAACTGGCGCGCCGACCGCAGCCTGCACGAATACCTAGAGCAAAACGGCATCCCCGGCATCCAGGGCATCGACACCCGTGCTTTGACCCGCAAGCTCCGGGTCCGCGGCGCCATGGCCGGATGCCTGTCCACGATGGGTCTCACTGCGGAGGAGGCGGTCGCCCGTGCGAAAGCCTGGGGCGGCATGGAAGGCCGTGATTACGTCACCGCCGTCACCCACAAGGAACCGTTCGTCTGGGATCCGGACGATCGTGATTCCGCCGCGTTTTCACTGACCCAGGCCCCGGTTGCGGCCAATCCGCGCCATGTCCGGCAAACGATGCCGGCGGCCGACATCCCGATCGTCGCCTACGATTTCGGGATGAAATACAACATCCTCCGCCGGCTCCGGCAAAAAGGGTTCCGCGTCCAGGTCGTGCCGGCCCACACCCCCGCCGCCGAAGCCCTCAAGTTCAAGCCGGCCGGCATCTTTTTGTCCAACGGCCCTGGCGATCCGGCTGCGCTCGGCGGCATTGTTCGTGAAGTGAAAACCCTGGTGGACACCGGCATTCCGATCTTCGGCATCTGTCTCGGACACCAGATTCTCGGACAGGCCTTCGGCGGCCGCACCTTCAAGCTCAAGTTCGGCCATCGCGGGGGCAATCAACCGGTGAAGGATTTCGAATCCGGCCGGGTGGAGATCACCTCGCAGAACCATGGCTTCGCCGTCGACGCCGCCTCGCTGCCGCCGGAGATCGCGGTGAACCGGATCAACCTGAACGACCAGACGGTCGAGGGATTGCGCCACCGGACCCGCCCCGTTTTTTGCGTCCAATACCATCCGGAAGCCTCGCCGGGACCGCACGATTCCACCCCACTGTTTGATGAGTTCCGCACACTGATCCAGTCCCGCGGTTGATCGGTCAGATCGTGTGACTTTCCGGGAAACCGTTTGACGGGCCGGTACGGTGGGGGCTAAACACTTGCACTCGATCTATGCCTAAGCTGGTAGTCCTCACCGTTGGCTTCAATGAACGCTCTCTCGATGTGAAGCCCGAGAAGACGACAATTGGTCGTCTGGACGACAACCAGTTTTGCCTTCCGGAGCCCAGCGTCTCCAGTCATCACTGCGAGATCTGGTCCAAGGGCGACGATATCGTCGTGAAGGATCTCGGCTCCACCAACGGCTCGTTCATCAACGAGAAACAATTGGAAGCCGGCAAGGAAGCCACCGTTCGTCCCGGCCAGACGCTGCGTCTCGGCCAGATCGAACTGCGCTACGAGACCGGCAAAAAACAGACGGAACAGGCCCGCTCCACGGTGAAGATCGGCGAATCCGGCGGCCAGACGATCGTCATGTCGAAGAACTCGGCCTTCGCCAAGAAGAGCAACAGCATCAACAAAATTTTCCTCGCCGTCGGTGCCGTCCTCGTCATTGCAATCATCGTGCTGCTGGTCATCGCCCTGACCAGTGTCGGCGGGCCGGCTCAGTAGGCGGCCGGCTTCCTGTGCCGGCCCCACCACGCAGGTAGCGCTCGTCGCAGTCCCCGTTGGCATTCCCCGAAGCCGGAGGTAGGCTTCGCATCCGGGTCATGTTCAAAGGTCTCGTCAGCTTCCTCGCCCTCCTCCCGCTGCTCGTCCGCGCCGCGGAACCGGATCCCGGCCTCTTCCAGCTCGATCCCGCCTACGAAATTGCCCTCTGGGCCGCGGAACCCAAAGTGGTCGACCCGGTCGCCCTGTGTTTCGACGCCGACGGCCGGGTCTATGTGGCGGAATGCCGCGACTATCCCAACGGCGTCGGACCCAACGGCAAGGTCGGCAGCACCATCCGCCTCCTCGAAGACACCGATGGTGACGGCAAGGCGGACCGTTCCACGATCTTCGCCAAGGATCTCAGCTTTGCCACCAGCGTGACTCCGTGGAACGGCGGCGTCCTCGTCACCGCTCCGCCCGACCTGCTGTTCCTCAAGGACACCAACGGCGATGGCGTGGCGGATGTCCGCGAGGTGATCCTGACCGGATTCAAGCGCGGCGTTTCCGACAGTCTCGCCAACGGCCTTCGTTACGGCCTCGACCATCGCATCCACGGTTGCAACGGCGGCAACGGCGGCCTGGTTCGTTCGCCGCGTGTCGCCGGAATGGAAACCGATCTCGGTGAGGATGATTTTGCCTTCGACCCGGAATCCGGTGTGTTCGAACTCACCCATCACACCGGTGGAGGCTTCGGCCAGGTGTTCGACGACTTCGGCCGGACGTTCGTCACCTACAACATCAATCATCTCCAGCACCCAATCCTGTCCCGCGCGCAAACGCGGCGCTACGGAGCCTTTCCCCCGGTCGCGACGACGATTTCGATTTCGGATCACGACGAAATGAGCCGGATCTTCCCGGTGTCCGCACCCGCCACCCGCCCGAATCATCCCGAACAGGCCGGGCATTTCAGCGCCGCCGGCGGGATGGGTTTCGTCGGTTCCTCCGAGTTTCCCGCCGAACTCCAGGGTTCGGTGTTCGTCTGCGATGTCGTCGGCAACCTCGTCCATCGCGACAAGATCACTGCGAACAACGACCAATTCGTCGCCTCCCGCGGCACCGGTGAGGAACAACGCGAATTTCTCGCCAGTCGCGATCCCGATTTCCGACCGGTGGCGGTCGAGACCGGACCTGACGGCGCCCTCTATGTCGTCGCCATGCAGCGCAAGGTGATCGAACATCCCGACTACATCGGCGAGAGCCTGAAGGCGAAACTGGATCTGCGCGCCGGATCCGATCAGGGCCGGATCTGGCGGATCACGCCCAAGGGGGGATTGAAATCAGCGGCACCCCGGCTGACCCGGGCCACTGATGCGACGTTGGTGCAGCATCTCGGCAATCCCAACCAATGGTGGCGCCTCACCGCCCAACGCCTGTTGATTGAACGCCATTCCACCGCCGCCATTCCCGCGATCCGAAAACTCGCGCAGCAGTCGATGGAACCGCTCAGCCGGCTCCATGCTCTCTGGACGCTGCGCGGGCTCAAGGTCTTGACCGAAGATGACGTCCGCGCCGCCCTCGGTGATGCCAATCCCGGCGTCCGCGAAAACGCACTCATCCTGGCGACGGATTTTGTCGAAGGCTCCGGCACCCTCCAGGCCGCGGTGATCGCGCTGGCCTCCGATTCTTCCCCGCGGGTCCGCTTCCAGTGCGCCCAAACGCTGGCCCTGGTTGCCGGTTCGGGTGCGGCCGGCGGGCTCTTCGACATCCTGATGGCCGGCGGCGGTTCGCAGTGGACCCGCCTCGCCGTCCTTTCGTCGCTGAAACCCTCCGACACCCGATTTCTCCTCACCCGGTTCCTGAATTTCGACAGCTTCCGGCGGGCGAACGACGGCACCATGGTGGAGATCGGTCGAACTCTCTCCGAACTCGTCGGTGCGCGTGCCGGGGAGCTGGGTGAAGATGTCTCCTGGCTGCTGCAACACACCGACAGTCTTCTCTCCCGGACGATGCGGATCGCTTTTCTGGAGGGATTGGTCGATGGACTGGCCCGCGGTGGAACCTGGCCGAAGCTCAGTTCCGTCGCCGAACGACATCTGCGGCAATTGACCGCCGGCAACGACTTCGCCGAACTCCGTCCCCTGCTCCGTCTGTCCCAGGGATGGAAACTCCCGATTTCCGAACGGGTCCAGAGAACGCTCGCCACCGCGGCAGACACCGCCACCAACAGCGCCAAACCGGTCGACATCCGCCTTTCCGCATTGGAACTGGTCGGCTTGGGCGACGGCACCAACGCCCTCAGTCTCGCCCTGGAACTCGTCGATGGACAACAACCGGCCGAATTACAAACTGCCGCACTGCGGACGATGGATCGACTTCACATCGATTCCGCCGGCGAGAGTCTGGTCAAGCGCTGGCGTTCGCTGGCCCCGGGCGCGCGATCCGACGCGATCAGCCTCCTGCTCAATCATCGCCTCTATCACACCGCCCTGCTGTCCGCGATGGAATCCGGGCAGATCACCGTCGGCGAACTGAACCTCGACCTGGAACAACGCCGGCGTCTCCTGCGCGAAAGCACTCCGGAGAACCAAACCCGCGCCGCAAAACTTCTGGGCGATGCCGAATACGCCAACCGGAAAACCCTGGTCGCCGAATGGCTGGCCAAACTGCCACCCGAAGGCGATGCCAAACGGGGGCGTGTCGTTTTCGAATCCACCTGTTCCCGCTGTCACCGGGCGGGCGGCATCGGGAGCCGCGTCGGTCCCGACCTGTCCGCCGTTGCTCATCGAAGCGTGGAGGATCTGGTGTCGAACATTCTCGATCCCAACATGGCGATCAATCCGGGCTTCATCGCCTACACCGTCGAAACCCGCGACGGCGAAAGCCAGATCGGCCTGCTCGGTGCCCAAACTCCGGAGAACGTCGTCCTCGTCCAAGCGCTCGAGAATCGGATCACCATTCCGCGCCAGCAGATCGTGAAGATGCAATCGGAAGGCCGTTCGTTGATGCCGGAAGGCCTGGAGGCGGGAAAGACGCCGCAGGATCTCCGCGACCTTGTCGCTTTCCTGCAGGCATCGCACTGATGCCGAACGTTGACAAAGACCGTCGTCCTCACCATTTTCCGCCCCGCCAAACGCCTCGGTAGCTCAATGGTAGAGCAGCTGACTCTTAATCAGTTTGTTGTCGGTTCAAGTCCGGCCCGGGGCACCATTTCTGTTCAAACCCTTCGTTAGGACGATTTTCCAGCGGTTCCTGCGCTGAAGTGTCCGTCGCTCCGCCGGGTTTTACCCCATGGCAGGTCTTCGATGATCCGGCGAACCATGGCGGCGTGTACTCAGAAGATTCCGTCGTCGCGATCCATCCGTCCCACGTCGCGGCCGAGGAGGCCCTCCAGAAACTGCAACGCGCCGGCTTCAGCATCACGGAACGAACGCGCGATTCATCCTGCAGTCCGACCGACGAACTCGGAGCATCCCGTTCCAAACTCGGAGACGCGCTGACCGAACCCAGCGCATTTGATTTTGGCACCTTCCAACGATTTGGACCCGTCGTATGGGCCGGCGCATTGGCAGTTCTTTTGACCCTCCGGGGTTCCGCAGAGGCGATCCGACCCGCGATTGATCCCAAAGCCGACGCCGTCCTCAAACGTATGGGAGCTTACCTGGCGCAGACCCCGTTCTTTTCGGTCACGGCCGACGTGTGGCAGGATTCCGACCTTGCCTCAGGCCAACGTATCCAATCCAACCGGACGGTTGACCTGCAGGTCCGTCGACCCGACCGGTTCCACGCCGAAGTTCACTCGGCCCGACGCAATCGTGGATTCTACTACGATGGCACGTCGCTGACCTTGATCAATCGGGCGCAGCATTTTCACGGCAGCGTGGACGCGCCACCGACGTTGGACGCCGCCCTCGACCTGGCCAACGAGCGGTTCGGAATCGCCCTGCCTCTTGAGGATTTGTTTGTTTCGGATCCGTACCGGAGCGCCATGGGAAAAACGATCTCCGGAATCGATCTCGGACCGGTGACGGTCCAGGGAGTTCCCTGCGAACACCTGGCCTTTTCCCGCGGAATTGTGGATTGGCAGATCTGGGTCGAACTCGGTGCCACCCCGGTGCCGCGAAGGATGGTCATCACCTACCGGGACGAATCCGGCTCCCCCGAGTACACCGCCACACTCTCGGGTTGGGATTTTCAAACCAAGCTGCCCGATTCGGTGTTCGTCTTTGAAGCTCCGGCGGGATCAACAAAAATCAGCGTCGCGGAAATCAGAAGCCGGTCCGAAGCCCGCAAGAACTCGAGGAGCTCGAAGTGAATTCTCATCGTCGCGGTGCGGGCGGCATCCTTCCGGTGGGCCTGCTCATCCTCATTCTTCTCCTTCCGTCAGCTCAGGCTCAACGGTCATCAGAAAAACCGGCTCAACGCAACGAACCCCCGGCGAAAAGCGGGACATCCCCGCGCCGTGGTCCGGCACCCCAACGCGCCCCCGTTCGGGCACCCGTGTCCCATCCCCAGCCTCCGGTGGACCGGGTGAATCATGGAACGTTGCGCCACGCCGACACCCAGGTCATCGAACGGCACGAACCGAAATACCCCGGGCCGACGGATCGCACTCATGGATTTGAGCATCACGACGTCGATTCCGATTTCTCGCATCCCCACTTCTGGCACGGATTCAACTACGGCCATCACGTCGGCGTCCTGCGGATCGGTTTTCATCCGTTCTTCCTGCTCGGCGTGCCGTATTTCTACGACGACGGGATCTACTATCAGCGGGCGGACGCAGGCTATCGTGAGGTTTATCCCCCGCTCGGCGCTGTCGTTCCGGATCTGCCCGATGGCGCGATTGAGATTCAAGTGGGGGCTCTCACGTATTACTACGGAGGTGGCGCGTTCTATCTCCGGCGCTACGACGGCTTCATCATCGTCGCCGCACCGATGGGAGTGACGGTTCCCGACCCACCGCCCGGAGCCGCACTGGTGACGGTCAACGGGAGCGTGGCCTATCAATTCAACGGAATCTCCTTCCGGCCGATCTTCGTCAACGGTGTGACTCAATATGTGACGTACCGACCGTAATCGACTGGATCTCCGCGCCGGTAACCACCGCGCCGACGAAGTTGGGATCCAACCCCTCGCGGGAACCGACGTCGAACAATCGCCACTTCCGGTTCGTTTCTTCGGGACAATCGATCAGCAGGCCACCAGCCGGAAGGGTTCCAAGTGGAACCGTGAAGTTCGACAGGGGACACGACAGCCCGCGCCCCACGGCTTTGACCAGGGCCTCCTTTCGGGTCCACACCCGGAAAAACAACTGGTCCCGCTCGTTCCCGTCCGGCCTTGCTTCGAATCCACCCCGCTCGGTCTCGGAGAAGAAGCGGCGAACCACGGCCATCGTGTCCACCCGACGATGGAGTGATTCAACGTCGACCCCGACCTCCGTTGGCCCGATGGCGATCAACGCCAAGTCACCGGTGTGGCTCAGGTTGAATTCCAACGCGAGTTTGGTGCAGTTGGTGTCTGCGACCAGGTGCGGCTTTCCGTGCGCGCCCTCCGCGAGTCGGATTGCAGCCGCGCCAATTCCGAGCCGTTCCGCCAGCAGTCGACGCAACATCGCCCGACCGACGACAAAACGACGACGCCCCTCTGGCATGGAAAACCGATCGGCCCGCACCCGTTCGTCCTCAGAAAGTTCACAGGCCAGGGCTGCCAAGGAAGATTCCTCAGCCCGCAACTCCACCACATGAAGAGCCACCACCGGCACGCGCATCGCCCTGACCTGACCCGACCGCAAGCCGCGGTTCAAGAACTCGAATCACCGCCGGCGACAAAATGGCCTTAACCGCGGAATTGGTTATCGTTACATACCAACCAGTCTGTATGCAATCAACTGCTTCCATCTCTGAATGGCCGGAAACGAAACGAAACCTCGTGGACGCCGGCGTGAGGCTGATGCGCGCGCGGGGCTTCAATGCCACCACCGTGGACGACATCTGTGCCGCCGCCGGTGTGACCAAAGGCGGTTTCTTTCACTACTTCAAAAGCAAGGAGGAGATCGCCAAAGCGGCGGTTTCCCGGTTCAGTGCCGGAAAATCCGAAGATTTTCGAGAGGCACCTTTCCGAAAACTGGCGGATCCGCTGGACCGGGTTTTCGGACGGCTGGAGTTCGCCCGGAAGTCCACCGGCGGAACGACCCATCTGACGAAGGGTTGCCTCGTTGGCATGCTGGCTCAGGAACTGTCGTTCACCCACCCTGAACTCCGGGGTGCCTGCGAGGATTCGTTCTCCCGGATGGCGATCGATTTCGAAACGGATTTAGCCGAGGCCAAGGCGGCCCACGCACCGCAGGCGGAGTTCGATCCGAAAGAGGTCGCGATGCTCTATGTCACGATCATCCAAGGGTCGTTGATGCTGGCCAAGACCTCGAAAAGCAACGCCGTGCTCCATCGGAACCTCGAGCAATTCCGCCAGTATCTCCACGCCCTGTTCGGCCGTTCGGACCGGTCGCACGGCAAGTCCCGCGCCTGATTCCAGCCCCGCAGGATTCTGCAGAACCCGATCGCAATTCTTGTCATCCATCACATACCAACCGGTCGGTATTTAACGTTCAACACTCCGCAAAAACAAACCCAATCCAGCCATGAATGCTCAAGCTCTCGCCCCGCTCCCGGAACTCACCGTCGCCCGGCGCGTGATGGAACCGTCGACCAGGGCTCGTCACCCGACCGGTGAAGACCGGGATGTCGCCGAGTCCCCCGCCGCCCCCCGCCGGCGCGGGTTATCTCCGAAACAACTGGGCGTTTCCGGGTTGATCCTGATCGTCACCGTCGTCGCCGCCCGGCTTGCCTCTGACTGGTGGACGGTCGGACGTTTCATGGAAGACACCAACGACGCCTACGTTGGCGGCAATATCACCGTGATCGCCCCCGAGGTGGCCGGACTCATCGCGCGGGTTGCGGTCCAGGACAACCAGCAGGTTCGCGCAGGTGATTTGCTGATCAAGCTCGACGACCGCGACTATCGGGCGGCGCTCTCCCGGGCCGATGCCGCGGTCGCGATGCAGCAGGCGGCGGCGATCCATCTCGACGCCACGCGTCAGTTGCAGATGGCCGTCATCGCGCAGGCCCGGGCGGAAATCACCGCGGCGGAGGCCGAAACCGTCCGCACGCACGAGGATCGGGTTCGTTTTCAGAACCTCCTGGGAACCGGTGCGATCTCCATCCAAGATTTTCAGAAAGCGGACGCCGATTCCAAGCGGGCACTCGCCGCCAGTGCCAAGGCGCAGGCGATCCTGGAGGCCGCTCTGCTTCAGTTGGACGTGATCGACACCCAAAAGCAGCAGGTGCGAGCGGCTGAGCAACAAGCCGTCGCCCAGCGCGACACGGCGCAGCTCAACCTGGGATACACGGAATTGCGCGCGCCGACCGACGGCGTGGTCGGAAACCGCAGTGCCCAAACCGGCGGATATGCCACCACCGGCTCACAGCTCATCTCGCTCGTGCCGTCAAAGGGGCTTTGGATCGACGCAAACTTCAAGGAAAGCCAGCTCGCCCGGATGCGGCCCGGTTCGCCGGCAACCTTCCAGGTGGATTCGTTGCCCGGTAAAACCTTCGCGGGCCACGTGGTCAGTATCGCGCCGGCAACCGGTGCCCAGTTCAGCGTGTTGCCGCCTGAAAACGCCACCGGCAATTTCACAAAGATCGTGCAGCGCGTCACCGTGCGCATCGCGCTGGATGACGAGAAGGCGACGTCGGGTCAATTGCGCCCCGGACTCTCGGTGACGGCGACAGTGAATGGAAAGGACGGACGATGAATCCCGGCACCGCTCCGTCTCCCGCCGTCCCTGGAGAACTCTCGACCGCCGCAAAGATTCTGGCGTTTGGGGTGATGTGTGTCGGTTTTTTCATCGCCCTGCTGGACATTCAGATCGTCTCCGCATCGCTGAAGGAGATCGGCGGCGGACTGTCCGCGAGTTCGGACGAAGTCGCATGGGTCCAGACGAGCTATCTGATCGCGGAGATCATCGTGATTCCGATCTCCGGCTGGCTGTCGCGGGTGACGTCCACCCGCTGGCTGTTCTGCTTCTCCGCCATCGGCTTTACGGCGACCAGTCTGCTCTGCGGCTGGGCCTGGGACATCCGGAGCATGATTCTTTTTCGCGCGCTGCAGGGATTCCTCGGCGGTTCAATGATTCCCACTGTCTACACCTCGGCGTTTCATTATTTCCAGGGCCACCAACGCGTGATCGCGGCCGCCGTCATCGGCGCGCTGGCATCGCTGGCACCCACCTTCGGACCGACCATCGGCGGCTGGATCACGGATCACTACTCCTGGCACTGGCTCTTTTTCATCAATCTCGTGCCCGGCGTTCTGGTCGCGGTGTTCGTGCCGGTGCTCGTCCGGATCGACAAGGCCGATTTGTCGATGCTGCGGGGCGCGGATTATCTGGGAATGATTCTGATGGCGGTCTGCCTCGGTTGCCTGGAATACACGCTGGAGGAAGGCCCGCGTTGGAATTGGTTTGAGGATTCCCTGATTTCGGCCACCGCCTGGGTTTCACTGCTGACCGGCATGACCTTCATCTGGCGCAGCCTTGCGTTCAAGAATCCGTTCGTCGATCTGCGCGCCTTGAAGAATCCCAATTTTGCGCTCGGCTGCTTTTTCTCGTTCGTCACCGGCATTGGAATCTTTGCGACGATCTACCTGACACCGCTCTTCCTCGGACGCGTGCGCGGCTACAGCGCGCTGCAAACCGGCGAGGCGATTTTCTCCACCGGCATTTTTCAGATGCTCGCGATTCCATTTTACACGTACCTGGCGAAGCGAATCGACCTGCGCTGGCTGATGATGTTTGGACTCGCCTGTTTCACGCTGGGCCTGTGGGAATTCTCGGCCATCACCCACGATTGGGGCTGGCAACAATTGCTGCTGCCGCAGGCTCTGCGCGGCTTCGCCCAGCAATTCACCGTCGCGCCGATCGTGACGCTGACGCTCGGGGGCCTCGCTCCGTCACGGCTGAAGTCCGCCTCGGGTTTGTTCAATCTGATGCGCAATCTCGGCGGCGCCATCGGTATCGCGGCGTGCGGCACCATCCTGAATGACCGCGCCAACCTGCATTTCCTCCGGCTCGCGGAACATCTCAACGCGACCAACACCACGCTGCGCCATATGCTTCACCAGGTCGGCGCCCGATCGGCTGCCGCCCATGGTGGCGACCTCGTTCACGGTCAGGCGGAGGAGCTCAAACGGCTTTGGTCGCTGACCTGGCGTGAAGCCCAGGTGCAAACCTACGCCGATGCATTTCTGGCCATCGCCGTCTGCCTCGCCATCGCCACCGCAATGGTGCCTTTACTCCGCCGCGTCGCACCGTTGGCGGCACCGTCAGCGGAGGCGCATTGAGAGAACTCCATCGGCCCGCGGGCCGCGGCGGGAAGACTTGAAAACGGGAAGACGGGTGGGAGGGAAAACGAGCGGACGACCGGGCGAGTGAGTTGGCGATTCCGAGGGCCAAAGGTCCGACCCATACCCTCCTTGGGCATCGCCCAAGGGGGCAAGAGTGGGACCCATCTTCGCAGCTGATAATTGCCCAGGCGTTCACGCCTGGGTTGGGCGTTTTCTGCGATTGCGAGTCCCGTTGGGGACGGCAGATTCTGTCGTCCCCAACGGGACTTGCGTCATTTCTCTCACCACACCCCGGACCGAAGTCCGGGCTGTTTTCTCAACCGATACGGTTCGCGAACTATCGCTTTGAAAACATCTCCCGCACGGTTCGCGACTGATTGGGGCGCGGGTGGAACCGCGCCCTCCAATTCAGGTCGGGGGTCAAAACATCCGCGGTTCCAAACTCTTCACCGGTGACGGCCAGGACCAGTCCAGGTCGTCGCTTTGACTTTTTCCGTCCTTCTTCACCGTTCGGTACACACCGCCATCGTCCCTACCGTTCGGGCCAACGCTCCACAGGCGGAACCAGTCGTCCTCTGTTTTCTGATAGTGGAACGGATCATCGCTCATCCAATCGGTGGGAATCGAGGCCAGATAAGCTGGCTTCAACTCATCGAGAGTCTTCGGGTAATCGCCGTGGGCCAATCGGTGCCGTTCCAAGGCGCAGGCGATCACTCCCATCCGGACCAACGTCTGGACGCGATGGGCCTTCAGCGACGATTTCGAAAGAGCGGGGAGGAACATTCCCACGATGAAATTCCGGGGGTTTGGATGAGCCCGAGCCTCCTGATAATAGTTATCGGCGTTGTTTTGGTTGCGGTGCACGAATTGCAGTGCGGTCGCCCGGTGGGTGGGTTCCACCTCCGCTCGAACCGAATTCAGCAGGATCTGGTAGCCCCGAAGGAGCCCCACCTGATTCTCCCGGAACCAGCCGTCGGGCATGAGAATCGCAACAAGGCCCATGAAATCGGTGAGGCTCGATTCCTGGCCGTTGTCGTTGCCTCCCAGCCTGTCCAATTCCGTCAGCCGCTGCCTCCGATTCCCCGATATTCGACTCATCTCCATGTTGCCGACCGCACGTTCCGATTCGAGGGAGTGGAGCATTCCCCGGGTGTAGTCCCGGGCTCCGAGCAGTTCCTGGAATCCGGCAAGTTGACCCTCGGTCCAACGATGATCCACCAAACCTTCCCACAGAGCATGCAGTGCGATCTCGTCGCAGGCGTAGCGGACAAACTGGGAAATGATGAAGGGATCCTCGTTCAGTGCCTCGCCCAGGCGGAAGGCGAGGCGGACATCGGCGGCCGCACCGTCAATATCGCCGGTGGCCAGGCGGGCGACCGCCCGCATCTGGCAGATCCGGCTGCCTGACTTTATCGTCGCAAGATTGGGAAGGAGGGTACTGAACCCATCCTCGTAGTGAGTGGGATAACGATTGCGCGGACGGGACGCGGCATCCGCAAACTCAGAGAGGATGGGATCAAACTTCGAGAGCGCGAGGAGCACGTCCTCAGCGGGTTTTCCCGGAGTTGGCGCGAGCGGGAATCTCGGTTCGCTCCAATCTCCGTTGCGTGTCGAAACCCGGTTGGTGGTGGACCAACGAAACCGCTCAGCCCATGCCATCAAATCTAGTCGACCGTTTTTGTGAGTTCCCTCCGACTGAGCCACCGAGGGTGGGTCCTTGGGCAGCGAGAACGCATGGTAAATCTCCTCGTGATTGGTGTAGTCCCAGCGAATCGAACTTTCATTCGGATTGCTGGGAACGACGCGGTGATAGGCGAATCGCTTCCAAAACGGTGTCGCGAAGAAATTCTCGTCGTCGCTCACCGGGGGCGGGATGATGCAGGCCAGTTCGTAGCATTCACCGGCGGCCTTGAGTTGGGCCTTCATCTGGTGCCACGCCCAAGCGCCGCGGGCATTTTCAATCGCATGAAAGAGGAGCATCGGCGTGGCGAATCCGATGAGCAGGCGATAGAGAAGACGCGGTGCGGCTCCCTTCCAAAAACCCAACTTCGGCCACGGCGCAGTCACCTCGGGACCTTGCGGCGCGGCATTCAGCCGGTTCGCCCTTTGATTCCAACACATCCGCGATAACACGCCCCAGCAGAGTCCCGCGAACGCTCCAAATTCTGCGCCGGCATCGGTCATCCATGGGCGCATCCGCATCATGTTTTCCGATCCCTCTCCCAACAACCACCCGCTGAAGAGGAACCAGAAGCCGCACCAAAACAGCAGCGCACACAGGCTGGCCGATCGGACGGTGACCAACGCCACGCGCAGCCAGGAATAGCGCTCGGTTCGGGATGGAATCCAACCGCGGACGAACCACCAGGTGATGGGCCGTTCGTTGCGGCGGAGCATGTAGTCGGAGAGAGTCATGGGGGCGGGAGGTTGAAGAGTTTAAAAGTTAAAAGAGTTGAAGGGTTGAAGAGGCGGAGACCGGGTGACTGCTGTGTTGTGGGACTGGATTCCGCTCCTGCTTTCCTGCTTTCCAGATTCTCTCCTTCCCGGGTTTCAGCCGAAGTTGGGGCGATTCGTCAGCGGCAGGCTGCTGCGGGGTCTGGGTGGCACGACGTGAGGGCGTTCGGCGGGTTCAGGTTCCGGTTCGCGGAGGCCCGCCAACACCAGCAGTTCGGCACGTTCCGCGCGGGCGGCGGCCACCTGTTCCGGCACTAGTCGAATGCTTCCCGGAGATCCGGCATCGTGGGCATCGGTGCTGAAATGATTGACCGCAAGCCCGACCGCCCACACCGCGGCGAGAGACCGCCACACGGGCGAGATTCCGCTCAACCAGATCCGAATCTGTTCCACCCAGCCGACCGGAACCGCCGGCGAACGAGCATTCGCCAACTGCGGCCGGATGGCGGCGAGCAGGGTCTCGGAAAGGTTCTCCGGCGCCGGACGCAGGCGGCAGTTCGCCATCTGTTGTTCGAAGTCATCATTCATGGAGTGCGGGGGTTGGCGGCAATACGGACGAAAAAGGGTTCAACGGATCTCCTCGTAAAGCGGGCGCAAGCGTTGGCGGAGCTTGTCGACGCCGTACCGATAGCGACTGGCGGCGGTGTTGAGCGGGATCTCCAGCAGCTCGGCGATGGCCTCGAAGGTCAGACCTTCCCAAAGCTTGAGATGAACCACCGCCCGCTGGTCGGGTGGCAGTTCACCCAGCGCCGCCGCGAGTTCCCGTCGATAGGCCGACTCGTCCGGACTGGCGACCGGTTCGAACAGTTCCACCGTCTCCTGCCCGACCGCCGCGTGCGCCCGGGTTCGGGACTCGCGCCGGCGGATGAGGTCGATGGCCAGGTTGTGGGCCAGTCGGAACAGGAACTCGCGCTCGTTGCGGACCGGCGCCAGCAATTCCGGCCGCCGGGCCAGGGAAATGAACAGCTCCTGGAGAATGTCGAGGGTGTCGGCCTCGTTGCGGGTGAGGTTGATCAGGAACGGAAACAATGCCGCCGAGTGGCGCGTGCAAAGTAGTTCAAGATCCCGGGGTAACATGGAAGGTTTCCCCAAAGACGCACGCCGGAGACAGATTTGTCTACGAGCCTCTCCGAAAAATCAAAAACTGCGCCGCCTCGCGGAGTCGCCGCCCCACAACCACGGCCATTTCCCGCCCTTGTTGTCATCAGGTGGGCGACGGTGAAAGAGTAGGAGAAGGGATCGGTTTGCGGACCGGTGCCGGTCCGAACAGCACCGTCAGCGGAGTCCGACGAATGAAGAATTCAAAGGTGATCAACGCGATGCCAACCGTGATGGCCACCGTCACGAACGCCTGCGGCAGGGGTTGCAGTTTCATCGGCCGGACCCAGCTCAGAACCGGGCCCTGGATCAAATCCTGGTGCACCAGGTAGATCCAGAAAGCAGTGTCCGCCAGGTATCGGGTGAGCCGGGTAGGTCGATTCACATAGCGCTGGAAGAGACCAATCAAGCCCACGCCAAGGTGGGAAGCAGCGACTGCAAACAGGAGGAAGCCACCCAATCGCGCCACGCCCTGCAATGGATTGGCCCCGCCACCGAACGGTCCGCTCTCGGGAAGGAACCGAAGGCAGGAATAGGCAATGAATCCGATCGCCAGCGTTGGAATCCAAAGGCGGCCCAGGGCGGGAAGCCCGTTTCGGAGCCGAAACAGCAACCAACCCCACATGAAATAGGTGAAGAAATAGGGCCAGTCGGTATCCCACCGAAACAGGGTGTCGGGAAACACTCCCATGATGGTGCGAAAGCCCGATGGAGGTTGTCCCGGCGAGGTTCCCGACAGGTAAAGCCCCCCGAGGCTGAGGATCGCCAGTGAGAGCGGTCCGAGCCCCCAACCGAGAATCCTGGAACCGACGGCATCAATGGCCTCCGCGCCGGAGGCTGAGAGACGCCCGAGCAGCAAGGACACCGGTAACGCTGCTGAGGCGAACACCAGCAGGTACCAAAGGAACCAAAGGTGCGCGAAATTGAAGTTCCGGGACGCAGAGCCAAACCACTTCTCGGAAATCGGGTTGTTCATCCCGACTCCAGGGAAACCGCCGGGGCCACCCGGGCCACCCCCACCGCGAGGTCCACCGGGTCTGCCCGCGTTGCGGCCCATTTCTTCAAGGAACGCCTTGGCTTCCTTCCATTCTTCGGGGCTCAGGGACCCGTCCTTGTCCTTGTCGAAACGGGCCAGGAACGGCGGCACGAAACCCGACGGGGGAGCGGGCGTTTCGCCGTTGAATCCCGGGCTGGCTCCATCGCCACGCGGTCCGGCTCCCGGACCCGGGAATCCACCGGCGCCCGGGCCCCTACCAGCCATTCCTGGAGGTCCCCCAAATCCGGGCCCCTCAGGACCACCGGGTCCACCCGGGCCGCCCGGACCCTCGCCGCGGTCGGGTCCCGGCCCGCCGCCGCCGAAGGGAAAATTGTTTTGCGGCCCGTAGGTGCGAATCGCGGCAAGAACAAAGAGAACCATGAGGAACGGGATGCCAATCCGGGTCCAACGGCGGGCCAGATATTTCCAGGCTCCATATTTCTCCAGCATCATGTGACTGAAGAATCCTGAGATCAGGAAAAACAACGGCATCCGGAAGCTGTGGATCCAGTTCATAATCACCGGAGCGGCCCCACCGTCGCCTCCGGGTCCCATCATCACGCCCCCACCAAACATGATGGCGTGAAACAGGACCCCCAAGAGCATCGCGGTGGCGCGAACGGCATCCAAACCGAAGAATCGAATGGAGGCTGATGGCACCGGTGAGGGGACGGATGTCGGTGTTCGAAGAGATTCCGTGTCAGACAGGGACATGTTTGTGTGGGATTCCGGAGGGCGATCGAAGGGTAACGCCGTACGGACTCTTCCCGTGCCGATACCCTTTTCGATTTCCCATCACAACGACCCGGGTCGGGACTTTCAGTTACCGTTCGTGACCGCTTCTACGGTTACGATGAAGTGACGGTTCGGGCGGTGCCAAACCGGGGTGGGAATCGCGAGTCCCGCGTCCCTGGTCCAAAAGGAAAAACACCGCCCGTTACCAGGCGGTGTTTTGGAATGGATGCGGAATTTCAGCGGCCCGGTCTTAACGCTTGAAACGGCGGTAAACAACCGCGCCGACGAACAGCACACCCGCCACGAGTGAACGGGCGTCCACTTCGGGAACATCGGTGATGGTCGTCGTGCTGATCTGGCGATAGAATTTGCCAGCCGGCAGCACCACTTTGGAGGCCTTCGCGATCGCACCACTGGTAATATCCGCATTGGCTGATGCCAGATTCACCTGCAGGGATCCGATCAATTGATCCTGGGCGTTGTAGAACAGGACCGGTTGAATCGGGTTTGCATTTCCGCTCAGCGTGCTGCTTTCCAGTTTGAAACCCAGGCCGGTGAGGAACGTGGATGGCGGAAGGAGCACGAGGACCGGCTGGAACAGGGCGTTCATCTCGGTCTCGGTGGTGCTGGCACGGCCGTAGTCGAACGGCTTTTCAACGGTCACCGGGCCGACGCCGGTATCCACCTGCCATCGTTCGGTTCCGGGGATGTCGCTGCCGACGGAGTCGGTGAGCGGAGCATAGACTCCGTAGGAAAAGGTGACGCCGTCCTTCGCATAGCTGTTGGCAATGGCCGGGTTACCGGAGGACGGGGGGATGTCGAAGGAATAGACTCCCGCCTGCGCCGCCGTCCCCAAGGAGACGATGAGCATCAGGAGGTTCGAAAATTGAGTTTTCATGGAGATGAATTCGTCGGACAGGTTTTTAGCGGACGCCACCGAGGACCGCCTGCATCGCCTTGAAGAACACGTCGGTGTTGTCCATGACACCGGTGAACTGGGCCGATCCGCGCCCGTAGGCGGAGATGGGAATGTCCGAGGCAGTGTGAACCGCCTGGTCACCCGGAACCTGGCCGTAGAGGAAGAATCCGTTGGCCGCATTGCGATTCGTTCCTGCAATGGGATATCCGCTCAGCGGGGCGGCCTTGATCAACGGCTGCTGGCTGTCCTGATCGGGCGTCGCCGCGGTGAGGTAGTTCTCGAAACGATCGGCACCGCCGGCGTAGCCGATGATGACCTTGTGGTCCGGGTCGGTGGTGACCGGATAGCCATCGGCGGAGAAGTTGTAGCTCGGGAATCCCGCGGCATCGTAGGTGCCCACAACCGCATCGCGCATGGTGTTGGCGATATTGACGGTCTGGACGTACGGGACTCCCGCGATGTTGTTGGAGTAGATCTGTGTCGTCGGGACGGGGTTGGCGACCAGGGCGGCCAGCTGCGGCGCGGTCTTGGTGGACGCACCGATGATGTTGATGCCACCGCATTCATGATCCGCCGTCACCAGGACCAGGGTGTCCGGGTTGTTGGCGGCAAACGCCTGGGCGCGGGCGATCGCCTTGTCGAACTCGATCGTTTCCAGAATCCAGCGGTCGCTGTCCATGAGGTGGGCCTGCTTGTCGATGCTGGCACCCTCGATCATGAGGAAGAAACCGTTCGGGTTCTGGCTGAGCACCTGGAGTGCTTTGTCGGTCATTTCATCCAGCATCGGCTGGTCGGGGAGCAGATAATCGTTCACGACCGGTTGTCCATTCGGGCCGTTGACGCCGCGACGACCATCGATCTTGTCCTTCGCCACGTTCATGTTGGAGTAGGAGAACAGGCCGAGCAGCTTCTTGGTGCCGGCGGGAACCGCGTTCAACGAGGTGCGGTCGGAGGCATAGGTCCAGCCGGCGGTTTTGAAGTCACCGATCAGATCGCGGTTGGAGTCGAGGGTGCCGGCGGGAACTCCCCATCCGGTGGTCAATTCCGCGGGAAGAACATAGTCGGTGCTGTCTTTTCGCGCCGAAGTCGCCTGGGTGACGTTGTTGGTCTTTGCCGGCAGGAACCATTTGCGTCCGCCGCCCATCAACACCGCGAGGCCGTTGTTGGCGCTCTCGTCCAGGTACTGGTCGCAAATTCCGGTGCCGTTGGCACGGTTGGAGGTGTGGACCGCCATCGCCGCTGGAGTCGCGTCGAACACGTCGGCCGTGGTGATCATGCCGAGCGACTTGCCCTGGGTGCGCTTCAGGTATTCACCGGCGTACTCAATGCGGGGGTTGTCAAAGGAGTCGGTGGTGTCGTCCGGGAAGACGCCTTCCTGGCTGTTGTTGGCCTTGTTGCCCGTGGAGTAGCAGTGGGCACCGGGGGCGGAATCGGTGACGATGGAGTTCAACGAACTGGTCATCACAATCCCGGTGACCGGGAAGGTGTCCATGGCCATGGGGCTGTTCGCCTTGCCCTGCTGGTAACCTTGGGAAACGATTCGAGCCGCCGTACGGTGGGCGATGCCCATGCCGTCTCCGATGCAGAGGATGACGTTCTTGGCCCGCCGCCCGGTCTGGGTGATTCCGACCACCTCAAAGTTTCCGGTCCCCCAGGTGGAGGTGCCGTCGTCCTGGGTTGCGAGAACGTAGAGCTTGTGAACGCCCGGATTCAGATTGGAGTAGGCTCGGGTGGTGGCAACGGTTGCCCCTGTGGGGAGCCCGGAAACCAGTCCGGTGGTCACGCGGGTGGTGGTCTTGTCGACCAGCACTCCGTCAACGAAGAAACGGACGTCGGAGATGGACTGGCCAGTCGAAGGGGCGACGGTTGCCTGGATGTCGAATCGTTGTCCGGGCAGGAAGCGGGAGGTCACCGGATTCCCATCGTCATTGAACGAGAACAACATGCTCGGCGGGGTGAGCCGAAGAATGCTGGGATTGGCATGGGCAACGGTGGCGGTAACGACGGCGGCGGCGACGGCGGTGATCGCCGCCCGAATGTGAGGATGAGTTTGGTGTGTCATGTATTGGAGTGGGTTGAACAGGAAGCGACCACTGAAAAACGGAAACGGGGTCCTACCGGCGAACCGCCATGTTGGCACGAGCGTCGACCGGGACAATGCCATCGGCGACGGAACCGAGAACCCGGATGCGGGCTGTCGAAACCCGGCCGTCAGCCTCCTCGTGTCCCCCCAGCTCCAACACGCCGGTGACGGTCACCGGCCCATTCAAATGCGGCACCATGGGCTGGGAATTCCGCGGCACGAAGACGTGGATTGCCGTCATCGGGAGGTCGTCGCACAAGCCATACTCCCGCTCGTGCAGGCTTTGCGGGACAGGCGACAAGATGAAGGCCCAGGGAATCGGCTGCGCCTGCCGGACCATGTACCCGGTGATTCTCACCTTTTTTCCGGCCAATGTTAACGCAGACTCCGTGTATTCCAGCCCGGCAGGTCCGGCGGGAAAGCGAAACAATCCCTTGAACGGAAGGTCGGTCACGCCGTCCGGAGAGACCGGTGCCTCTGCTGGAACGGTGGGAGAGGCCGTCGACGCCGTCGCGGTGACCGGCGGATCGGCAGTGATCGCAGGAGCGACATGGCGGCGCCGCGGCTGCGGTTCCTGACTGATCCCGGCGATCGGAAACCCGATCGCCAAGGCTAAGAAAAACGTTGAACGAACCTGACCCGCGCGGAATCGGAAGTGACGCACCCGTTCATTCTTCGGAAGACAGGTAACGCCAGTAGGGCGCTAGGGTCACGATTGGGGGAACGAAGATCGACAATTCAATGGCGAAGTTACGCTTCTGTTTCGCCGACCCGAAATCTGCCGACCACACCCTCACCCGAGACTCCGGTGTAATGGCCCAAGCTGGAACATTTCAGAAGAAAACCCGCACGGTTCACGGGGCGAGGCTCCCGCCGAGCCGGGTGCTAGGCAGGGCGAGGGACGCCGCGCTGCGAGGTGAAATCGGTCCGTCCACTACGGCTCACCGGGAGTTTCGTCCCGGGGGGGAAGGGAACTCTGGCACCGAATCCGCAAGGATCTGTGTCCATCGTTGTGAATCTGTGGTGAATGCCCAGTTCAACTGCATCGATCCGGATCAACTGCCCGTTGAAGCAAACCGTAAATTGGTCCCGGCGTCGAATCGGCGGCGGCGTGGCAAAGTTTGGGTGACGGAGGGTATTCCGGCTTGGAAAACGAACCCGTCAGCACTAGCGAAGGTGCGCGCACAACGCACCGCTGCCCGCGGTCAGGATGAAGTACCACGCCATCTGGATCTCCGATGTTCACCTGGGAAGCCGCCATTCCCAGTCGGACCTGCTTCTCAACTTCCTTCACGAAGCCGAGTGCCGTCACCTGTATCTGGTGGGCGACATCATCGACGGCTGGGAGTTGAAGCGCCGCTGGCTCTGGGACACCGACGCCAACACGGTCATCCAGAAAATCCTCCGCATGAACCGGAAGGAAACCCGGGTGACCTATCTCTTCGGCAACCACGACGAATTCCTCGAGGACTTCGTTGGACTCAATCTGGGTGGAGTCCGGCTCGCGGAACGGGTGATCCACCAGGGCGCGGATGGACGGCGGTTTCTCGTCATGCACGGGCATCAACTGGACGGACTCGTTTATTTCAACCGGGCACTGGAACGCGTCGGCTCCCGTATCTATGACTGGATCCTTGAGTTCAATCTCCAGTTCAACCGGGTCCGGAGGCGCATGGGCTTCGGCTACTGGTCGGTCGCGGCGCATCTGAAATTCCAGGCAAAATCGGCGGTCCGATACGTCACCCGCTTTGAGGAGGGAATGGTTCACATGGCGCGTCAGGCCAGGGTTCACGGGGTCATTTGCGGCCATATTCACCGCGCCGAGATTCGCACGGTCCAGGGGTTCGAGTACCTCAATTGCGGGGACTGGGTGGAAAGCTGCACCGCCCTCGCCGAGGATTTTGAGGGTAACATCCATCTGTTGAAACTGCATGAATCTGCTGCTCGCGGTGCAAGGCGAGGGCCGGGGCCACATGACCCAGGCGTTGGCGTTCCAACAATGGTGCCGGCGGAACGGTCACCAGGTCGTCCGGGTTCTCGCCGGCCACAACCCCAGCCGGAACTGGCCGGACTTTTTCAGCCAGGGCTTTGACGTCCCGGTCGAACCGATCGCCAGCCCCGGTCTCTCCTACCGCAACGGCCGCCGGATGGATCTCGCCGGAACCCTCTGGCAGGCCTGCCGGCGGAGTCGCGCCTTCCTCGCTTCTTTTCGGGCCTTCGACGCCGCACTCGCCGGCAGCCGACCGGATGGCATCGTCAACTTCCTCGAACCCCTGGCAGGGATTCACCATTGGTTGAGACGCCCCGACGTGCCGCAACTGTCCATCGGACACCAGTTCATGTTGAACCATCCGGACTATCCAACGGCTCCCGGCCTTCAACTCGCGTCCGCCGGAGTCCGCGCCTTCTCCCAGGTGGCGGCGGGGAGGGATGGCTGCTATGCCCTGTCGTTCTACTCCGCCCGGAATCTTCCAGATCGAAGGATCCGTGTCGGTCCACCCCTCCTTCGTGAGGAAGTCACCCAACTCCCCTGCTCCGACCAGGGATACCTCCTTATCTACCTGCTGAACGCCGGATACCGACCCGAGATCGAGCGTTGGCATTGGCGGAATCCCGGGATTCCCATCCATTGCTTCTACGACCGCCCCGCGGCCGACGGAACAGAGTCGATGGATCCCAACCTGCATTTCCATCCGCTTCACGGCGGCCGGTTTCTGCAACGCATGGCGGAATGCCGCGGCGTGGTCTGTTCCGCGGGATTTGAATCGATCGCTGAAGCAGCCAGCATGGGAAAGCCGATACTGGCCGTGCCGGTGGAGGGGCATTTCGAGCAACAGCTCAACGGCATCGACGCCTCGCGATCCGGCCTTGCGGTCACCTCCACCACCTTTGATCTCGACCGGTTGCTGCAGGCGGAGTCGCGCCCCCCCAACGAGCGGTTCCGGGAGTGGCTGATGGAATCGGACCGACGTTTGGACTCGGCCCTCAGAGACGCAGTGAGTCGCCGTTTTCAACCTGCCCGCGGTTCCTTTCAAGCGGCACCAGGTTGACCCCAACCAGGTGTCCGCCTTCCCGCGAGGCGGATGAAACAGTGAAGCCGCCGTCCATAAACCGGCTCAATCCCATCGGATTGATATAGACAACCCACACCGGGTGATATTCCGAGTGCTGGCGCAGTCGGGCCACCACCCGCTCCAGTGTCTCGCCGAGAAACGGATTATACAGGAAGGCCACCAACGGGCCTGCGGGCGGTCGAAATTCAACCGCATCGGCCACCCGCACATCGGCGATGATTCCGGAATGACGATGGCGTGTTCGGCGCAGATTACGGTCGCAGATCGCCGCGAGAACCGGTGAGATTTCAATACCGATCAGCCGCCGGAATCCCGCCACGGCACCGAGTGCCAGTCCCCTTCCCTTGCCGCATCCATAGTCCACAAACGTGGCCTCCAACGCCGTCGCGGGAAGCCGCCCCAACGCCTCACCGGCGATCCGCGGATCCACCCCCTGGTATTGGACCGCGTCCCCCGCGCGCTCTGGCGGGATTCCGTCGACATCCGTCTCGCGCGGCAGAGCGGCCCACAGACCATGGCGGAAATCAAAGACGACCTCGGAGATGACACTGTTGAGAACCCTGATCCATCCACGCTGACGGAGGTTGCCGCGGGCGAACGCCGTGTATTTGCGCGCGACGTGAAGTGCCCGGACGGATCGTTGCCGATTCATACGCTACATTCTGCGCCCCGCGATCACCCGCAATGCGTCGGCACCGTTACAATATCGCATCGGAACGGTCAGCCGGTTGAAACCCCCGCTCCATCCGGTGACTCTGCACGCATCGGACTCTGGAACTCCCGGGTGCTCACCTTCGAAGGACCGTTCAAATCAAACCGACCATGAATGCACTGGCAAACTGGACCACCGAACGAATCTTCAGCTACGTCCACGGAAATCACCTCGTCTACAACACCTGCTGGGAGGATCCCCGGCTCGACCGCGAAGTGATGGAGCTCGGGCCCGACGACGAGGTGGTGCTCATCACCTCCGCCGGCTGCAACGCCCTGGACTACGCCCTCGACGGTCCTCGGAAAATTCATTCCGTCGATATGAACTTCCGGCAGAACGCGCTGCTGGAGTTGAAGCTCGCCGGCATCCGCCATCTGGACCACGAACAGTTCTTTTCCGTGTTCGGCGAGGGCGGCACACCGGCGTTTCGCGAGTGGTATCCGCAACGTCTGCGGCGCGATCTGTCACCGGTCTCACGTGCCTATTGGGATCGCCGAATCCATTTTTTCAACCGGCCCACACCGGCCTCCTCGTTCTATCACCGCGGGACCACCGGATTGTTTGCGCGATGCATGATCCGCTATTTCAAAATGGCGGGCGTCTTTCCTGATATGCTGCGGATCTTCACCGCCGGCTCGCTCGAAGAACAGCGCGAGCTCTACTATTCCAAGGTCCGGGCACGCTTCTGGCGTCCGGCAGTCAAGCGCGCCTTGCGAACCGACATCGCCCTCAGTCTTCTGGGCGTTCCCGCCGCCCAGAAGGAACATCTCGAACGCACCTGCGGACAGGATGTCGCTGATTTCATGGAGGATTGCGTCGAGGCGGTCTGCACCCGGCTGCCGGCGACCGACAACTACTTCTGGCGATTGTACCTCTTCGGCCGGTACTCGCACGAATGCTGCCCCGGCTATCTGAAAGCCGACTCCTTCGAACGGTTGAAGGCCGGCCTCGCCGACCGCATCGAGGTTCACACCGGTGATCTCACCTCATTTCTCCGGTCGCATACCGGCGGCTTGTCGCGGTTCGTTCTGCTGGATCACATGGACTGGCTGAGCCATCGCCATCCCGAAGCGCTTGCTCAGGAGTGGCAGGCGATCGTCGACCGCGCCCGCCGGGGTGCCCGCATTCTCTGGCGTTCGGGTGGATTCACGGTCGATTTCGTCGACCCGCTGCAGGTCCGCTGGAACGGCGACTCCTGCCGCGTCGGCGAACTGCTCCGGTACGATCGTGAACGAGCGGACGCCTGCCATCAGCGGGACCGGGTCCACACTTATGGCAGCTTTCACGTTGCCCATTTCGCCGCCTGAACTGGCGACACCGGTCCATGCGGGTGTTGGCGTCCTGTTTCAGGAACGGGCGCTGGCCTCCCTCCGCAGTGCGCCCTGCGAGAATGGCGCCTATTGGAAGGCCGTGCTGACTGAAGGGTCCAAGGCATTCGCTCCCAACCTCCGCTCCCGGCCGGGCTGGATCTCCAACGGCGATCACGGCTGGCCCGTCACGGTTCACGACGGTCCGGAGGGCAATTCATTCCCCGGATCGATGTTGACCCAGTACGTGGCCTATCCACGCGCCGAGATCGAAGTCATTCCCGCGGGAGTTCAACGCCTCGCGGCACGACTCGGATTGCACGGTTTTAATACTCTTCTCCATATCGCGCAGGCCGATCGCGTGGTTCAATGGAACAGTTGGCTGCTGTCAACCAACCTCCACTCCGCCGGGCTCGCGCAATCCGTCGATGCGATCACCGGGATCCTCCGCGACGAATTCCCCGACCACGCCATTCTGCTAAAGAACGTCGACCCGATGGGGGATCCGGCATTGATTCCAAATCTGGAACGCGCGGGCTATGATCTGATGACCAGCCGGCAGGTCTTCTTCTTCGACGGCCGCACGGCGGAGTTCTGGGGAAAGTCGACGGTCAAGCGGGAGGTGAAGGAGTTCGCAGGGGATGCCCGCTATCGGTGGGTGGAACCCGAAGAGTTCACGCCGGCGGACGCACCTCGAATCGTTCAACTCTACCATCAACTGTATCTGGAAAAGCATTCCCGCCTCAATCCACAGTACACCGCACGATTCGTCGAACGGGCCCTGACGGAACGCTGGCTCGAGTTCCACGGATTGCGTGACGCGCAAGGAACGATCGTGGGCGTCTTCGGATTTTTCACCAATGACGGTGTCGCCTCGGTTCCGTTCATCGGATACGACACCCGTCTCCCACAGGAAGCCGGATTGTATCGCCGGTTGTTCACCGGAATTCTCAAGACCATCGCCGAACGCAGACAGTTGCTGAACTACAGTTCGGGGGCCGGTGATTTCAAGCGGCGGCGCGGTGGAATTCCGGTGATCGAATTCAACGCCGTATATTCCCGGCATCTCTCACCGGTGCGCCAAGCCGCGTTCCGCCTCGCCGGGAAGCTGTTGAACCATTATGCGCGTCCGTGGTTGGAGGAGCATTCCCACTAAACGCAGAGACCGCCGGAGCTGTGTTCAATGCGGGGCCGGACCGGACGGGGACGCCGGTGCTGTCACGCGCAACGCAGCACGGATCGGGCTCTGGGAAAGATGAAACGCCAGGCCGAGTCCGGCGCCAAAACCGATTCCGTAACCGACCCCCCAGAGCGATCTGGCGATCGTCAACTGCGTCGCCCGGCTGAGGGGAAGGCCGGTGGCCGCCGCAAAGTACGTCTCGAGCCAGCCACCACCGAAATACCCGGCGGCGTTCAATCCGAACAAAACTCCGATCACCGTCAGCGTCCCTCCGCGTACGCCAAACGCGCGGCTCAAGATCCATCCCATCATTGCGGTTCCCGCCAGCAAGCCCAACCAGCTTCCGGCATTCCCATGAAGCACCATCCAACCGCCAATCCACGCGGCCGCGTATGCACCAAAGGCTATGGAAAACAGTTTGTAGAATCGACTCAACGAACCCGGCCCGAGGATGAGCCGGTGCATCAGCGGGCCGCTCAGTCCGATGAAGACAATCGCGCAGACCGCATATAAACCCGCCTCGCCCAGCAAAAGGTACAAGGGATGTCCGAACACGGCCCACGGCGTAAAGCCGGCCACGCTGACGACGGTGAAACCCACGATCCCGCGGTTCACCGAAGTACGGAGGGTTGGAATTTCGGAACGTCCACCCGCGGCGGCGACCCGACGAACCACGCTTTCGGGATCCAGTTGAAACCAGCTCATGTGCTCATCGGTGCAGGTTCCGAATTCCCCGGCAAGTCCGCACTGTTCGTCCTCCGCTGCGCGATCGGATCCGTGCCGCGACGTCCGGGCCGATTCCATCCGGAGATTGCACCCTGAAACCGCCGGGTCTAGAAAAGCGGTTCCGGCCGGCGGCTCAACCCAACGCAATGCAACCCCAAACCGTTCCACCGAAGACCACGACGCGACCGCTGTTGCGGGTGATCGTCGTTGAGGATTCGGAGCCTGATGCTTTTGTCCTCGTCGCCCTGTTGCGGGCGGGCGGCTGGCAGGTGGTTCATCGCCGGGTGGCCAACGCCGCCGACCTGCGCTCGACGCTCCTCGGCGAACCCTGGGACCTGATTCTCAGCGATCACACCATGCCCGGCTTCAGTGCGCCCGAAGCGCTGGCCCTGGTTCAATCCACCGGAATCGACATCCCCTTCATCATCATCTCCGGCGGCATTGAGGAAGGCGTGGCGATTGAGGCGATGACGGCCGGCGCGCACGATTTTCTGATGAAGGGATCGCTGGGCCGCCTGGTTCCCGCCGTTCAACGTGAACTGCGCGAAGCCGCCGTACGGAAGGCCCGACGCGATGCGGAGGCGTCGTTGCGGGAAAGCGAATTGCGCTATCGCTCGGTCTGGGAGAATTCGACCGACGCCGTTCTTCTCATTGATCTCGACGGCACGATCCGCTTCGCAAATCCCGCCGTGAATTCGGTCTTCGGCTGGACGCCGGACGATGTGGTTGGAAAACGGCTGGACCTCCTCCAACCCGATGGACTCCCGGCCGGGACCTGGTGGGCCATGACCCGATCGGCCCACGGACCCAAGGCACTCGAAACCGCCGGACGCCGACGGGACCACACGGCCATCGAAGTCGACATCGCCTTCACGGAAATGCGGATGGGGGATCAACTCTGGATGGTGGCCTTCTTCCGCGATGTCACCGAACGGCGGCGTGCGGAGGCGGAACTGCGCCGCAGCCGTCAGGAATTCGCCGCCGCCCGGGAAATCCAGCAACGCCTGTTTCCAAAATCCGCACCCGTGCTTCCCGGATTCGACATCGCCGGAGCGTCGCATCCCGCCGACGCCGCCGGAGGGGATTATTTCGACTGGCTGCCGATGACCGATGGCGCGTTGGGCCTGGTGGTGGCCGACGTCAGCGGACACGGCGTCGGACCGTCGCTGCTGATGGCGGAAGCGCGCGCCTATCTTCGGCCACTGGCGCGGCGGCATTCCGATCCGGCCGAAATTTTGACCCGGGCCAACGAGCTGCTCGCCGATGATCTGGGAGATGAACGCTACATCACCCTGCTGCTGGTCCGCCTCGACCCCATCCGCCGCACCCTGACCTATGCCAGCGCCGGTCATCCTCCCGGACAACTCGTTGGCGCCGATGGAACATTGCGGCAGACATTGAACCGGACCGGCCGCCCGCTGGGACGACAGGGATCGAAGCCGTTCACGGCGTCCCCGGAGATTCAATTGGAAGCCGGCGATCGGCTGCTGTTGACCACCGATGGCATCGATGAGGCGATGCGCGACGATGGGGAATGTTTCGGATTCGACCGCGCCGTTACCGTGGTGCAATCGCTTCCGACGGCCACCGCAGCGGAACTGGTGGAACGCCTCTGCGAATCCGCCCGCGCCTTCACCGCGCCGGAACCCCAGGCCGACGATCTGACGGTGGTGGTTCTGCGTGCGCTTTGAAGGCGCTCCGAATGATTGGAACCGGATTGCAGAGGTTGGAATGACCTGGGGCAACGGATTCCCCCCTTGATCGAGTTGGTGAGAAATCGGGAAAAAACGTTGAACCGAAGGCATCGCCGCCTAGTATCCGCCCGCCTTCAAGGCGACCGGTCGGGGCGTAGCGTAGCTTGGTAGCGCGTCTGAATGGGGTTCAGAAGGTCGTGAGTTCAAATCTCACCGCCCCGACCATCTTCTTCCCCAAGGGCTTGCTTCATCCGGGAATCGCATGTGGCGACATCGGCCCACGTCTCGGCCCTCACCCTCGAGGAGAGGGAGGCATTTGCTCCGCGCCACTGAAACACGCACCCGCTTGCTTCGAACCCTGTTCGTTCGGCGACAATAGCCCAGGCCTTCAGGCCTGGGTTTTAACCTCCGCCTCACCCTAGACCCGGCAGGGACGACAGATTCTTCCGCCCCTCCCGGGGCTGGTCGGGTTTGTGGCAAGTTTACCCCGGCCTGAAGGCCAAGGCTATTTTCCGGGATCGAGCCTCGGAGGGCGCGGTTCCACCCGCGCCCAAATCAATCGCGAACCGAGCGTGAGTCTTTCACCGGTTTGCGGCCCACGAACATCGGCCACCTTCCGCGCAACGCAGACGTGAATAGGGCTCGCGTGGAAGCGAGCCCTCCAAGGGCGCGAAGTACCGGCGGTTCGATTCCACGTCCGCCCTCTCCCCCGAGGAGAGGGAGCCGATCTGTGGAGGAATCGCTCTACGTCGATGATCGGCCCGACAACCGGGGTTTCACATCGAAGTCCATCGCCCGAACAATCCCACGGTTGCGGGTAGTTCAACGGATATACATTCCGCCAAAATCCGAACAACGGAACTCAAATGCCGAATGATTGGATATGACCCTATTGCCCCCTTTTCCATTGCCCTCTTTTGGCAGGGTAGGTGACTTTCGGGCGTTAGGCGGCAGCGCGGATCCCGTGACACCCACATTCAGTCATCCACTATGGAAGCGACTTGTAACCGTCGACGACGCCAGCATTCACGAGCATCGCCGTGGTGGTCTTTACGCCTCCATCCGCTGTGATGAGCTTGATTCGTTGAGCCGGGACGGTGCTCGCAGCCATCTAGGCACGCGGATTTCACTCCGCCTGTCACACAACCGACGCCGTGAGTTCGAAGAGTGCGCCTCTGCCATTTGGAGACAAAGACATCCTGATAGGTGGCAGCGGAACCGGGAGCGCACTAAGCGAGCTGCAGACTGGGCTGCTTACTTTTGGTTTCCGCTGTTGACCATTGGCCCGTGCATCGCCACCTACATTTTGTTCGGTATTTTAGGTTGGCCGGAAAGTCTTCGTCCTGAACTTCAAAAGATCCATCGCCTCACTGCGCTCGGGGTCGTTTGTGTTTTCGGTTTCGTGATATGGTATGGTTACAAGACACGAAAAACTGCCTGACCACGCGATCCGGCGAACTTAGCCTGCGTGCCCCTTTGCGCACCACGCCACCCGGCCAGCCCATGACCACCGCCCTGCCGTCAAAGTCTTCCCTGTTGCGCCGGACACTCCTGACCTCCGGTCTTTTCATCGGGTACCTCATCACATTCGGCATCGGCAGCGCAATCCAGCGCCACATTATTGCTGGTGGCCGACTTCTGTGGATTGGATCCATCCCGGGTGTGTCGCTGCTGCTGAATGTGTACCTCGCACCGGCAATGTTGTTGGCATGCATCCCGGGATTGAACGCGATCCTGGAACTTTCGGAATCGTTCTGGTGGCCGCTATTCGATCCACCTGACACCACCGCATGAACGGTCACCGCCGCCGGGAAAGCCGGACCCGGATCCGATCGGTCGGATCAGGAGACTGAATCGGCCCCGTTTTCCGAGGCGTCTCGGCGGCTGCGCCAAAAGTGGGTCAGTACGGCGATGATGCCCAGGAGCAGGGCGATCGCGTAGAGCCACCAAAACGTTTGCTCCACCCACTCTTCGTGCAGGGCGCGGCGTGTCCGTTTCGGTCCTGTCGGATTGGCGGGAGGTGATGGATCCATCGCCACGTCCGACCGGGCGGCCACCCCGGCGGCCGGGATTGATCCTGTGTCCGTTCCCGCGGCCGGCGAGGATTTCGGCAGAGTTGAGCGTTGAGCGATGTTTAATCCCCCAGCCGATACTCCCGATCGCTGCAACCCCGATCCCGGACTGACAACCCCAGGATCAGCACCAAGGCCCGCGGAACCGGCTCCCAGCCGACCACCGACGCTCGGATCAGAGACAGGCGTGGGCGAAGGTCTGCCCGTCGGCGTTGCGGTGGCTGGCATGGCCAGGCTTTTGTGTCCCTCCACATGGGCATCGGCATAGAGCAGATTTCCGCGGAACTCGTGGCGGTCGCGAGTCCATGAATAATCGGGTCGACCGGCCGCGGAACGGGAGGGCGTGAGGGGACGGGGATCGAAGTTATTGTCACCGGAGACCAGTGAGAGCGGTTGGTCCGGCGAACTACTCAACCCCAGGAAATAGGTGGTTTCCGCCGCACGCAGCGTGGCGAAATTCGTCGCCACATGCCGCACCGCGGGGCAAAACGCGACGCGAACATTGCCCAATTCATTGGAGAGCACGCGAAAGACCTCGGGCTTCAGCCACAAGTCGCCAAGTCTCGGCTGACCCGATATCGCCCACTCACGAATGCCCCCTTGGGCTATTGGAACCGCCTGGGGAAAACTGCTCGCGTGATCGTGGGAGAAGGACTGAAACGCGATTCCGATCTGTCGAAGATTGCTGGCACACCACGTCTGGCGGGCCTTGACGATGGACTTCTGAATTGCCGGAAGGAGGATCGCAGCGAGGATCCCGATGATGGCGATGACCACCAACAACTCAATCAGGGTGAATCCCCGCCGCCCGCGCCGTTGATACCTCCGGGTCATACGCTTCTTAAGCAATGACAATGCCAGTTGGAGTCGCGGATTCCAAGTCAAGAACCCGAGC
>CAIVQB010000058.1 GCA_903907925.1 uncultured Verrucomicrobiota bacterium
ATGGCCATACTTTGACACCGCAGCCTGTACTGTAAAGCACTTAGTGGTCAGTACACTAGCGGTGTTGGTTCATCTGAAGGGGAGAATCAAGCCTGAGTGCGCGGCACTGGTGCGAAACAAGGGAATCTTTGGCGGGCTGGCCGTCACCACCGGTCTCATGCAGCTCTCCACGGTGCTGACATTCGGAAAACTGCAGGTCGGCTATTCACTGGCCCTGTTTCAAACGTCGAGCCTCCTGAGCGTCTTTTTCGGCTACCGTTATTTTCAGGAAACCAACATCGCCAGAAGGCTCGCGGGTTCGTTGATCATGATCGTCGGAGCGGGCTGCATCATCGTCTTCGGCGCGCGTCGCTAGGAGCGGAGCAGCAGGGACGCGGCGCGCGACTTCTAACTCAACGTCAAGGCTCCAGCGAGGGCGGCCAGGGCCCAGAGGGTCATCACGGCGGTGGCACGGGACCAGCCGGCGCGGACGAGGCGGTGGGAGAAGTGCTGGTTGTCGCCGATCCAGAAGGGGCGTCGTTCGCGCGTTCGGATCCACACTACGCTCGTCAGATCGAGCAGCGGAACCGCGAGCACCAACAGCGGGTGAAACACCGCCAGGCGCGACGGGTGGGCGAGCTTCGTCGAATAGAAATGGGGAAGGATCGCTAGGATGGCGAGAAGGAAACCCACGAGATGGCTTCCCGAGTCCCCCAGGAACACGGTCGCGCGCGGAAAATTATAGGGAAGGAATCCGAGCAATCCGCCGGCGACCATCAGCGCCAATGATCCGACGAGATATTGACCACTTCGAGCCGCCAGCAGTCCGAAACTCAGCGCGGCGATCAGTCCCAATCCGCCGCAAAGCCCGTTCATGTTGTCGTTGAAATTGAGGGCGTTGGTCACCGTGAGAATCCACAGCACGGTGATGCCGTAGCTGAACACCAGACTCGGAACGAAGAGGGTGACCCGGACCCCGGCTGCGGCGACGAGCAGCGCGACGGCGGTCTGGCCGATGAATTTTGCGGCCGGTTTGAGTTCATGGCGATCGTCCCACCAACCCAGCAGGAGCATTCCCGCAGCGCCGATGAAGATGGCGGCCAACTGCGGCGCGCGACGTCCGAGACCGTAGGCCAGTTTGTCGACGGCCTCCGGATTCAACAACTTGAGGCTCACCGCGGCGATGCCCATCAGGAGGATCATCGAGAGTCCGCTGAACACGGCGAGTCCACCTGCGAGCGGGACGGGTGTGTGATGGATTTTCCGATGTCCGGGATCGTCCACCAAACCGCTGCGTTCGCACCACGCCCGCCACAGTGGCACGAACACCGCCGTGACCACACACGCTCCGAAAAAGGAGAGCAGGTAGGCGTTGTTGGGGAAGTTCACGGTCTGACAATTCTATCTGCGCTCAACGCCGCGTGGAAAGCCTTTCAATCTCACGCCAAACGAATCGAAGTGTCGTCCGCGTCCGCCAACAACGACTTCAGCTTCCTGCGAATCCCGCCGATGCAGTCTGTGTCAGGGAACGCGGGGTTCGAAGGTTGCGGCGATGCAAAACGCCAGACCGCCGAATCAGCGGACGACACATTTTCGGATGCGGTTTCAGGCCTCTTGAGACACGGGCACGCCCGGGGGATCAAGCCAGCCTGAAAAAGCCGGAAGGCCGGGGGACTGTGGAAGGACCTCCGGCCTTAACCGGTTTCAATCGCGAGTCTACCCCCTCAGTTGCCCGTGCTCGGGTGTCATGCGGAGCAGCGATTGGGGTGATTCAAAGAGGAGTTCGCGGGCCACCCAGAGTGCCTGTTCGCGATCGTATTGACCCTGGGCGATCTTCTCGGCGAATACGTGGGCCATCTGTTTGCGGACGATGATCGCTTTCGCGTAGGCCCATTCGACGGAATAGGCGTCGGAAAAGAAACCCACCTGCTTGTTGATCGGCACCATGTCGAGACGTTCGGCGAACACCTGACGGATGGTGTCGGGGAAAAAGTTGTGCGCACCAAAACCGGCCAGGCTCAGGTTGGGCAATTCCCGACAAAGGCTGCAGAGCGTCTGATTCGCATGCCGGCTGGAGAGAAAACATTGGAACCGAAGATGAGGGTGGCGTCCGACGATTTCCGCGAGCTGAGCCAGGGTTTTCTGTCGAACCCGGCTGGCCGTTTCCACCGGAAGTGCTTCCGCCCCCAGACTGAATTGGAGGACGATGTCGGTCCCCCGCGTTTCCAGCGCCGCTAGGAACGCTTCACCAATATAGGCAGCATAGATGTTCCGCTCAGTGAGTCCCGCCGTTGCCCGGCGTTCCAAAGCCGCCTCCATTTCGGAATCGGAGGGCTGGCGATAGTCGATGTCCGTCGAGAAGGAGGCCGCGGTGGCGATGACTTCCGCATACGGAATGGTCCGGATGTAGTGACGAATCGCCCCATGAACGTCGTCGAGGGTTCGGATCACCCGGTAGGTCGGCGGGCGCAGAGCGGAGCAGACCGGCGCGGGCGCCTCGGGCGGGCGTCCCCAGGTCCGTTCCAGTTCATAGACCGCGGTGTCAAACTCGCCCGGCCGGGTTCGCATGAACAGGCCCCACTCGAGTGAATACTGGAGGACATCGTCGTCCTGTCCCAGTCCGCGACGGCTGTGTTCGGTGCAGGAGCGGCGGATGTTCACCCGGGAAAGAACCGAACGAGCCCAGGCATCGTCCGAACTGCGTTCGCGAATGAGGTCGTCCAGCCGTTCCCAATTTGCCGAGGTGATTGGTTCGTGCCAGTCGTACAGATCCCTGAGAATGATCCGGACGCCCCATCCGGTGCTGGTGTTGGCGACGCGCAGGAGAAATGGCAACGCCTCCTCGATGCGTTGATGCGCCTCCTCGCGGCTGGGCCAATCGGGAAACTGGCTCAGCCGGGTTCCGCGCGGGCATCCCGCCGAATAAAGGTCACTCACCCCCAGGGGATCGAGCAGCACGTCGTGAAGCCCGCGTGCTGCGAGTTTCCCTCCGCAGAGGTGGGTGTGGACGTCGAGGACGGGCAGTTCAGCGAGCTCCTGTTCGAGGTCAGCGGCGGAATGGGCGACGGTCATGGAGTGCCAAGGGGTTGAGAGTGGACGGAAACTGGAGCGGTCCAGGCGGTGGGGCGCTGCAGCGGAGTTCCGCGTTCACCCGGCCACGGAACCTGTGGATGAATCCCTTCCAGACGGTGGCGTTCGCGGGAGGCATGAAAGAAACGGTCGAAGGAACCTGGGTTGATGAGACAGTAACCGATCGCGCGGCGTCGATGAAAATGACAGCTGGAATTGGGGACTTTTCCCCAAGGTTTGGCGACCTTCCCCAGATTTTTCAGGTCGATGAATTCGGGCGAAAAAATGCGCGAAATCATATGAAACCCTCACAAAGAATGCCACGTCTCGCACCACAACTGTGCCCTCCTTCATCCGCATTCTGGATGCTGTTGCTCACCGGTTTTGTCGCGCCTGCTGGGCGGTGGTCGCGGTGCTGGCTCTGGTGGCGGCGGGGACGGTGCGAGCTGATCCGCAAGTCGGCCGACCGGACGTTTCACCCGTTCGTCTGGCGGTGGACAACCAGATTTGGAACTACCATCTGGAGGAGGCGTTTCCCTGGATCACCTTCAACCGGCCGGTGTTTGTCGTGGTTCCACCGGGTGAAACCAACCGGATCCTGGTGGGGCAGCACGACGGTCGGATCTATGAAGTGGCGCCCCTGAACAACCCCAGCGTCCGGATGTTCATGGACCTTTCGGACCGGGTTCACGAAGAGAGCGAGGGGGGATTGCACGGGTTGGCATTCCATCCTCGATTTCAGCAAAACGGCCAGATCTTTGTCACCTATATGGCCGCGGAAACGGCCTGGATTGAGACGAACCGCTTCGACCGGCTCAGTCGGTTCACTGTTTCCGCCGCGGACCGGGCCGGCACCTCAAACTCGACCTCCGACACCACCCGGGCGACCGAGGTCATTTTCATCGACCAGGCAGACCGGCATCCCGATCACAACGCCGGTGATCTCCACTTCGGTCCGGATGGCTACCTGTACGTCTCATTGGGCGACGAGGGCGGCAGTTTTGATCAATTCGAAAACGGGCAACGGATCGATCTGAATTTCTTCTCTGGAATCATCCGGATCGACGTGGATCGGAATGCGAAAAATCTCGATCCGAATCCCCACCCGGCAGTGACACTGGGAACTTACAAGGTTCCGTCAGACAATCCCTGGATCCAGGCCCGGTCGTTTCGCGGAATCCAACTCGACGTCACCCGGGTGCGGACCGAATTCTACGCCGTGGGAATGCGAAATCCCTGGCGGTTCGGCTTCGATCCGCAGACCGGTGAGCTCTATTGCAACGACACCGGTGACCACACTCGTGAGGAGGTCAACCGGGTGGTCAAGGGCGGGAACTACGGCTATCCGATCCTGGAAGGCACCGTGACCGGTCCGCGGCCCTCGGCGGGGGCCGCGGGGTCCGATCTGCTTTCGCCGTTGATCGAATACGGCCGCGAGCAGGGGGGGGCGATTGCCGGTGGATTGTTCTATCGGGGGCCGCGCTATCCCGATCTTCAGGGTGCCTGGTTGATCTCCGACTTCTGGCACGGCTTTCTTGGAGTCGTACGCTTCAACGCGGATGGAACGCCGCGTCCGCTGGAATGGATTGCCTGGGCGTCGGGAATCTCCAGTTTTGGAACCGATCCGTCGAACGGGGACATTCTCGCCTGTGACTATTTTGGCAACCGGCTGCTTCGACTGGTGGCCGGACCGGATCCGGCGTTGGGGGCGGTTCCGCAGAACCTTTCCCAACTCGGTGCCTTCTCGGATCTTTCCACGCTGTCTCCCAATCCGGGAGTGGTTCCGTATGAGGTCAACGTTCCATTCTGGTCGGATGGCGCGGAAAAACAACGATGGTTTGCCCTTCCCACCGCGACGAGCGTTTTCGTCCCACCCACCGGCAGCCCGCCCGCTTGGTGGTATCCGCCGGGGACCGTGTTCATCAAGAATCTAGGACTCGAATTGACCCGTGGGGATCCCAACTCCCGGCGCCGCCTGGAGACGCGGGTTCTGGTGATCAACAGCGGCCGGGTGGCGGAGGGCTTCACCTATCAATGGAATGATGCCCAATCCGACGCCGTCCTGCTCCCACCGGCTGGAACGAATTCAGTGTATCAGGTGACCGATGGCACCTCGACCACGACCGTCAACTGGCGCTATCCGTCCCGGCGCGAATGCCTGTCCTGTCACCACACCAGCGCGGGCGGAATCCAGGGGTTCACCCTGCCCCAGTTGAACCGGGATGTGGTGCTCAACGGCGGAAACGTCCATCAGCTCCAGGCCCTGGTGGATGCAGGCTACCTTCAGGATTTGCCGAAACCCGCGGCGCGCATCCCGGCGCTGGCAGCGGCCACTACTCTGGATTGGAGCCGGGAATGGCGGGCCCGTTCCTTCCTTGCGGTGAATTGTTCGCCCTGTCACCGCCCAAATGGAATCGCGGCGTTGAATTGGAATGCCGACATTCTATCGCCGCTGGAATCGGCCGAGATCATTGGTGCCATGCCCTACAACAATCTCGGGGACTATCAATCGATGGTGGTCTATCCGGGTCTGCCCGATCATTCGGTCTTATATCGGCGGCTGGCCAATCTTGGCACCGGCCACATGCCACCCCTCGCCAACTCCGTGCTCAATATCGATGGAATCGAATTGATCCGGGATTGGATCACCCAGGATACGCCCGGGTTCACCACCTATGACGACTGGCTCGTGGAGGTGATGGGACCGGACGTCACCACCGACTGGCCGTTCGGACGGAACGACGATCTCGACGGCGACGGCTATCCCAACGAATACGAATGGCTCGCAGGCAGTTCGCCGTTGGATCCCAGCCCGGAATTGGACCTCGGGGTGTTGGCGACGGGAGATAACGTTCAACTCTCCTACCATCGCCGGGCCAATCGGGATTACTCCATTCAATGGACGGTTACGCCGGGGGATCCGAATTCCTGGCAGGATCTGGACGATCCGCAAAACGCCTTTTGGATGGCCGATGTCGACAAGGACGTTGCCATTCAACTTCCGGCCGCCCCCGACCAGCGTTTCTTCCGGCTGACGATAAATCTCAATTGATTCAAACCGGGTCGGTCCACCGTCCTGTCGAACCTTCAATCCCGCTCGGCGGGTGCCGTCGACCGACTGTCTGAGACGGCGGGAATCAAAAGCGTGGGAGTGGCGGCGCTGGATCCGGTCCCGCCCGCGGTGCGCACCGGCCGGCCGGCCTTGATTGAAGTGTCGTGTCCCGCCCACCAATTGGCGCTGTCCTGCCGGGCCCAGATCAGTTGCTCCCGCAGCGTCCGAAGCCGGGTCGAGAGGGCTGTCGCCGAAGCCGGTCGCCGCGCCGGATCCTTGTCCAGGCAGTCGAGGATAAGGGCCTCCAGATCGGGATGAATTGAGATCTCCGACGCATGGTGCGAAGGCCTACGGGGCGCCTCCGATTCATGCTGCCGTTTCAATTCCTCGACCGTCGCGCCGTCGAAGACCTCTCTGCCGGTCAGGAGAAAATATCCCGTCGCACCGACGGCATAAATGTCCATGCGGGGATCCGGTACGGTACCTGGCGAGAACGCTTCAGGTGCCATGAACTGGGGCGTCCCTGCATGTCGATCCGGTTCCAGTCCGTTGGAAAACTCCGCTCCGTGTACGCCGGCAACCAGGCCAAAATCGAGCACCTTTACCAGATCGGTTACGCCGGCCTGACAGCAGAGAAAGATATTGGCGGGTTTGATGTCGCGATGGACGAGTCCGAGGGAATGGGCTTCAGCGAGTGAATCGCAGACTTGAATCAGAACGTGGACCACACGGTTGCCCGGCAACGGTCCGAACTCATCGACCAATCGTTGAAGGGTCAAACCTTCCAGATATTCCATCGCGTAGTAGAAAATGCCGTCGAAGGTGCGGCCGTAGTCGTAAACTTGGATGGTGCTCGGGTGCTTGAGGCGGCAGGTGAGCTGAACCTCTTTTTCGAACCGGGCGATCGTTGCATCGTCGGCATGTTCGGGGAGCAGCAATTTGACCGCGGTGTCCCGGCGCATCAACGCATGCCGGGCCTTGTAGACCACGCCCATGCCGCCCTCGCCGATTTTTTCCAACAAAGTGTACTGACCGAGCGTGCGTGCACGGAGTTCCGCTTCGCTCATGCGTTGCCGCCAACGGATGCCGGCGTTTGAAATCCACAGCAGTCCGATCGCGGCGAGGACCAACAGCAGGAACAGGACGAGGAACACCCGCTGCAAGTCCCGGGCCGGTTTGAAGGCCTCCGCCTCGTCCAATTGCGTCACCACGCCGAAACCGAGATGATTCAACCAGCGCCAGGTGCCCACAACCGGAACGCCGCGGTAGTCGCGCGACGCCTCCAGACTGACTCCCGCGGAGCCTTCAATGGCATTGCTGACCAAATGGGTCAGGGGCCAGTTGGTGCTCGACGGACCCGGCCGGGTTCCGGGGCGAAAATCGGAGCCAGGCTCGCGCAATTCCAGAACCAGGGCCGATCCACCCCGGCCTTCAGGATTGATGAGAGCCAGCCGGCGCAGTTCGCCCTCGAAACGGCTGCGGGAGATCAGGACCCCGTGACGATCGAAAGCGTAGGTTTCTCCGGTCTCGCCGGGCCGGGCGACCGACAGGATCCGGGTGAATTCCTCTTCCGGGTCGAGGATCAATCCGATGGCCCCGAGCACGGCTCCCGAGGCATCGCGTACCGGTGCCGCGACCTGCATCAACGCTGAGACTTCGCGGGGAGGAGTGGCACCAGGACGGTTGGTTTGCCCCGGTCGGCCCACGCCACCCTCGGGAAACCTCGGGCGACCGGACCCGTCTCCACGCGGTCCGTTGGTGGATCCGAACCTACCCATTCCGCCATCGGCGAACCGAGGTTGGAACGCCCCATCGACGCGTGGTCCGTTGGTTTGTCCCGGCGGGCCCTGGGCGTCGTCGGGAGGTGGACGCGGAGGTCCGTATCCGCGAAATCCTGACGGACCCTCGCCACGACCGCGAGGAGGGCGCTGTGGACGTTGCGGTTTGAAGGGAGTGATCATCACCGGCAGTCCGGAGTTCATCAGCTCCGTGAACTTCGGCTGGAGCGACTCCGGGACGGTCATGCCGGGCGGTGTTCGACGACGGACGCTGTCGGTGAGGACCATCAGCCGGTTGTCCACCAATTGCCCCACCTTGTAGCCGGTTCCGACGAGCCGGCGGCTCATCGCCTCGTTGAACCGGAAGATCAACGCTGCCCGGTCCTTAGTCTCGGATGCGCCCGCATTGGTGGACCCGACCAGAATCTGACGGGCAAGCGGGAGTAGTTCGGGATCCGTCGCCAGGGTGGAGGCGAGCCGTTTCTGATCAGCCACCCAAATTTCCAACGCGGTGACGTTGGCGTCGATCGTCGTTTGAAGATCCCCTCGCAACTGGTTTTGCAATGCCTGCCGAACCCGCGCCTGCCCCCACGTTCCCACGAAGGCGACCAAGGCCGCGGTCGCCAGTGGAAACAGCCAGAGGAAATGCCGGCGAAGCAGTTCAACTCCGTGGGTAAGGACGCGCGTCATGAAAGGGTGGAATCGGACTTTGGCCCGGCCGAAGGTCATCCGGGAGTCGGGCTCCGTACTCCTTGACCGCGGTGAAGCCCAGCTTGTTACGAGGCGTTTTTGGAAAAACAGGATTGCACCTACCCGAAGCTGCCGGATTGGATGGTGGCATGGTGTTTTCGATCTTTGTCTGCCGACTCCATCAAAGCCTTCGCGTCCGACTTCCAATGATGGCCGTGGCGGCGTGGTTCGGTTGCATCGGGCCGGCGCGCGCGATGGAACCGGAGCCGGACTCCGTCTTCCAGCAGGAAACCGGGGTCCAAGTGGAGTCGGGAGTTCCGCCGACCTCGGTGGCGACACTGAGCGGCCGGGTTTTCGTGGGTACGGCCGACGGCGTCGAAGAACTGCGGGGCGACAGCCTGGAAAAAGTCGGGGCCGCGATGAAGGATCCGGTGGATCGTCTGGTGGTGGCCGGATCTTCCCTTTGGGCTCTCGGGCCAAAAGGCCTCTATCGGTTGAACCCCGCCGGCTGGCGCTCGATCACCAACGCGGGAGTGACCGATGTCGCCGGTCATCGAGGCGATGTCTGGGTGGCGGCTGGCAAGCGGCTGTTTCAGGTGATCGGGAACGATCTGAAGCCCGTCGACAGTCCGGACGCGCCTTTTCCAATACATCGAATCGTATCTCATCAGGAGTCCCTCTGGATCGCGGGTGAAGGTCGCCTCACGACGTTTTCCCGGGGCACCTTTGGCGGACTGGATATGTACGGGTTTCCGGCGGATCAGGCCTGGGATTGGGGAGATCTGCCGGGCAAAGAAATTCGCGACACGTTGAGCGCGGGCAACCGCTTGATGCTGGCCACGGGGCGAGGTGTCGGTGTGCTGCGCGGGATGGTGTTGAGTTCGCTCATGGGCGCGCAGGGGTTGCCGTATGAGGATGTGGTTTGCCTGGCGTCGGGCGTTGGCGGGGAGGTTTGGATGGGCACTTCGCGCGGCGCGATCCGGCAGGTGGGCGGGGCATTCCATTATTTTGCCGGACGTCGCTGGCTTCCGGACGATCGTGTGACGGGCATTGCCGTGGACGGCGATTCCGTCTACCTGGCGACTCCCCGCGGCCTGGGAGTGATCCGCCGGCTGCCGTTCACCCTGGCCAAAAAGGCGGCCTACTATGAGCGTTACATCGCCGCGTCTGGCCAGAAGCGGCTGGGGCTGCTGCATAAACTCGAATGGGACGACGGGTTGAAGGAGTTCGTCCGCGAGGCGGGAGACAATGATGGCGGCTATTCCGGGGATTATCTCGCCGCCCAATCCTATCGGTACGCCGTGACACACGACCCGGTCGCGCGACGGGAGGCGACCAACACCTTTCACGCCCTGCGCTGGCTGGAGCGCATGACTGGGATTCCGGGCTTCCCGGCGCGTTCGGTGTGGGTGAAGGGCGAACGCGGCCACAAGTCCACGGGAGGTTCGGGCGGCTATCCGGCCGAATGGCACGATGCCGCCGATGCGCGCTTCGAATGGAAGGGCGATACCTCGAGTGACGAACTGTGTTCCCATTTCTATGCCGTCACCCGCTTTCTCGAGCTCGCCGCTGAGGGCGATGAACGCCGGCAGGCGATCGACCACTTGGTGCGGATTGCCGATCATTTGATCGGTCACGGCTGGCAGTTGATTGATGTCGATGGCAAGCCAACGCGTTGGGGACGATGGGATCCGAATTACTTCCTCAGCGACGAAGGCCGGTTCGATCGTGGTCTCCAGGCCCTGGAATTATTGTCGTTCGTCAAAACGGCGGAGAATGTCACCGGAGACGCGCGGTTCACCGCCGCCTATGAGAAACTGGTGAGCCTGGGCTATCCGGGCTACACGCTGCGGGAGCGACAAACGGCACCGCCCGAAGCCGTTCTTCACTTCGAGGATCAACTGGCATTCTGGAGTTATTGGACACTGATTCGATATGAAAAGGATGCCGATCTCCGGGCGCTCTACCGACGGAGTTTTGAGCGAACCTATGAAATCCTCCGGGTCGAACATCAACCGTGGTTTAATTTCCTCCACCGCGCGATCACCGGTGAGCCGGGCGAAGAGGCCGCATCGTTGGCGCATCTCCGCGAGTGGCCGTTGGATCTTCGAATCTGGTCGTTCCAAAACTCGCACCGGGCGGATTTGCGAACCCCCGCCGGCTATTCCGTTCTCAAGGGAGGAATCCAGGCGATCTCCCCGCGCGAAAGCCAGCCCATCCGCTGGGATTCATGGACTCTTCAACTCGACGGGGGCTCCGACGGAAGGGATGTGGTGGATCCGGGAAGTTGGCTGCTGGCCTACTGGATGGGGCGATTCCACGGCATCATCGCCGCACCCGCGAACGCAGCCGATGGCGAATGGCGCGAACAGGATGGACCGGCCCTTCCGAAGCTGGCCCGGATCTACGACGGCCCCGAAAGACCGCCGGTGCCCTGAACCAAAACATTCAGCAGAGGACACGGATTCACAGAGTTTAGGCAGAATGAACCTGAATGAATCGGCTCATCAGGAATCGATCGGATTCAGTTCATTCCGTCCATTCTGTCTCAATCCGTACTCGCGGGTGTCATTCCTGTCCCGCCGTCGTTTTTCCTACTTCCCTCCGGGGCCGTAGCCGGCGGCGATCCCACCGGCGTCATCCAGATGATGGGTGGCCCAGAGCAGGCTCTTGGCGATCAGGTCGAGGTAGCGGGGATCGGCGACGGTCGCGTTGTTGTGACCGATGGTCGTCGAGAACACGCGGACCTTCTTGGGGCCGTATTCGTGCGTCCAGGCGACGACGGTGTCGTTCCGGCCGGGCTGGTTGCCGGCGTCCTGGGTGCCGCGGATCAGCGGCTTGGCGTCACCCCAGATCATGATGTTGTTGTAGAGCTCCTCGTTGACGGTGGTCCAGCCGTTCCAACCCGTGGTGATCGGATGTTGCGGAGCGACGACGGTCATCGTGATCGGCTTCTGCGCCCCGTGGCCGCTGGATTGAATCCCGAGATAATCAAACCACAGAGCCCGATCGGTTCCGGGCTTGGCGGCTTCATTCGGGTTCCCGATCCGATAGCAATGCATCGCGCAATGCAGATTGATCGCGGCCACTCCGTCGCGATGGGGCTTCAAGACTCCCTGGATGACCGTCGGATCGCTGATGTCCGAAGCGCATTCGTCGTGGATCACCACATCGTAGCCGTCGGCATAGGCCGGGTTGCCGTAGATGGGCAACGGCGGCTTGGTGGAGGTATCCTCGCTGTAGATGATGTCGACGTGGACATTCGCGCGGGCTTCCAGGCCCTGTTTCAGGATTTCCTTTTGCTGGGCGTAATCGTGACAGCAACCGCCGGCGAGCAACAATGCGCGGATCGGTTTGGGGGCATCGGCGGCCTGGACCAGCGTCGCGGCAGA
>CAIVQB010000059.1 GCA_903907925.1 uncultured Verrucomicrobiota bacterium
CCCCTCATTCCGAGCCTCTCCGTACCATTCTTCAGAACCTTCTCCACCGGATCTCGAAATCATTCAGCCTTTTTGCTCCATTCCCAGAATGCCGTGAGACATGCGGGCTAGGAGACCTACTGCGAAAGCTCTTAAACGCATCGAAACTGCCAGCGTTCCAGCAGTTGTGGCCCCACGTCTTGCTGCTGCTCAAGAATACCAACATCACGCAGAATCTTTGGAGCCCCAGAGAGGATGCGGATGCCAACAAGATATTTGAGCTCTATACCGCCCTCCTGCTCCTGCCCATCTCTCAGACCATCGAATTGGAGGATCCCGATGCCTCCGCCAACGGAACGAACCCGGACGTTATTGCAGAAATCTCCGGCACGCGCTGGGCCTTTGCTTGTAAGGTGATGCACACCGACTCGCCGAAGACGTTTTTGGAACGAGTCGAGGAAGGCGTCGAACAGATCCAGAACTGCCGATGTGACAAAGGCCTCGTCATAGTAAGCCTGAAGAACCTAATCCCGCATGATGAGCTTTGGAACGCGACACGGGGTCAGTCCGGAGAATTCACCTATTCCGCGTGGCCGTCCCCAGAACACCCGATCCAATCCATGCGCGCACTGTGTCAGCGATACGACGAAGGCGTCGTGGACGAATTGTCCCTGAAGGAGGCCCTCACAAAGCGATTCGATTCCAAACGCGCCATTCCTGCGGTTATTCTCCATATGTGTACCACCGGCAGCCTTTCGACCAGAGGTATGATCATTCCCTGCATGCCCCGAATGCTTTACGGTGTTATCCTCGGGGCGATCCCACCCGACGGCCAAGCTATCCTGCAGAACCTCAACGACAGTTTGCACGACCGGTTTGTGAGCTTCGCTCCTCCAGCTGCGGCCCTGCCTGGATATTGAACAACAATCGAAGGAGCAAAAATGGGAAGGGGTCAGTCACAATAATTGACACTTTTCTTTGCACCGGGGCAGATGGTTGCTGGGGAGGTGACGCCCCTTCAGGGCTTGGGAAGGTCGGGATTCGGAACCTTGGGCGATGCCCAAGGCTGGTATCGGACGGACCGTTGGTCCTTTGAAAGGCGTCAAACAGTCGGAACACCAGCACTTGCGGGGTCGAGAGTCCCGGCGACGCCACGGTGGGAAGGCGGCGTCTCGTCGGATCGCCGCTTCACTCCGCAATCGGAATCAGGCCGCCGGAGCCAGCAGCATCAACAGGCCGAAGATCAGCATCGCCAGTACCGCGCACCATAGCAGCAGCTTGATCAGGGACTTGGTGATCTTCCAGACCACGATTACCCCGAGGATTGCCCCAGCCGCGAGTCCGGCGAGGGCGATGCCGCTTTGGAGTGCGGGCGGAATCATGCAGCCGGCGTGGGTTGAGCGGCGGTGACGGGCGTCGAACGGGCGGCGCGGAGACGTTCCGCACCGTGGCGGAGCATGCGTTCGGTGACCTCCCAGCCGAGGCAGGCGTCGGTGAGAGACACGCCGTACTTCAACTGGGTGAGATCGGTCGGGATGGGCTGATTGCCTTCGTGAAGATGGCTCTCGATCATCACGCCGATAAGGGGATCGCTTCCTTCGATGCGCTGCGAAACGAGGTTCTGCCAGACATCCTCCTGGCGGGCGTGTTGCTTGCCCGAATTCGCGTGGGAACAATCGACCATCAAGCCATCGGGCAGACCGGCCTTCTTCAGTTGAACGGCGGCGTTGGCGATGCTGGCGGCGTCATAATTGGTCTGGAGACGGCCGCCGCGGAGTACGACATGGCCTTCGACATTGCCGACGGTGCGGACCACCGCCACCGCGCCCTCCTGATCAATGCCGAGAAAATGGTGGGGATGCTTGGCGGAGAGCATCGCATCGATGGCGATCTGGAGGGAGCCGTCGGTGCCGTTCTTGAACCCGACCGGCATCGACAGACCGCTGGCCATTTCCCGGTGAGTCTGGCTTTCCGTCGTCCGGGCACCGATGGCGGCCCAGCTCACCAGGTCCGCGGTGTATTGCGGAACGATGGGGTCGAGGAATTCAGTGGCGGAGGGAAGGCCGAGTTCGCTGATGTCGAGCAGGAGCTTCCGGGCCATGCGCAGTCCGGTATCGACATCGTAACTGCCGTCCATGTGGGGATCGTTGATCAACCCCTTCCAGCCGATGGTCGTCCGCGGCTTCTCGAAATAGACCCGCATGACCAGGTGTAACTGGTCTTCGACCTCCGGTTGGAGCCGGGCGAGGCGGCCCGCGTATTCGAGGGCGCTGGCTGGATCGTGAATCGAGCAGGGACCGACCACCACCAGCAGGCGCCGGTCCTGCCGGCGGAGGATGCTTTGGACCCGGGCACGGCCGGCCACCACCGTGGCGTTGGCGCGTTCGGACATCGGCACGGCGGCTTTCAGCTCCCGCGGGGCAAGGAGCCGCCGGGTGCTGACCACCCTCAGGTCATTCGTCTGCTGCATAGATCGGGAGACTTTAGAGCGCGTCTGAAAATTGGGAAGTGTCCTGTTGTCGGGGAAAAGACGGGCTGACAACGCGATGGTGAACAATCCGCCCTCGACAGCCGGCCTGCGTCCCCAAACCTTCCTCCGTCCATGTCCGATTTCGTCCATCTGCATCTCCATACCGAGTATTCACTGCTCGATGCCTGTTGCCGTTTGGACAAGCTGATGGCCCGCGCGGTGGAATTGAAACTGCCGGCGCTGGCCATGACCGATCACGGCAACATGTTCGGGGCGATCGAATTCTACACCGCGGCGCGGAAGGCGGGCATCAAGCCCATCCTCGGTTGCGAGGTGTACGTGGCCCCGGGAAGCCGCCTCGACAAGAAGCCCGGCAACGGCATGCGGGACATCTACCATCACCTGGTCCTGCTGGCCCGGAATGAAGCCGGATACCGCAACCTGGTCCGACTGGTGACTGCCGCTAATCTGGAGGGCTATTACTACAAGCCGCGCGTTGATCGTGAATTGTTGGCCCGGCATTCCGAGGGCATCACCGCCCTGTCCGGATGCCTCGCCAGTGAGTTGTCGGAACACATTCTCAAGGGCGATGAAACACGCGCCCGTTCGACCATCGACTGGTTCAAGCAGGTGTTCGGCGCAGAACATTACTTCCTCGAACTGCAGAACCACGGCATTCCCGAACAGGCGAAGGTCAATCGCGCGCTGATCCCTTGGGCGCGGGAATTCGGGTTGAAAACGGTGGCCTCGAACGACGTGCACTACGTCGAAAAAGGCCACTGGCGCGCGCACGACTGCCTCATCTGCATCGGCACCCAGGCGCAGATGTCGGACACCAAGCGGATGCGCTATCAGGAGGCGCAGTTCTATCTCCGATCGGGCGAGGAGATGAAGACGTTGTTCTCGGAGACGCCGGAAGCCGTGCTCAACACCGTCGCCGTGGCGGAGCAATGCGATCTCGAAATCCGCTTCGGAAAAGGCGCGCAACACTACCCCGTTTTTCAGCCACCCGAGACCTGGACCCGTGAAGGCTACTTGCGAAGGCTGCTCTGCGATGGTCTGGCGGCCCGGTACACCATTGATGCTGAGGTGGTGGAGGGGAAGATCGTGTTCAAGGGCATCCGGGATCCGCGCCGGGTTGCATTTTTGCTTCCAAAACCCGACGCGCCAGCTGACGCGGAAAACAAGCCGGTGATCGCCGCTGCCGTCGTGCAAGAAGTAGCCAGCCCCGAGGTGCCATCGGAACCCTCGGTCGAACCCGCCTTGCGCCAGCTTCTCGACCGATTGGACCTTGAACTCGGGGTCATCGAAAAGACCGGATACGTTTCCTACTTTCTGATCGTCGGAGATTTCGTCCGCTGGGGCCGGGATCACGGCATTTCCTGTGTCGCGCGTGGTTCGGCCGCCGGTTCGCTGGTAACCTACCTGCTGGAGATCGCCAACGTCGATCCGCTTCGGTACGGACTGCTCTTCGAACGGTTCCTCAATCCCGAACGCGTCAGCCCGCCGGACATCGACATCGATTTTGCCGATGACCGGCGCCAGGAGGTCATCGAGTACGTCCGCAACAAATACGGCCGGGATGCCGTCGCCCAGATCATCACCTTCGGCACGATGGGGGCGAAGTCGGTGATCCGCGATGTCGGCCGGGTGATGGGTTTGAGTTTCGGCGAGTGCGATCGCCTGGCGAAGATGATCACCGACGTCAAATGGGGACTGAAGGACGCCCTGGAGAAGAACGCGGAATTGAAGGCGGCCTACCAGTCGGAGGAGGTCACCCGCGAGTTGATCGACCAGGCGTTGATCCTCGAGGACCAGGCCCGCAGCGCCGGCGTTCATGCGGCTGGCGTGGTCATCGGGGCGCAGCCGCTGGTGAACCTGCTGCCGCTGAAACAGGATGACGAAGGGGGCATCGTCACCCAGTACGCGATGAATCCGGTGGGCGACCTTGGCCTGCTGAAGATGGATTTTCTCGGGCTGAAAACGCTGACCGTGCTGCGCAACACGGTGGAATTGGTGGCCCGCACCAAGGGCATCCAGATCGATCTGGATGCCATCCCACTGGACGACGCGAAGACCTACGAGCTGTTGAACAACGCGCAGACGCTTGGAGTGTTCCAGTTGGAATCGGGCGGCATGCGGGACCTTTGCAAACGGTTCCAAATCGCCAGCGTGGAACACATCACCGCGCTGGTTTCGCTGTACCGGCCGGGTCCGATGGACCTGATCCCGGATTTCATCGAGCGCCGGCACGGGCGCAAGGCGGTTGAGTATCCGCACCCGCTGCTGGAACCCATCTCTCGCGAGACCTACGGGGTGCTCATCTATCAGGAGCAGGTGATGCAGGCGGCCCAGATTCTGGCCGGCTACACGCTTGGCGGCGCTGATCTTCTCCGCCGTGCGATGGGCAAGAAGAAGCTCGAGGAGATGGTGCAGCAGCGCGAGGCGTTCGTCGCGGGATGCGCCACCCAGAACCAGATTTCCGCGGCGAAGGCTAACGAGGTGTTTGACCTGCTCGAGAAATTCGCCGGGTACGGATTCAACAAATCCCACGCGGCCGCCTATGCCGTCGTCGCCTACCAGACGGCCTACCTGAAGGCGAATTATCCGGTCGAATTCCTGAGCGCGATGATGACCAACGACCAGGCCGACCTGGCAAAGCTGGCGCTCTACATCGGCGAGGCGAAGGGCTTCGGCATTGACGTGCTGGGACCGGATGTCAATGAGTCGGACGTGATGTTCGCCCCGGTCGCAAGGCCGGCGCAGACCTCGGGTGCCGAGGCGGCCGGGTTTCCGCCCATTCGATTCGGATTGGCGGCCATCAAGGGCGTGGGCGAGGTCGCGGTGCAGAGCATTCTCGAAGCCCGTCGGGCGGGCGGGCGCTTCACGTCACTCCAGGAATTCTGCGAGCGGGTGGACATGCGCTCGGCGAATCGGAAGGTGATCGAGTGCCTGATCAAGACCGGTGGGTGCGATTCCCTCGGTGCCAATCGGGCCACGCTGTGGGCAAGTTTGGATCATTGCCTCGGCCGTGCCAACGCAATCGCTTCGGATCGTGCGCGCGGACAGTCGTCGCTGTTCGACGCCTTTGATGCCGCACCCAAAGCCGCCCCGGAAAAACCGGTGGTGATTCCGGAATGGCCCGCCGCCGAACGGCTCGCGGCTGAGAAAGAGTTGTTGGGCTTTTATGTCAGCGGTCATCCGTTGCAGCCGTTTGAAGGAACGCTCCGGCGGTACGCGCTTAACACGGTGGAAGGATTGGCCGGATTAGCCAACCGCTCGATGGCCCGGTTCGGTGGTTTGGTGGGGGCTGTTCAACAGGGGGTCAGCAAGAAGTCCGGCAAACCGTATGCCATGGTGACCGTGGAGGACATGACCGGCAGCGTGCAGTTGTTGTGCATGAACGAGAGCTACGACCGCTTCCGCGAGTTGTTCGTGCTCAACACGCCGCTGATGGTGACTGGCGAGGTCAACACCGGCGAAGACCGGCCGAAGGTGTTCCCGGTGGAAATCCTGCGACTCGAAGATGCGCCGCGAAAATACACCCGACAGGTCCAGTTGCGGTTGCGGACCGAAGGACTCGATCGCGACCGCCTGGAGATGGCGCGGCGCCTGTGTGAATCCCATCCCGGGACCGTGCCGGTGATGGTGCGGCTTCAATTGCCCGGAGGTGAAATGGCGTTCATCGAATCCAACGACCGGTACTACGTCACCGCCTCTGCAGGTCTCGAATCCGAGATCACCGAAGTGCTGGGTCCAGGGACGTACTTCGCCCGGGCCGACACCGCTTTGCCCGAACGGGCGCAGCGGAAATGGGAGCGCAAAGGGAGTGGTGGGAGCGGCGGTGGAGATGATGAATGAGTCATCCTTGGCGGAATCCGGCCGTGTGACCGCGCGGTGAGGAACGAAGCCCAAAGCTCGAAACCTTCGCGTCTTCGTGCCTTTGTTGTTTTCCCTTTCGGCAGGATTCCTGCGTTCCAGACCGTCTGAAGTCGGGACTCCGGACGGGTGCCCCAAATGGGGGAAAATTCGGCCAAACCCGCAAAAACTCGTTGTCACGCGCCGTGCTGGGCCTAGGTTCGCGCGCCGATGAAGCGCACGTTTGCCGAGCTTGGATTTCCCGGGCGACTGATCGCCGTTGAGGGCCTGGATGGCTCTGGGAAGTCGACGCAGGTCCATCTCCTGAAGCGCTGGCTCGAGCAACAGGGCTGCAAGGTCTTCTTTTCTGAGTGGAATTCCTCGGCCTTGGTGAAGAGCGCCACCAGCAAGGGCAAGAAGCAGAATCTGCTCACCCCGACGACCTTCAGTCTCATCCACGCCACCGACTTCGCCGACCGTTACGAGCGCCAGTTGGTGCCACTGCTCCGGGCCGGATACGTGGTGCTCTGCGACCGTTACATCTTCACCGCCTTCGCCCGGGATGTCGTCCGTGGGTGTCCGCCCGACTGGGTTCGGGGCCTGTATTCCTTCGCCGCCCTGCCCGACATCACCTTCTTTTTCCGGGCCGACCTGGAGGTCTCCCTGGCGCGCATTCTGGATAATCGACCGGTGTTGAAACACCACGAGGCGGGCATGGACCTGAACCTCTCGACCGATCCGTACGAGAGCTTCCGGATCTTTCAGGGCCGGATCTTCGAGCAGTACCTGGCGATGAGCACGGAATTCGGATTCACCCTGGTCGATGCCAACGCGCGCATCGAAGAGCAGCAGGGATTGGTCCGGAAGATGATCCGCGCCCGGATCGGCCTCGATCGTTTTACCGCCCGCCCTCTGGTCTGAACCTCCCATGCGCGCCCGCACTCGTACCCGTACTCAAGCTGCTCCACGCCGGTCGGCGGTCGTCACCCACGAACCGATCGTCGTGGTCCCGTCGACCACGCCGAAACGTTTTTTCGGCCGCGGCATTCCCGGTGAGGAAGTCGCCAAGCTGAACGGCAAGCTGATCGTGGTGGAAGGGGCGGACGGCTCGGGCCGGTCGACCCAGATTTCCCGACTGGTCGAATGGCTGGAGGGAACCGGGCATGCCACCCTGCAGGTCGGCCTCAAGCGATCCACGCTGGTCAGCGAGGAATTGGAGCAGGCGCAGCACGGGAATATTCTTTCGCGCACCACGCTGTCGCTGTTCTACGCGACCGATTTTGCCGACCAGATGGAGAACGCGATCCTGCCGGCATTGCGCGCCGGCTTCATGGTCCTCGCCGACCGCTACATCTACACGCTGATGGCGCGGGATCTGGTGCGCGGCATGGACGAACCGTGGTTGAAGAATCTCTACGGCATTGCCCTGGTGCCGGACGCGGTCATCTATCTGGACGTCTCGCCCGAGCAACTGGTACAGCGGGTGTTCGCCAAGAACCAGGCCCTCGACTACTGGGAAAGCGGCATGGATCTCGGGCTGTCGCGCGACATGTTCGACAGCTTCCTCAAGTACCAGGCCCTGATGCGCGATGCCTTTCGCCGCCTGCAGAAGACCTACGGATTCGCCATCGTCGACGGCGAACGCCCGGCCGGCGAAGTCAGCGACGAACTCAAGGAAAAGATCGAAGCCGTGCTGGCGGGGCGGTAGTGGGGCGGTTGAAGACTACGCTCGCTCCGGAGTGATTAGCTTCAGCTTCGGAAAGTAAGTTCGGTAGCGAGCGTCGTCGCGGGTCACGAGTGTCACGCCTTCGGATTCCGCGTGGGCTCCGATGTAAAAATCGGGCAGGGGCGACGATTTGGAACCACCGCGTTGACGGTAGGCGAGAAACGCCTGGCCGGCCCGAAACCCGGCTTCATACGGAAGCGCCAGTCGCCGGAAAAGGGAAGGTCGTAGCCAGCGATCCAACGAGGCCTGGGTTTCGAATCCTGGAGCCAATTCAGCGTAGATGATGGGATTCAGCAGAATCGGCCCATCTTCGGACGCTTTCCGGAACTGGTCCATTGACCAACGTTGCCAGATCGGATCTGCGGTCACGATGTCCAGCAGTACGTTGGTATCGAGCATCCGCGGCATCAATCCTCCCCGCGGGTCAGTTTCATGACTTTTGCCGTCGTCGTTCTTCCGTAGGCGATTCCGGCGGACTCCTGAAGCCAGGCCTCAACTGGATCGATGCCCTTACGTCGCGCCCGCAGAACCACTTTTCCGTGATCCGCAACAAACTCGACGTCGGTACCTGGCTTGAAGCCGAATTCCTCGCGAATGGGCATTGGAATGGTCACCTGACCTTTGGTCGTAATTCGCATAAGAAAGTAATACCAATCTTGGTAATACTTTTCAAGACAGGAAAAAGGCGGCAGGCAATGATGCCAGCCGCCGTTGTCGTGGGAAAGGGCGCCGCCCTCAGTTGAAGGTGTTCTTCCGGTACGCGCCCATGGCCGGGGCGTTCGGGTTTACTTCGGGTCCGAAGTAGCGGAGGCAGACCAGGGGTTCGGTTTCGCTGGTGTTTTCGAAGGTCACGCCGGCCTTGGCGCCGTCTTCGGTGCAGAAGTATTCGTCTTCGGTCAGTTCGTGGAAGCGGATCAGCTTCGGGCTGACCAGCGGCTGGCCGTTGATCTTGCCGCTGCCCTGGACGCAGATGAGGCCATAGGCGCCGTTGTCCTTCACCACGGCCTTCGTGCCGGGATCCACGGTCAGTTCCTTGGCGGTGAACAACTGCTCGCCGTCGACCTTGCCGTAGACGATCCAGCGATCGACGTAGCCTTCGCTGCGGGTGTCGGCCACCGGCACCGGTTCGAGGTAGTGGTTGTCCTTGAAATTCGGATCCACGTTCTTCTCCCAATCGAGCTGATCGACGATGAAATCCAGGTCCTTGTGCTTGTTCTTGGGCATGTCCTTCACGAGCAGGCTCCAGGGCACTTCGCGACCCTCGACCAGGTTTTGGTACATGCCGAAGACGTCGCTGCCCCACTGCGGCTCGTAGGTGCAGAGGCTGCCCGGGGCGTGGAGGATGCAGGGATCGATCAGCCAGCCGGTGCCGACCTTGAGGCGGTAGGCCTTGGACAGGTCGAGAATGCCGTTGTCGCCCTTGTTCCAATTCTCGATGCATTTCCGAACCTGCGCCTTGGTGGTGCCGGGTTCGAAGCCCATGAAGGTGTAGGGGAAGTTGTTGCCGACATTGTTGTGCTGCGGCGGGAAGTAGTAGCTCTCCGGCTTGCCTTCCTGGCCGACCAGTTTCGCCTGCTTGGCGCTCTGGTGCATGTGATGGGGAATCGGCCCCATGTTGTCGAAGAACTTGGAGTAGACCGGCCATTTTCCGTACTTCTTCCAGATCGCCTTGCCGACGAGCGTGGCACCGCAGTCGGCAACCGCCTGATGCAGGGTGAACCGCTCCTTACCCACCACGCAGTAGCTCAGACCTTCATCGGCGGCGCGGCCTTCGTTGGCAGTGACGGTGGTGGAGGCGAACCAGCGTTCGTCGATGCCGCCGCGGTTCAGGCCGTAGGCGTAGGTGTCGTCCGGATGCAGTTTGATCCGGAGGCCGGGCTGCAGGAAGGAGCGCGGAACCCAGGCGGGCGCCAGGCGCAGCAGACCGCCCGTGCGGGCCAGCTCGGCTTCCACGAGGCGGGTGACATTCTTTTTGACGGTCTTGAGCTGGGTGACGGAGTGGAGACTCATGGCGTGCAATGCGTGCGTGAATGATGGACAAAGGCGCCGGTTCCGGACCAGTTCCGAGAGATCGGCGGCGTGGAGAGAGGATAGCGGCAGCCCCGTAACGCCTGCCAAGCAAAACTCCGGTGGCAAAAGCCTGCAACCTTTCACCCCGCCGCGGGTGATGGGAGTGGAAAGCCGCTCCGAGTTTCCGATGAGGAAGACCGGTTGGGCTGCGTCCGAATGCCCCGATATGAAGACCCGATTGTCCCTGTTGATCGTCACCCTGACCGCCATGGCCGCCGCCGGCTGCATCCACACCGAGGAAACCGTCGTCCGCGACGCGCCCCGAGTGCCGGTGGAATTCGAAACCGAAACTGCCGGCCGGATCTTTTACGAGGCTCTGAGCCGGTCGAACAGCGAATACTCCCACCGCGAAAGCTCCGCCGATGTCGAGGTCCCGTTCGTGTTCGGGCACAAGACCCGGACCGTCCGCGGACCGAATCTTGCCTTCAACGAGGCCGTCCAGCGTGCCGACACGAATCACGATGGTCGGATTACGGAGACGGAGGCGCGGATTTATGCGGATCAGGTGAGGTAGCCGGCGGGGAGAGTGGGCGAGTGGGCAAATGGGCGAGTGAGTGAGTGGGGCAGTTGCGGGACGCAATGCTGGTGATTTTCGGGCCGCTACTGGCCTGAGGGTTTGGCGAGGTGTTGGCGTTCCCAGGGTTCGAAATTGCCGTCTTCGGCGCGGTGGATTTCCGAGTGGCCGTCGGCGAAGGCGTACGCCCGCTCGAATCCCCTGGCCGATCGCACCACATAAGCCTCTTTTTCCCGCGCCAGGATCACCCGCGCCGGGTCTGTAATGGCCGCCAGGGAGCCGCTGTACATCAATTCGTATTGGCTGGGGTCAAGTTCAGGGGATTCTGCGTCCTTGGGGAATTCGGACGCGGCATCGGCAAAACTCGCGGGGACCTGCCCGTCGTGTTTCGAAGCGTACAGATGAATGGCGAGGCTCCATCCCTTTGCATAAACCATCTTGGCGATCGCCACCCGCTTGCGTTCCTCAGCATCGGCGTCGTCGTTTTGTGGGTTCGACGCGACCCGCTTGGCGCGCAGTTGGGTGACTTCCGACTTCAGCCGGGCCAGTTCATTGGATTGCCCCCGCAGCCGCGCCACTTCGCCGCGCAATCGCAGCAGCTCCGGATCGACGCCGGGGCTCTGGCTGGGAGCGGGAACCGGAATCGCCGCCTTTGCCGCGGCTTCCGCAGCGACGGCCTGCAAACGTTCCTGTTCGGCTTGAAGGCTGCGCACCTGCTGATGTTGGAGGACGAGTCCGGTGACGAGGGCGAGGCCGACGGCACCGGTGATCAAAGTTTTGGCGGTGGTCATGGTGAAAAGGGTGAAGGAGCTGGTGGTGAGACTGACAGAACCGACGGTTGCGGCGGCGAGCGCAGCGGTGGCAATGGTCGCGGCATGAGCGGTCGATGGGGCGGATTCAATGGCCCCGGCAGTGATTGCGGCCGCCAATGCGCCGGGAGTGATCCAAGGTTGCCGCGGGTGGATGAACTTCCGGAGGCGGTCGATGGAACGGCTCAGACGCTTTTGGGCGGCATCCTCGGAGATGCCGAGAGTCCGGCCCACTTCGCCGAGGCTGCGGTTCTCAAAAAAACGCAGCACCACGGCATCCCGGTCGCGCTCCGGCAAACGGGCCATGGCGTCGTCCAGCAACGGTTCGATTGCTTTCCAGGTGGCGTCGGGATGGGGATCGTTCATGGCCGTCACGGCTTCCTGTTCCCGGCGCTGACGCCGGCCTTCGCTCCGATTGTGTTCGCCGGCCAGGTGCACTGCGGTTCGATACAACCAGCCCGAAAGAATGACATCACGCCCGAGTCCGGCGGCCTTCCGGGCGAGCACGGTGAACACCTGTTGGGCCACGTCCTCGGCGTGGTCGGGAATCGACAGCCGGCGCCGCGCGGTGGAAAGGACCAGCGGCAGATGGCGCCGCACCAGCTCGCCGAAGGCTTCGGTGGAAGCCCCGGTCACGTGCGCGGACAGCAACTCGCGGTCGGTCATCACCTGAGTAATGGCCGCCGCCCGGAAAAATCCGACAGGGAATTTTGGGGATCCGTTGTTGCGAACCGGACGGGTCGCAGGTGCAATTTCACCCAGTACATTTCACTGCATGGACAAAGATCAGGTCGCATCAATCCTTTCGGAGATCGGAGTTCTTCTCGAACTGAAGGGGGAGAATCCGTTCAAGACCCGTGCCTACACCAACGGCGCGCGGGTGCTGGAGGGACTCACCGAATCTCTGGAGACGTTGGTGGCCGAAAAGCGCCTCGGCGAATTGAAGGGCTTCGGCGATGCGCTCCAGGAAAAGGTTGCGACGTTGGTCACGACCGGCCGGCTTCCCTATTACGAACAACTGAAGGCCTCCATCCCGCCCGGCTTGATCGAGATGCTCGGCATCCAGGGTGTCGGACCCAAGAAGGTTAAACGGCTTCACGACGAGTTGGGGATCGATTCGATTGAAAAACTGGAGGCGGCCTGCAAGGCGGGGACCGTCGCGGCGCTGGATGGGTTCGGCGAGAAATCACAGGCCAAGATTCTGGAGGCCATCGCCTTCAAACGGCAGTTCGCCTCGCGCCACCGGTTGGTCGACGCCTTGGTGGTTGCCGAGCCGGTGCTCGAAGCGTTGCGCTCCCATCCCGATGTCATCCGCTGCAGCACCGCGGGAAGCCTGCGGCGTTGGAAGGAGGTCATCGGTGACATCGATTTCCTGGTGTCCTCGCAAAGTCCGGCCGAGGTCATTGGCTTTTTTGTGAGTCAGCCCGGCGTGCGTTCGATTCTCGCGCAGGGGGAGACCAAGGCGAGCGTGATACTTGGGGAAGGCATCCAGGCCGATCTGCGGGTGGTGGGTGATGCGGAGTATCCGTTCGCACTGGCCTATTTCACCGGCAGCAAGGAGCACAACATCGTCATGCGTCAGCGGGCCATATCCCGAGGACTTCGGCTGAACGAATACGGATTGTTCCGCAGCCAGGAGGAGACTCGCGATCCGGCCTTGCGGGTGGTGTGTCACGATGAACCGGAGATCTTCCGCGAACTGGGCCTCGCCTATGTGCCGCCGGAACTTCGGGAAGATCACGGCGAATTCAAGGCGGGCGAGGCGGACGCATTGCCCCGGCTGGTCGAATGGACCGATCTCAAGGGTTCCCTCCACAACCATTCCGATTGGAGCGACGGCCGAAACACGCTCGCCGATATCGCGGCGCGGATGGACGAGTTGGGGCTGGAGTATTGGGCCATCACCGATCACTCGCGGGCGAGCTACCAGGCCAATGGTCTCGATGAAGCGCGGATGGAGCGGCAGCTCACGGCGATCGCCGAAGTGAACGCGGCCATTGCGGATCGGGGTTCGGATTTCTGTCTCTTCACCGGTACCGAGGTGGACATTCTGAAGGACGGACTCGATTTCGACGACGCGTTGCTGGAGCGCCTGGAAGTGGTGGTGGCGAGCCTGCACGTTCCGTCGGGCGAGGAGGCGGAAAACACCCGCCGCCTGATTGCCGCGGCGGAGAATCCGCTGGTCCACATGCTCGGTCATCCGAGCGGCCGGCTGCTGTTGGAGCGTGACGCCTACAAGGTTAACCTGCCGGCGGTCATCGACGCCTGTGCCGCGACCGGGACATGGATTGAATTCAACGCGTCACCCTACCGGTTTGATCTCGACTGGCGGTTGTGGCATTACGCGAAGTCCAAAGGCGTGCGATGCGTGATCAATTGCGATGCGCACCGGTTGGAGCATGTCCAGTGGCTCCGGCTCGGCACCGGCGTGGTACGGAAAGGCTGGCTGACCAAGGCTGATGTCATCAACACCCAGCCGCTCGACCGCCTTCGGGTGGAACTTGGCCGCAAGCGCGCCCGGGCACGCTGAGTCGACGGGCGTTCAGCGCGTCGGAGGGCTCCAATGATTCAAGGCCCGTTCACCGGCGGTGTCCGAGGCTTCCAGTCCCAACTGTTCCATCGCTTCGCCGACGAAGTAGAGCGAGCCGGTGATCAAGACCAGGGAATCGGTCGCGGTCCATTTGAGCGCCTCGGTCAGTGAACCCGCGGCGCGAACCGGGCGGCCCTTTCCCGTCGCCACGCAGGCGGCACGCAGTTCCTCGGGGCCGACCGTTCGTTCGCTGGAAACCGGCGCGGTGATGATCCGGCTGGCGAGCGGGACAAGCTGTCTGACCATTGAGCGCCAATCCTTGTCGGACAACAGTCCCACGATCAGGACTGGTCGGCGATCCAGGAATTGCCGGGCCAGGGTGGAGGCCAGCGCGGCGACCCCGGCGGGATTGTGTGCCCCGTCGAGCACCAGGGTTTGCGGTCCACGAACGACGGTCTGGAAACGTCCCGGCCAGTTCGCCGTTTCAAGGCCCTGCTGCAACTGGGTGTCATTCACCGGAATGCAGTAGCGCAGCAGGCGAACGGTGGTGGCGGCGACGGCGGCATTGACCTTCTGGTGATCGCCGGTGAGCTGAAGTTCGAAGGGAAAGGCGGCAATGTCCGCTGTGCCAACCTGGATCAACGGAGAATCCAGTTCGCGCGCGCGGAACTCGATGACCGCCCGGGCGTCGGGATCCTCCACCGCGGTCACCACCGGAATGCCGGGCTTGATGATGCCCGCCTTCTCACTGGCGATGGCGGCCAGGGTGTTGCCGAGCACCGCCTGATGATCGAGGGAGATGTTGGTGATCACGCTGGCAAGGGGATCGACGATATTGGTGGCGTCCCACCGCCCGCCGAGACCGGTTTCCCAAATCACCAGATCGACCTGTTCCTCGGCGAAGTGCTGGAGCGCCAGAACGGTGGCGAATTCGAACAGGGTGGGTTCCAAGCCCGCCGCCAAGTTTTTCAATTCCGCAACCCGTCGCGCCAGGGTGTCGTCGCTGATGGGACAACGGTTCACCTGGATGCGTTCGCCGAACCGGACCAGATGTGGCGAGGTGAAAAGCCCCACCTTGAGGCCGGTCGCGCGGTAGACACTTTCGAGCAGCGCGCAGGTGGATCCTTTCCCATTGGTGCCGGCCACGTGGATGAAGCGCAGTCGTCGCTGGGGATCTCCGGCCAGTGCCGCCAGCCGTCGCGTGGATTCCAAGCCGGGCTTAAATCCGAAGAGTTGCAGGGAACGCAGATAGGAAAGCGCTTCGTCGATCGTCACCGGAGAGTGGTAGACGGGAACCGGTGGCGAGCAAATCACAAGATGGCGCGCCTGACGGGAACCTGCTGATCACCAACGCTCCCAACGATCGAGGCATTGTCGGCGGCGGACTTATTCTCCGACCGCGCCGGCGGGAGGACAAAATCGGAGCGGTTATTTCGCATGTTTCCCCTTGTCGTGCCCCGGGGGTTCCGGGCACAAGATTAGGAAATCGTGAGCACATTCTTGTTCTGGTCGGCTCTCAGTTTTGCCGCCGCTGTCATTTGGTCGTCTTTTTTCGAGTGGACCCTGCACCGGTTTGTCATGCACAAGCCGCTCCCGGGCTTTGACTATCCGTTCAAGGCGCATGCGCTGGTCCATCACCAGATTTTCAAGGCCGACGAGACCTATCATCTCGTCGAGGAGAAGGACAAATGGACCATTCCCATGGCGTGGTGGAACGGTCCGGTGCTGGTCGTTTTGTGCCAGTCGCCGTTCATCCTCGCCGCCGTGTTGTCCGGTCACTGGGGCATCTGGGCCGGTGCCGCGGTGGCCACTTTGGGATACTTCGCCACCTACGAGTATTTGCACTGGTGCATGCATCTGCCCCGGAAGCGCGCGGTCGAACGGTCGGGAATCTTTTTCCGGTTGAACGGCCATCACATCCTTCATCACCGGTACATGCACAAGAACTTCAACGTGGTGTTCCCGTTCGCCGACCTTTGCCTCGGAACGCTGGTGACCCGCTCGAAGATCGCCTTTGCCCAGCCCAAGGGTCAGTCGGTGCCCAATCTCCAGCCGGTTGCCGAGATTCCCTCGTTCCCGCGGCGGATGGGTCGTTTCGTCCTGCTGTGTTTCACCGGGGTTCGCTGACGAGATCCCGCGGTTGATGACAGCTTTTGGCCGCCTCCTCACGGGGCGGCCTTTTTGTGTCGATGGGACCCGCGTCGAACGAGTGTGGAACAAACCGCGCTACGATGTCGAAGCGGGCGCGGCCTGATGGAACAGGGCGGAGGTGCCGGTGCCGGTGGAAGCGATTCCCCGTTGATTGGCGCGGAGGTGGGTCAGGATTTTGAAGACGGTTTCGGCCTCCTCGGCGCGTCCGATCGCGGAGGCAAGATCGGCGGCGCTGAAGCTCCGCTCCGGGTGCGCGGCGAGATGTGCGGCGGCGAGGGATTGAAGCGCGAGGACGCTGGCGGCGGCTTTCTTACCCGCTTCGACGCCGGGTTGGTGGTAGGCGTTGATGTTGACCAGCGACGCGTACAATCCCACCGCCCGTTCAAAGAGCGCGATCAACACACCGACCGTGAAGGGGGAGGCGTCTCGAACCGTGAGGGTGATGCTTTGGCGACCGTTTTCATGGAGAGCGGAGCGCGTGCCGAGCAGGAATCCGTTGAGAAAATCCCCGCTGGTCACGCCGGGCTCCACTTCGATGCTCGGACCAGACCGGTCGGACAGAACCTCAATGAAGGTGACGAAGAAATTCAGGACGCCTTCGCGGAGTTGTTGGACGTAGGCATGTTGATCGGTCGACCCCTTGTTGCCGTACACGGCGATGCCGGCGTTCACGATCCGTCCGTCGAGATCCAGTTCCTTGCCGAGGGATTCCATCACGAGCTGTTGCAGGTATTTCGCGAACAGCTCCAGACGATCCTTGTAGGGCAGTACGACCATGTCCTTCGAGCCCCGGCCCTCGCCGAGAAAATACCACATCAACGCGAGTTGCGCGGCCGGGTTTCGGTGCGTGTCGGTGCGGCGGGTGACTTCATCGCAGCGGCCCGCACCTTCGAGCAATCCGTCGATGTTGAGACCCTGCAGTGCGGCCGGCAGCAGGCCGACGGCGCTGGTCTCGCTGGTCCGGCCGCCGACCCAATCCCACATCGGGAACCGGCGGATCCAGGCACCGGACAGGGCTTCCTTGTCCAGGGCGCTGCCCACACCGGTGACGGCGACGGCGTGCTTGGAAAAGGCGAGCCCTGCCTTCGTATAGGCGGCCCGGGCTTCGAGCATTCCATTGCGCGTTTCCGGAGTTCCGCCGGATTTGGAGATCACGACGCAGATCGTGCGGTCGAGTTGCCCCGCCAGTTCCGCCAGGACGCGATCCATTCCGTCGGGATCGGTGTTGTCAAAAAACCAGGGCTTCAACCGGTCGGTCGCCGGATGCCCGAGGGCGCGGGCCACGAATTGCGGGCCGAGGGCGCTGCCACCGATGCCGATCACCAGGAGGTTTTGGAAGGATCCGCCCGTGCCGGCGATCGTGCCGGAATGCACCGCGGCGGCGAACTCGTGGATCTCCGTCACCGTGCGGCGGATCTCGGCGGAAAGAGTCGCGGTGGGGGCCAGTCCCGGATTCCGAAGCCAGTAGTGTCCGACCATCCGGCGTTCATCCGGATTGGCGATCCCGCCTTTTTCCAGCTCGGCCATGGCGATCAGCGCCCGCTGGATCGGCCGTTCCATTCGTGCCAGGAAGGTGTCGGGAAAATCGACCCGGCTGAGGTCGAGGGCGAGACCGAGCTCCGGGTGCTCGAAGTACTGCTGCTGAAACCGGGTCCACAAAGCCGTCTTGCTGGGCGTCATGGCCGTCAGGCTAGCGGCGGGAACCGGCGTGCAAAGAGGGAAGTTGACCGGATCAGCGTGCGGCGGAGGTCAAAGGCGAAGGAACGAGGTTCGCTACTGTTGCTGCTGGAATTCCTGCTGCACCAGGATCTCCTCCTCCATGTTCACGAACGGTTGGAAGATGTAGGCGTTGAACATGGCGGCACCGATGTTGCCCAGCTTGATCTGGAGCAGATCGACGTAGTCGTGCAGACCCACTGCAAACACCTCGTCGACGGTGCCGAACTCCAACTCCGCCAGCAGGCGTCCGGACAAACGTTCGGCGTCATTGCTGAAACGGCGGGCGGGCACGCCGGAAATGTTGCGCAGCGAATGATCCAGTTCCTCGACGCAGAACCGCGCTGATCGCGGGAAATTTTCACTGAGCAGGAGAAAGTCGGCGACCTTCACCGGGCTGACATCGCCGCCGTGAAGATCCTTGTAGGCATCCCAGGCGGAACAGGAACGCAGAACGGCGCTCCATTCGAGAGCGTCGGTCTGGCTGACCGTGGTGGGAGCGCCCTTGGCGGGAAGGGAAGCGTGGCGGACGTCCAGAATTCGGGTCGTTTGGTCGGCCCGTTCAATGAACTTGCCCGCCTGCATGAAATGCCAGCCTTCGTTGTGGACGACGGTGGCAAAGCCGATGCCGACCAATTGCAGCGAGCTCGCCTTCACTTGCTGGAGAAAATCGAACGGGCTGTCGTCCCAGACTTCGCGGGCGCGGGGCGAATTGAGGAAGAGATAGAGCCGGTTCAGTTCCTCCCAGATCTCGACGGTGATCTGGTCGCGAACCATCCGGGCGTTCTCCCGGGCCTGGGAAATGGAGGTGAAGATCGAATTGGTGTTCCCCGGATGGAACACCAGAAAGTCAGTGACCGAATGGCCCGTGGCTTTCGGAAACAACTGACCGAACAACTCCTCGACGCCGGTCGCCTGAATGATCGGCATCCAGTGCGCGGCCAACTGCGCGTCGTTCAGGTGCCGGGAATCCAGCAACAATTGCAGGGTGGTGTCCACGATGCGCGCCGTGTTTTCGGCGCGCTCGATGTAGCGGGACATCCAGTAGAGCGAGTTCGCGACGCGGGAGAGCATGGAGTGAGCGGGTCAGGACCGGCGGCGGCGGCGATCGTCGGCCCCGCGGTGAGCGGATTCATTCATCGCCATAAAGCACCCAGGTGTCCTTGCTGCCGCCGCCCTGCGAGGAGTTGACCACCAGCGAGCCCTTGCGCAGCGCGACCCGGGTCAGGCCGCCCGGAACGATGACCGGTTTTTCCCCGTAGAGAACGAACGGACGCAGGTCAATGTGGCGGCCCTCGAAATTCCCGTCACCGACATGGGTGGGATGGGTGGACAGCGAAATCATCGGCTGCGCGATGTAGTTCCGCGGATCCTTAAGGACGGCACCGCGGAATTCATCGCACTCCGCCTTCGTCGACTTCGGTCCCATCAGCATGCCGTATCCGCCGGACTCATTCGCCGCCTTGACCACCAGCTTCTCGATGTTCTCGACGATGTACTTTTTGTCCGCCTCCTCGCTGGCGAGATAGGTCGGGACATTGGGCAGGATCGGATCCTGGTCCAGGTAGTATTTGATCATCTTCGGCACGAAGTAATACATCACCTTGTCGTCAGCGATGCCGGTGCCGATGGAGTTGGCGAGGCTGACCGTGCCGGAGCGGTAGGCGTGAATCAGGCCGGGAACGCCCAGCATCGAATCCCGCCGGAAGACCGTGGGATCAATGAAATCGTCGTCGAGCCGTCGGTAGATCACATGCACCGGCTGGAGACCCTTGGTGGTGCGCATGAACACCCGGGCGTCGCGGACCAGCAGATCGCGGCCTTCGACGATCTCAATGCCCATCTGGCGGGCGAGATAGGTGTGTTCGAAATAGGCCGAATTGTGGGCACCGGGTGTCAGCAGGACGACCGTAGGATCGACCACACCGGCCGGGGCGATGTGCTGGAGGGTCTTGAGCAGTTCCTGGGGATACTGGTCAACCGGCCGGACGCCAATGGCTTCGAACATTCCCGGGAACGACCGCTTCATCGCCCGGCGGTTTTCCAGTACGTAACTGACGCCGGACGGCGTGCGGCCGTTGTCTTCCAAGACCATCCAGGTGCCGTCGCCGCCCCGGATCAGGTCGGTGCCGCAGATGTGGATGTAGATGTCCTTGGGGACCTTGAAATTAACGAATTCCCGGCGGAAATGTTTTCCGGACAGGATGTAGAAGGGCGGGATCACTCCGTCCTTCACGATTTTCTGACCGTGATAGATGTCGTGCAGGAACAGGTTGAGCGCGGTGATCCGCTGGATGAGCCCGCGTTCCAAATGTTCCCATTCCTTGGCTGGAATGATGCGCGGAATCAGGTCGAACGGGAAGATGCGCTCAGTGCCCTGCTTGTCGCCGTAGACGTTGAAAGTGATGCCCTGACGGAGGAACGCGAGATCCACCGCACGGCGCTTCTCGTCGAACTCAGCGGGGGTGAGTTCGCAGAAAAGTCGGGCGAATTTCTCGTAATGAGGACGCAGTTGGCCTGGGGCGGAGGCCATCTCGTCGAAAAAGCCGTTTGGGTCGTAGCTCTTCAGCACGCGGCACAAGGAGATCGAACGCCGCCGGTCGCGGCAAGCCTTTCAATGAAAAACCCGGAACCCCGGCGAAATTCGGCGGCCCCGATGATCCTCAATCCGCGCGGGCGGGCGTGGACAGGATCGAGCGGCCGAACGATGGTCGGCTGCCATGCGACCGATCGATATCACCACCTTTCCCGCCGAATTGGCCCTGAAATGGTCGGACGGCGGGGAATCGTTCCTGTCGTTCGAGACCCTTCGCCGCTTTTGTCCCTGCGCCGCCTGCATGGGCGAGACCGACGTTCTCGGCCAGGTCTACAAGGCACCACAGCGGCCCTACGCCGCGAATGCGTTCACGCTGACCGGATTCTCGGAAGTGGGCGGATACGGCCTGCAGCCGCGCTGGGCTGATGGACACGGTACGGGCATTTACACATGGGAGTACCTGCGCCGATTGGCCGCGGCTGACCTCGCATCGGGTTCCGGTCCGGAAAGCAAAACACCCGCTCCGGTGTGAGCCGGAAGCGGGTGAATGAGTGTCGAAGACGAACCGGTGACGGTTACTTCGCGTCTTCGATCTTGGCGACGGTCACTTCAAGCATGCCGTCTTTCTTTTCGCACATGCCGGTGACGGTGACCTTCTTGGAGTCGTCCTTTTTCACCTGGCAGAGGTTCTTGTGGAAAGCCTTGCTGACGTCGCCAACGAGGTAATAGGTGGTGATCTTGTCACCCTTTTTGACTTCGACGACGTTCTGGCACTTGTCGGACTTGCCGAGGGTGCACTTGAGGCATTTGCCTTCACCGGTGACGGTGACTTCCTTGCCGTCGGCGGCGCGGAGTGAGGTGGTGCTGAGGGCGAGGGCGGCAATGGCGGCCCACTGGATCATTTGCTTCATGAGACGAGGTAGGATTGGTTAGAGACTGTGGCTGACGATTTGCAGCGAAGAGAGCCGAGCCATTGAACCTTGGCAAGTATGGATTTCATGCGGATTTTGACGGATTTCCCGGATGTCTTCGGGGTGGTCCTGGCGGGGGGTGCGTCCTCCCGCATGGGGCATGACAAAGCCCGGATTCGTGTCGCGGGCGAACCATTGATCCTCCGGCAGTTGCGGCTTCTGAGTGCCGCCGGCGTCCTGCGCCGGGCGGTCGCGGTTTCCCAGTCCCCCCCGACGGGACAGCTCGACGAGATTCCCCCCGACGTCGGAATTCTTCGGGACGAACAACCGAACCAGGGGCCTTTGGCGGGAATTGAACGGGCGCTTTCTGCAATCCAGCCGGCGGAGACCCATGTTCTCGTCCTTGCGGTCGACCTGCCACGGCTTACTCCTGATTTCATTCAGTCGCTTCTTCTCCAGGCCCGGCCCGGCATCGGAGTGGTGCCGTCGCTGGCCGGCCGCCTCGAACCGCTCATCGCCGTCTATCCCGTCGAGGCCCGTGCGGAGGTCGTGGCGCGATTGGGCCGGGGCGAGGGCTCCGTGCAGAACTGCCTGCGTGCGGGATTGCGGGAGGGCTGGATGATGGAGCACCCGGTGGTGCCTGACGAGGCGGTGCTCTTGACCAACTGGAACCGTCCGGAAGACATGACGTCCTGACCGGGCCTCCGATCGGCCCTGGAACGTTTTCAGTCGCGGTTGAATAGCCGATGCTTTCCAAGGTCTGTTCCTGCCGCCACCATTCCATTTATGCACCTTCGACGCTTTTTCTGCGCAGCCCTGATCAGCGCAGCCGTGCTTGTGATCCGCACCCAGGCCCAGTCCCCGGAATGGATCTGGGGATCCACCACCGCGGAAACCGAAACTCGTTACTTTCGAAAATCGTTTACCGTTCCACCGGGTTTCCAGCGTGCTCAATTGAGTGTCGCCGCCGACAACGCGGCCGAGGTGCGCATCAACGGCAAGGTCGTGGCCCGCAATACCAGTTGGGAACGGCCGTCGACGGTCACGCTGAACAAGCTCGAACCCGGTCCGGCCGTCCTTGAAGTCACCGCCCGCAATGAAGGCGGAGCGGCCGGCCTGCTGATCCGGTTGGAGCTGGCGAAAAAGGAGGGCCGCCCCGAGGTCGTCATCTCGGATGCTTCCTGGGAAACGGGATCCAGCACCAATCAGTGGGTCGCCGCAAAATCACTCGGTGCAGTGGGCGTGGCGCCGTGGGGTGAAGTTTTCAAGCCGGCCGTTGCCGCCGCCGCCGATTCCATCCGCGTTCCCGCCGGATTCAAGATCGAGCTGCTGCGGTCCGCTCAACCGGAAGAGGGCTCGTGGGTCAGCATGACCGTGGATTCCAAGGGCCGGCTGATCATCAGTCCGCAAGGCGGCGAACCGATGGAACGGTTGACGCTCGATGCTTCGGGACACATCGCCAAGGTCGAGACCATCGACCTCCCGGTGAGCGGCGCCATGGGCCTGTTGTATGCGTTCGACTCCCTGTACGTGAATGGCCAGGGACCCCAAGGCTATCACCTGTATCGCCTGCGCGACACCAACGGCGACGACCGCTATGATTCGGTCGAGCTTCTCCGCAAATGGCAGGGCGGCGCCGGTGAACACGGAGCCCACGGCATCGTGAAGGGACCCGATGATCATCTTTATATCGTTTGCGGCAATTTCGTGGATTTGCCCGGTGACACCACCGCGACGTCCCGCGTGAAGAATTATGCCGATGACCTCGTCCTGCCGCGGATGGAGGATGGCAATGGTTTCGGTGCGGGCCGAAAGCCGCCCGGCGGATACGTCGTGCGACTCGACCGCGACGGCGGCCAGGCGGAGGTCTACGCCGCCGGCGAACGCAACACCTACGACATCGCCTTCAATCCCGAGGGCGAACTGTTCGGGTTCGATTCGGACATGGAATGGGACTGGGGTGCGCCCTGGTATCGTCCGATCCGCGTGTTTCACATCGTCAGCGGCGGGGATCAGGGATTCCGTGAAGGCAGCGCCAAGTGGCCCGAGTCCTATCCCGATTCGCTCCCCGCAGTGGCCAACGTCGGCATTGGATGCCCCACGGGTGTTCGTTTCGGAACCGGCGCGCGTTTCCCCGCGAAGTATCAGCGTGCGTTGTTCGTGATGGACTGGAGTTATGGCCGGATTCTCGCCGTCCATCTTTCCGAATCAGGCGCCAGCTACACCGGCAAATTTGAAACTTTCGTCCAGGGAAAGCCGTTCAACCTCACCGACCTCGAAATCGGTCCGGATGGGGCAATGTATTTCACCATCGGTGGCCGTGGAACCCAGGCGGGTTTGTACCGGGTCAGCTATGTGGGAACTGAGCGGACCGATTCCGCAAACGTTCACACGCTTCAAGTAACCCCGACTCAGTTGGCCCGGCTGACCCGCCACGATTTGGAACGGTTCCACTCGCACGAAGACGAGAGCGCCATGGTCCGCATTTGGTCCGGTCTCGATTCACCCGACCGCCACATCCGCTATGCCGCGCGCATCGCGCTGGAGTCGCAGCCGGTTGCCAGTTGGAAGGACAAGGCGCTGGAAGCAACCGAACCGCGCGCCGGTCTCACGGCATTGCTGGCCCTCGCACGGGTTGGCAGTGCCGACGACGAAGTGCCATTGCTGAAGGCGCTGACCCGTTGGCCGCTGGATACGCTCGATGAAGAATGGAAGTTGAACAAACTGCGGGTGATCGAAGTGGCGTTCGCGCGCCACGGGATTCCGGACGAGGTCCGTCCGCTGGCCATCGAACGCCTCGGCAAACAGTTTCCGGCCACGTCATGGGCGCTGAACCGGGAGCTGTCGCAGATTCTCATCGCCCTCGATGCGCCGGGCATTGCCGCCAAGGTCCTTGATCTGCGCGATGCGGCCACCACCCAGGAGGAACAATTGCATTACCAGACCGCGCTAAGGAAGGCCAAGAGCGGTTGGACGCTCGACGACCGCCGCCGTTATTTCGCCTGGTTCAATCGCCCGACCCAGGCCAATGGTGGACCCACCTATCCGAATGGTGGCAATTACTTCGTGAGCCGCAGCGTTCGCCATCCGGATAATTTCGTCGGCTGGTTCAAGGACGTCGGGCTTGAAGCGGGCAACGGCGCGAGTTTGGACAACTTCCTGAAGAACTTGCGCAAGGAAGTCGTCGCCAGTCTTTCGGACAACGAGAAGGGCGAACTCGCCGGAGTCATCACGGGCAAGGAACCCGTGCCGGTGAAAGCGCCCGCGCCGAAGCGGGCCTTCGTTCAGGATTGGAAGACCGCGGATTTGCTTCCGGCGCTCGCCGATACGGGTCACGGCCGCAACTTCGCCCGCGGACGCGAGGTCTTTGCCGCGGCGCAATGCGCGGTCTGCCATCAGTTCAACGGGCAGGGTGGTGCGGTGGGACCGGATCTCACCGGCGTGGGCACCCGTTACGCCCCGATCGACGTGCTCAAATCCATCACCGAACCGAGCGCGGTGGTTTCGGAGCAATACCAGGCAATGACCTTCACCTTGAAGAATGGCGACGAGGTCACCGGCCGGTTGTTGGAGGACACCGCCGACAAGATCGTCGTGCTCACCGATCCGCTGAATGCCGGCAAAACCGAGCTGAAGAAGGCCGACGTGAAATCGCGCGAGGCGTCCAAGATTTCCCCGATGCCCGAGGGAATGGTGAACACCTTCGATCGCGGTGAGATCCTGGATCTGCTGGCCTATCTCCTGGCGAACGGAAAACAGGATGCTGCCGCATTCAAATAAGGTTGGAGGCGCACATGAAAATTGTATTCATTGTCGGGCTTCCCGGCGCTGGAAAAACAGAAATGATCAAAAATAAAGATCACGCTTTCTTGAAGAGTGAGATCATTGAGTTTGATGATATTCTGGGGTGTTACTATACTGGCAAGGACCGTGAGGATATTCGGAATGCAACAGAATTTAGCAAACTTGTCAGTTCTTTGAAGGAGGGTAGGACGTGTTGCGTTGCAGATATCCAATTCTGTGATCGACGCAAACTTATCAATGCAGAAGTGGCCATTAAAGGTGCCGTTGAAGGTCGGATTGAAATCGCTTGGGTTTACTTCGAGAACGAGCCCGAGCAATGCCGAAAGAATGCCACTGGTCGTGCGCTTAAATGTAAGAAACGAGAAGCGTGTCTACCAACGGAACTCGCCAATATTGAATATTATTCTAAGTTGTATGTTATACCCGATGGTGTGATTCCACGCCCGGTCTATCGCCCTCCAATTTGTTAGGTGGCTCCTTCACGCCCCACGTGCCTCAACCGTCTCAAACGGCCAGCGTGCGGTGAAGCGGGCCCACAGAAAGTAACTGCCCATTCCCACCGCGAGTGCGGCCAGGGCGAAGCCAATGACCTGCGGTGGGGTCGTGGCGAAGACCAACAGCCAACCCACGCCCGCCACCACCAGCGGCAGCGGGTAGAGCCAGATCTTGTAGGGACGGGATATATCCGGCCGGTTCCGACGCAGCAGAACCAAGGCGACAATCTGGCCGATGAACTGGATCAGGATCCGCGCCGCGATGAGCGTGTCGATGACGACGCCGAGCGACGCGAAGCTCGCGACGATGGCCAGAACGCCAATCACCAGCAGTGCCACGTGCGGGAAATGTTTCGTCGGATGCACCCGGCCGAAGATGCGGAAAAAGGTTCCGTCCAGCGCCGCGGCATAGGGAATCCGCGAATAACCGAGCAGCAGTGCGAACACCGATCCGAGGGCCGTCCACACGACCCCGAGCGTGAAGAATTGCGCCGCGCGATGTCCGTACAGCCGTTCGATGAAGACGGAGCCGATGAAGTTGGCGATGTCCTTGTGATTCTCGTACGGCACGAATTCACGCCACGAAATCACCCCGTTGATGGACAGATTGATTCCCACGTAGATCACTGCCACGACGATCAGACTGGTGATGACTGCCCGCGGAATGGTCCTGCCCGGATTCTTCACCTCGTCGCCGAGATAGCAGATGTCGTAGTAGCCGAGAAAATCATAGATACCCACTCGGGTCGCCGTGCCGAGTCCCATGAGGAAACCGGCAGAGAAACGCCAGGGTGAATCGGGAAAGTCGAAGGCCTTCTTCGGATCAAAATGCAGGGCGCCACCGACCAGCACGACAGTCACGGTGATCATGGCGCCGATCCACAGTGCGATCGTCAGTTTTCCGAGACTGCCGATCCGTCGCCACAGCAGCGCGATGTTGAGGAAACCGAGGGCCGTCACGACCAGTCCGCCGCGGACGGTCAACGCGTCGTTGTGGGTCAGTCCGGGCCAGAGGAATTCGAGGTATTGCGCTACGCCGATGTAGCCGGTGGCGATTTCCATCGGGCCGCTGACGATGAACTGCCAGATGAAGAGGAAGGCCATCAGTCGGCCCCAGGTTTGCGGACCGAATCCTTCCCGCAGCCAGCGGTAGGTGCCGCCCGAACCGGGGAGGGACGAACCCAGTTCACTCCACACCAGCGCATCCGGAAGCGTGATGACGAGTGCGATGATCCAGCCGAGTAGGGATTGCGGACCGCCCAGCGCGGACATCAGCAGCGGAATCGTCACGAACGGCCCGGCGCCGATCATGTTCGCCATGTTGAGCGCCGTGGCGGGCAACGCCGTGAGCCGTCGCTCCAGATGCGGTGCGGTGGCGGCGTCGGGTTCCGGACTCACGGCGGTGGAATCAGAGATACGACGCGAGAATCGGCTTCAACGACTTCGTGGTGGCGGCAGGCCACAGGCTGCGGTCAGTCATGATCGCATTCCGCAGCGCATGGTGACAGGGCCAGTCGGCGATGGTCGGGATTCGCGGGAGAACGTTGGCGACGATCGCCTGGGCGGTGGCGGCGTTGCGCTTGAGGTTGGCGATGACCATTTCCACGGTCACGTGCGCCTCGTCCGCCTTCCAGCAATCGTAGTCAGTGACCATGGCCATCGTGGCGTAGGCGATCTCGGCTTCGCGCGCGCAACGGGCTTCGCCGAGATTGGTCATGCCGATCACGTCGAAACCGGCGCGATGATTGGCAAGTGATTCCGCGCGGGTGCTGAACGCGGGGCCCTCCATGTTGACATAGGTGCCGCCGTCGTGAACCCGGGCCTTGCAGGCGCGGGCGGATTTCAAAAGGAGCCCGCGAAGTTCCTCACTGACCGGATCGGCGAAGGCGATGTGGGCGACGATGCCGCGGCCGAAAAAGGTGTGTTCGAGATCGCGCTTGGTGCGATCGATGAACTGATCGACCAGAACGAAATCGCAGGGCCGGTATTTCCTCTGGAGCGAACCGACCGCACTGGCGCTGATGATCCACCGCACCCCGAGTGACTTCATCGCCCAGATGTTGGCGCGATGATTCAACTCGGTCGGGAGAATACGGTGACCGCGGGCGTGCCGGGGCAGGAACACCACTTCACGGCCGGCGAGGGTGCCGGTCAAAAAGGAGTCGGACGGATCGCCGAACGGAGTCCGCACCCGGACCCACTTCTGCCGTTCAAAGCCTTCGATGTGATAAAGGCCGCTGCCGCCGATGATGCCGATCCGGGGTGATGTGTTCTTCATGGTCCGTCGCGCGCAGTGAAGGCGCTGGACATCGCCGTGGCAAGCCGGAGCTGGAACGGACACCGAATCTCAACGCCGCACCGGCCGCGCCCACTTCCACTTGCCACGCGCTTCGCCATTTGAAGACGGGACTCCAACGACACGAGGTTCCGCCTTCAGGCGGCGTTTTGTCTTCGTCGGAAAGGATCGTGAACGGGGGTGAAACGGCCCGCCAAAGGGGCCGTCGGGTCATTAAAGAAATTGTTTGAACGACCCCGGAGCATAAGCGTCAATGGGTCGGTAGGTTACCGGGAACGGACACTGCGGCCACAACAGTCGCAAGCCCGCTCCCTGCCGGCCCGGCAACGGTCTGGCAAAGGGGGTTTAGTTTGGTTGTTTGGGTTAGGCGGGTGCCGCGAGGCGCCCGCTTTTTTAATGCCCGCGGAGTGTTGTCGTTCGCCGATAAAAACCCCGTGGACGGGTCCTGCGCCTGCCGCTAGCCTGCGCCGCCTTTTGGGCAAAACGATTTATGGCAAAACTTTCTGTTCGCACTCTCGATGTCGCCGGCAAACGCGTGCTCATGCGCGTGGATTACAATGTGCCGATGGAGGAAAAGGGTGGCGCGATGGTGATCAACGATGTCACCCGCATCCGCGAGACGCTCCAGACGGTGAATCTGCTGTTGTCGAAGGGCGCCCGGCTCATTCTTGCCGCCCATCTCGGCCGTCCCGACGGCAAACGCGAGCCGTCGATGAGTCTTCGTCCGGTCGCAGAGAAACTCGCTGAATTGCTCGGCAAGCCGGTGCAGTTCGTTGATGAAACCGTCGGCGAAAAAGCGGAGGCCGCCGCCGCTGCACTGCGGGACGGCGAGGTGTTGGTGCTCGAAAACGTCCGCTTCCAGGCCGAGGAAGAAGCCAACGATCCGGTGTTTGCCGCGCGTCTCGCCCGCCTTGCGGATGTGTACGTCAACGATGCCTTCGGTGCCGCCCACCGCGCTCATGCTTCGACCAGCGGCGTGGCCCGCATCGTCCGCGCCTGGGGTGGCAAGGCCGCCGCCGGTTTGCTGATGGAACGCGAATTGAAGTTTCTCGGTGACGAACTCGAAACCCCCGCCCGGCCGTTCGTGGTCATTCTCGGCGGTGCGAAGGTGTCGGACAAGATCAAGGTGATCGATCGCCTTTTGGAAAAGGCCGACACGGTGCTCATCGGCGGCGCGATGGCCTACACCTTCAAGCTCGCCCACGGCGGCAAGACCGGGAAGAGCCTGATCGAAAAGGATCACACCGGTACGGCACTCGCCGCCGAAGCCAAGGCCGCCAAGAAGGGGGTCCAATTTCTTCTCCCGACCGACACCGTGGTGGCCGATCTCCGTGACACCGGCCGTTTGAACAAGAAGGGCCGGCCCGTTCTGGAACCGATCAATCCGCGGGTGGTCGAGGGTGATATTCCCGATGACACCGAAGGATTCGACATCGGTCCGGCCACCGCCGCCGCCTATGCCAAGGTGATCGCGGGTGCCAAAACCATTTTGTGGAACGGCCCGATGGGCATGTTTGAAGATCCGCGATTTGCCGCGGGCACGCTGGCTGTTGCCCAGGCGGTTGTGGCCGCGACCCAGGCGAGTGGTGCCAAATCGATCATCGGCGGCGGCGACAGCGTCAAGGCGGTCAATAAGGCGGGTCTCGGCGACAAAGTGACCTTTGCCAGCACCGGTGGCGGGGCGAGTCTCGAATTCCTGGAAGGCATTCCGCTTCCCGGTGTTTCCGCGCTCGACGACGAATAGCCATCGTCGGATCACGTTTTCCACGACACTGGACCGGCAGGAGTCCGGTTCCGGGGTCCTTGGGACCATGAAGTGGAGTCAAAAACCGCTTTGACGGCCCCTCCGACCCCGCTAAGGTCCGCGTTCCGCATTGGCGGAAATCTGCATGGAAAAAGAACGCAAACTGATCATCGCCGGCAACTGGAAGAGCAACAAGACGGTGGCCGAAGGCCTCGCCCTGGTGGCCGATCTCAAGCGTGAGCTGGCGTCGGTGAAGGAGGTCGACATCGTCGTCTGCCCCCCGTTCACCGCGCTGGAGAGTGTCTCGAAGGCGATCCTCGATTCCAACATCCGGTTGGGCGCCCAGAACATGAGCGACAACGGCTACGGCGCGTTCACCGGCGAAATCGCCGCCGGCATGCTCAAGGAATTCTCGGTCGGCTACGTCATTCTCGGCCACAGCGAACGGCGCCAGTTCCAGAAGGAATCGGACGCCCTCGTCGCGAAGAAGGCCGCCGCTGCCCACGCCGCCAATCTGGTTCCGATCGTCTGCGTTGGCGAAACCCTCGCCGAACGTGAAGCTGGAATCACCGGCCAGGTGGTGGAAACCCAGGTCCGGGGTTCACTCGCCGGTCTGACACCCGAACAGGTGGAGAAGACCATCATCGCTTACGAACCCGTCTGGGCCATTGGCACGGGTCGCACGGCCACCAGCGCGCAGGCGCAGGAAACCCATGCCACCATTCGCAAGGTGGTGGCGGCGATTCATGGCGATGCCGTGGCCCGCCGGGTCCGCATCCAATACGGCGGCAGCGTCAAGGCGGCCAACGCCCGTGAACTTCTCGGCCAGCCCGACATCGACGGTGCGCTGGTCGGTGGTGCCAGCCTCGAGGTCCGCAGTTTCGCCGACATCATCAAGAATTCGATCTGATCCGTTATGAGTTTCCTTATCGGTCTCCTCAGTTTTGTCCTGTTCCTCGTCTGCCTGTTCCTCGGTCTTTTGGTGCTGATCCAGCTCCCGAAGAAGGAGGCCGGCATGGGCCAGGCCTTCGGTGGCGCCGCCACGGACGCCTTGTTCGGCGCGGGTTCCGGCAATGCCCTGACGCAGATGACCAAGTACGCCGCCGGCGCTTTCCTGATCCTCTGCCTGGTGATTTCCGTCCTCGGCAAACAGGCCGGCAAGGCGAAGACCGAGAGTGTCCGCCAGAAGCTGGCCCAGACCGCTCCGACGACTCCCACCCCCGCACCGGCTTTGGGCGGCGCAGTCATTCCGAGCACCGCGATTGCTCCGGCCCTTCCGATGACGACCAATGCCGTCAAGAAGGCGGCCACCAACGCGGTTGCGCCGGCCAAGTAACGCTCCCACACTGCCGCCAGCCATGCTGGTGAAGCACAACGCCCCCGGAATTTTCCCGGGGGCGTTTCGCTTTCGGACGCTGCTCGCTGCGGCGCTTCTCATGTGGACGGCCGGCTGCCGGCCGGCCCCGGTTCCCGATCTCGTCATCCACAACACGTCGGAACCGGAGACTGTCGATCCCCAGATTCTCACCGGTCAGCCCGATGGTCGAATCGGGGCCTCCCTGTTTGAAGGTCTCACCCGCTTCAACCCGGAAACCGGGCGAGCGATGCCGGGTCTCGCCGAACGTTGGGAGATCAGTCCGGACGGTCGCACCTACACCTTTCATCTTCGTCCCGGTCTCGCCTTCTCCACCGGGGAACCGATCGCCGCTGCGGACGTGGTCTGGTCCTGGAATCGCGCCGTCGATCCCGCCACCGCCGCGGATTATGCCGGATTCTTTTTCTACGTCCGCAACGGGAAGGCGATCAACACCTCCGCCGCCGCGCCGTCGGTTCGTCCTCCGCTCGGAATCCGGGCGCTGGATCCATTGACCGTTGAGGTGGAGTTGGAAAATCCGACGCCCTTCTTTCCCGACCTCTGCGGCATGCGGATCATGGCGGTGGTGCCGCGCTTCGCCATCGAACGGTACGGTGATCAGTGGGTGCGGCACGATCCGGTTCCGTGCAGTGGGCCTTATCAACTCGTCAGTTGGCGTCCCAACGACCGCATCCGGCTCCGCAAGAATCCACACTACTGGGATGTGGAACACGTTCGGTCTGACACCATCGATGTGTTGTCCGGGGATTCGCCCTCGACCGCACTCAATCTCTTCCTCACCGGGAAGATCGATTTCATCGTGGATAAAACGGTAATCCCGATCGAGCTGGCGGATCTGCTTCGGCGTCGGCCGGAATTCCATCCCTTCAACTATCTCGGGAACTATTTCATCCGTTTCAACTGCACACGAAAGCCGTTCGACGATCCGCGGGTGCGGCGCGCGTTCGGGCTGGTGATCGACAAACGCCGTCTGGTGGAACGCATCACGCGCATGGGCGAGCGCCCGGCGGACGCGCTGGTTCCGCCCGGGACCGAGGGCTATGTCGGGGCCCGGGGGTTGGGTCGCAACGCCCTCGATGCCGCCACACCGGCGGCGTACGAAGAGGCGATGGCCCGCAATGTCGAGGAGGCGCGACGCTGGCTGGCTGAGGCCGGCTTCCCGGGCGGGCACGGATTCCCACGGTTTTCGTACATGTTCAATTCCGGCGGTGGGAGCGGGGCCCGGATGCACGAGCAGATCGGAGTCGAAATGCAGGAGATGCTTCGACGACATCTCGGGATCGAATTCGATCTGCGACCGGTGGAGTACAAGACCTACCTCTCCGAGATGTCCCGGCTGAATTTCGATATGATCCGCGGTTCCTGGATCGGGGATTACAATGATCCGACGACCTTTCTGGACCTCTTCCTGGCCGACAACGGCAACAACCGCACCGGTTGGAAGAATGCCCGCTACGATGAACTCATGGCCGGGGCTGCCGCCACCGCAGCGCCAGAGAAGCGGTTCGATCTGTTGCGCGAGGCGGAGACGTTGCTGGTTCGCGACGAGGTTCCGATCATTCCCATTTGCTACTATGTGGGTTTCTTCGCGTTCGATCCGGAACGGGTCGGCGGGATCTACGCCAACATGACCGATGAACATCCCTTTTGGGCCATTTATCGGAAGGGCGCGTTGCCGAGGTAATCCAAGACCATGCTCCGGCGCATTCTCCTGCTGATCCCGCTGACCTGGGTGATCGTCACGCTCGCGTTCTTCCTGGTGCGCGTCGCTCCCGGCGGTCCGTTCGATCGCGAACGCAAGCCGGCCTCGCCACAGGTGGAGGCCGCGTTGCGCCAGAAATATCACCTGGATGAAACGCCCTTCTCCCAATACCTGCGCTTTCTCGGGCTCAAATGGGAAGCCCGTCCGGATGGTTCATGGCATCGGGCCGAGGGTGGGCTGCTGGTCGGCGATTTTGGTTTGTCCCTGAAATACCGGAATCATTCGGTGACCGACATCATCCTCCAGGGACTTCCGGTCTCGCTCGTGCTGGGCTGGCTGGCATTTGGTTTCGCCATTGGAACGGGCATTCCCATCGGCTTTGCCACGGCGATTCGCAAGGGCGGTTGGGCGGACGCAGCGGGCAGCATGGCGGCCATCCTGATGGTCTGCGTTCCCGGCTTTGTCATCGGACCGATCCTCGTCCTTGTTGCGGGTCTGAAGCTGGGATGGTTTCCCGTCGGCCTCTGGGGAAGCCCGATGCATGCGGTGCTTCCGATGATCACGCTCGGACTGTATTTCAGCGGCCGCGTTGCCCGGTTGATGCGGGAGGGAATGGTTCAGGCACTGCAGAGCGAATTCATCCGCACCGCACGGGCCAAGGGCCTGGGAGAATTCTCGGTCCTACTTCGGCACGCCTTCCGTTTGGCTGTCATGCCGGTGCTCTCCTACAGCGGTCCGATGCTGGCCGATCTGCTCACTGGATCTTTCGTGGTGGAGAACATCTTCCAGATCCCAGGTATCGGCGTGTTCATGGTGAACGCCTCGCTGTCGCGCGATTATCCCATGGTGGTGGGATTGGTGCTGCTCTACGCCGTGTTGCTGTTGGTGCTGAATCTGGTGGTGGATGTGGCCTACGGATTTCTCGATCCCCGGGTGAAGCATGGATGATCCGAATCCAGATTCCTCGGCGATGATTTCCGGGAAGCAGCCCCGGCCACTCACGCCGCGACAACGTGCCTGGCGTCGTTTTCGCAACAACACTCCCGCCGTGGTATCGGCGGTCTTCCTGCTGACGATGCTCCTGCTGGCGCTCGCCGTTCCGGTGCTGAGTGGTCACGGCGCAGCGCAGGGTTCCGATACCCAGTTTGCCCCGCCGGATGCCGCGCATTGGTGGGGCACGGATGTTCACGGGCGCGACGTGCTAACCCGGGTGTTTGCCGGGGCGCGCCTTTCGTTCCTCGTGGGTGGCGTCGGGGCAGCCGTCAGCCTGGTGATCGGTGTCTGCTGGGGAATGGTGGCGGGCTATGTCGGTGGAAGGGTGGACGGAGCGATGATGCGCTTCGTCGACATCCTGTATTCGCTGCCGAGCGTGGTGTTCGTCATCGTACTGATCACCACGCTGGAGGATCATCTCAAGGGGATCCTCAACCGGGTGTCGCCCCAATCGGCGGGAGCGGCCCGACTACTCTTTCTCTTTGTTGGTCTCGGCGCGGTTTCCTGGCTGACCATGGCGCGCATCGTGCGCGGTCAGGTGTTGTCGCTGCGGACGCGGCCCTTCGTCCTCGCCAGTCGCGCCCTCGGGGCCAGTGACGCCCGGATTCTGTTCCGTCACATCCTCCCGAACGTTGCCGGAGTGGTCATCGTCTACCTGACCCTCACCGTTCCCAGCATCATTCTTTACGAGAGTTTTCTCAGCTATCTCGGACTCGGCATCCAGCCGCCGCAAGCGAGCCTCGGATCGCTCATCGCCGAGGGCGCGGCACAGATCAACCCGATCCGGACCTATTGGTGGTTGATCGTTTTTCCCGGCGGGGTGCTCGCGTCAGCCCTGCTCGCACTCAACCTCCTCGGCGACGGATTGCGCGACGCACTCGATCCGCGTTCCGGTTGACTCGCGGGACGAATCCCGGCGTGTGCCGGAGTCCCGGCTTCAGGCGGCTCTGAACGACCGGATGGATCTCCGAATGAGCAAGGGCAGACAACGAATGTCCGACCCGGTGTGGGATCTTGCGCCCATGCAAAACAACAGGCTCCTTGGATTCGGGATCGGTGATGTGGTCGAAGTTCAGCCGGTGACGGGCGGTTCTCCATTGCCGGACGGTCTGCCCACCGGTGCGCAAGTCCGGGTGATCCGGCTTCGGTCGGGATCGTGCGGGGTGGAACGGGATGGCCGCGAATGGGAAGTGCTGGCCACCTGTGTCGTGCCAAGGCGAACGATTCGCGTCCGGCCGACCCTGTCACCAGGTCGTTGCCCGCAGATCAGCGGGGCAGTTCGCGGATGATTTCCCGAAGAACTTGGGCGGCGTGTTTCGAGATCGGTCCTTCGGTGAAATCGGCAGCGTTCAAGCCTTCCTGTCCGCCCGCGAGATCGCTGAGCGAACGCACGATCAGGCACGGTTTGCGATTCACCCAACAGACCTGGGCCACGGCGGTGGATTCCATGTCCAGACAATCGGCGTGCCAGACCCGGAACGCCCATTTTCGATACTCCCGATTGTCCATGAAGACCGGACCACTGATCCCGTTGCCGCCGATCGTGACCTCGCAGGTGTGATCGCCGAAGGTGAGTTTTGGAAGCCGGTTCGAAGCGCGACGAGCCGCCGCGAGAAGTTCGGGATCGGCCGGGAAGAATTCCTGCCGCTCCGATTCCTTCATTTCGTCCCGGATCGCCCAGACGTGATCGGGGAAGAGGAACCCGAAGTTTTCGTACGGCGGTTTGAAGTATTTGGGCAGGACATAGCCCGATCCGTCGGGTTTGGGATTCAGGTAGGCGGCTTCGCTGTGATGAAACCAGCGTTCGGGAATCACCACGTCGCCAATGCCGCGGACCGGATTCATACTGCCGGCGATACCCGCGAACAGGACATGGGTGATGGGAAACCGGTCGAGGGCGAGTTGGGTGGTCATCGCCGCGTTCACCATGCTGACCCCGCTGGGGAACAGCAGCAGATCGTGACCGTCGAATCGGGCCCGCTTGAACGGAACGCCGTGAATGAGGGTGACTGAAACGGGGACGTTGGTTCCGAGCAGCGCGTCTTCATTGGCGACTGTTTCCGGCCCGTAGGCGGACATCACGGCATAGAGCGGATGCGTCGGTATCGATGTACTCGCAGCGGAATCCGCGGGTCGGGTCGTGCAACCGGCAACCCAAGCCACAACGGCGAGCCAGAGCGTTGCGCGCGTCAGCAGGCGAACGGAGATCGTGGTGTTGGAATCCGTCGCCTGACGTTGGCCACACCCAGGCGTTCTCATCGCCAGATCAAATGCGCCAGGAAGAGGGCCCCCAGTACCCATGCGAGCGGCTTCACTTCCCGGGCCCGGTTGGTTCCCAGCGCGAACAGCACGTAGACCACGAAGCCCAGCGCAATGCCCTCCGCGATGCTGAAGGTCAGTGGCATGGCCAGCATGGTCACCACCGCGGGAACCGCCTTGGAGAAATCCTTCAGATCCAATTCAGCGACGCTCTGCATCATGAAAACACCCACGATAACCAGCGCCGGAGCGGTGGCCGCCGCCGGGATGATGGTGATGAGCGGGGTCAGGAACAGGGCCAGCAGGAAGCAACCCGCAGTGGTTAGCGCGGTGAGGCCGGTGCGTCCCCCGGCTTCGACCCCGGCGGCGGATTCGATGTAGCTGGTCACCGTGGAGGTGCCGAGCGTCGACCCGACCATTGCGGCCGTGGCATCGGCGGTGAGCGCGCGGCCGAGTTTTGGAAGATTGCCGTCCTTGTCCAGCAGACCGGCCCGCTGGCAGACGCCGATGAGCGTGCCCATGTTGTCGAACAAATCGACGAAGAGCAGGGCCAATAGCAACGGCAGGCATTCGGCCCAATGCGCCCAGAAATAACCCAGGTCCAGTTTCAGAAATGTCGGCGCCAATGAAGCCGGTGCGGCGAGGAACGCCTCGGGCGGAACGGTGATCGGGATGGATTTGCCGTCGGCACCGGTGGTTTTGAGGAACAGTCCTAGAACCGTGATGGCGGCGATGACCAGAATGATGGCCCCGGGAATCTTGCGCCAGACGAGGATGGCGGTGAGGACGATGCCGCCGAGGACCAGCAGGGGACCCGGTTGGTGCAGGTTGCCGAGGCTCACGAAGGTCGGAGGACTGGCCACGATGATCCCGCCGCCCTTGAGGCCGATGAAGGCGATGAACAGCCCGATGCCGCAGGTGATGGCCAGCTTCATCTCGTGGGGAATCGCCTCGATCAGCTTCTTGCGAACGCCGGTCAGGGTGAGGATGAGGAAGATGCAACCGCTGTAAAACACGAGACCGAGGGCGGCCTGCCACGGGATCTTGTTGCCGAGACAAAGTCCGAAGGTGAAGAAGGCGTTCAGGCCCATACCGGGCGCGAGGGCGATCGGGTAATTGGTGGCGAGGGCCATGACCGCGGTCATCAGGGCCGAGGCGAGGGCGGTGGCAGTGATCAGTGCGCCGCGGTCCATGCCGGTCTGGCCGAGGATGCCGGGGTTCACCGCCAGGATGTAGGCCATCGCGGCGAAGGTTGTGATTCCGGCCACGAGTTCGCGGCGGAGCGTGGTGCGGTGTTGGGTTAGCTGAAACACGCGTTCAAGCACCCCCGATGATTCGTTCATCTCCCGGACCGCGCCAACAGGAATCAGCGCCGATGAAAAGGATTCAGGATCGGGGATGCGATCTGAGCTGATTGCGCTGAACGCGGGGGATGTGACCTCGCCGACTCGCGGTGGAGCGCCTCCTCACCCCGTCCCTCTCCTCCATCGCCGAGATGGAGGAGAGGGTGCCCGGAGGGCGGGTGAGGCGGCGTCCAAGGGTGTCAGTAAATGATCGTGGCCCGGGCACGCCAACATCCGTGAGAATGTTCCAAACCGCGCCGGTCTCCTCGGAAAACAGATTTCCGAGGAACCATTCCGACTCAGGAAGCGGTTCCCACCTGAACCGCTCCGACGCACCGGGCGCAAAGCTCGGGAAAGGCGGGGTTCACGCCGACGTCCGTCTCCCAATGCCAGCAGCGATCGCATTTCACGCCGGCGGCTTTTGAGACCGTCACCGTGGGTCCGCCGTCCGCTGCTGTTTCCCAATGAATCTGGGAGACGTTTGCGAGCTCTTGCAGCAACGCGGTGTCCGACCCGGTGGGATCGAGCGTTTCGCGATAAGCAGCGGTCGCGTGAATCGTGACTTGGGCGTCCAACGCCTTGCCGATGGACTTCTCCTGGCGCGCCTTTTCCAACGGCTTGAGGATGTCCTCGCGCAGTTTGAGCCGGGCGGACCATTGGCCGCGTTCGGCCTCGGACAAGGCGACGAGAATGGGCTTCCACTCGGAGGCATGCACCGAGGTCGTCGGGCGGCCCGGGATGTATTCCCAGGCTTCCTCGGCGGTGAACACCAGCATCGGTGACAGCATCTGGCAGAGGCGGGTCACCATCCGGTGCAGGGCGGTCTGCGTGCTGCGCCGGCGGGCGGAATTTACCGCGTCGGTGTAGAGCCGGTCCTTCACCACGTCGTGGTAGGTGGCGCTCAATTGAACGGCGACGAATTGCGCCAGTTTCTGGTACACCACGTGAAATTCGTAAGCGTCGTAAGTCGCGGCGATTTCGGTTTCCAGCGCGGCAAACTCACCGAGAATCCAGCGGTCGAGACCCGTCAGGTCCGCGTCGGCAACGGCATCGCGTGCGGGGTCGAAGTCGTACAGGTTGCTCAACTGATAGCGCAGGGTGTTGCGGATCAGCCGGTAGGTTTCACCCACCTTCTTCAGCCGTTCCTCGCTGACCACGATGTCGCTCCGGTAATCCTGCGAGGCAACCCACAGGCGGAGAACGTCGGCGCCGTAATCCTTGATGTAGCGATCCGCGGTCTGCGGTTTCTGGTAGCCGCCTTCGCCCTGTTTGGACTTCGAGATCTTCTCGCGGTCTTCGTCCACCATGAAGCCGTGGGTCAGAACGGTCTTGTACGGCGCGGCGCCATTGCCCGCCAGCGAGAGCAACAACGACGACTGGAACCAGCCGCGATGCTGATCCGAGCCTTCGAGATACACGTCGGCCTGCCAGACACCGGCGCCGGTGCGATCCGGATGCTGGAGTTCGGCGCGGCGCATCAGAACCGCCCGGCTCGAACTGCCGGAATCGATCCACACGTCGAGCGTGTCGTGACCCTTGGCGACGGCTTCGGGGCCGGACCAATTCGCGGGACGACATTTCTGCCAGAGTTCCGCGGCGGGCGTGGCAAACCAGACGTTGCTGCCGTGTTCTTCGATCAGGCCGGCGGCCCGGCGGACGATGTCGGCGTTCAGGATCGGTTCGCCGGCGGCATTGTAAAAGGCTGGGATCGGCACGCCCCAGGTCCGCTGACGCGAGATGCACCAGTCGGGACGGCTTGCGACTGCACCTTGGATTCGGTTTTTGCCCCAGTCCGGAACCCAGTTGACTGACTCGATTGCATTGAGTGCAGAACTGCGAAGCCCGCGGCCGAACCCACCTTGCTTTCCGAACTGATGTAGCGTCTCTGGATCAGAAGTGCTGATTTCGAGGCGATCTACAACTTCTCCGGGCCGCGGTTCTCGAGCTGTCCGTGGACTTTCCAGACCGATAAACCACTGGTCCACCGCGCGAAAGATGATCGGCGTCTTGGACCGCCAGCAATGCGGATAGCTGTGTGGATAATCCTCGCGGTGGGCGAGGGCCTGTTTCTCGGTCAACAAGGCCAGCACGGCGTCGTTGGCGTCGGAACGGTTGTTCTTTTCGAGCACCGATTTGCCGACCAACGATTCGGGTAATTGCTGTTCCCGGGGCAGATCCGAGGTCGGCGTCAGGCGGCCTTCGTCGTCGACCGGGCAATAGATCGGAAGGCCAACCCTGAGGCCGAGTTGATAGTCATCCGTACCGTGACCCGGGGCGATGTGGACGAAGCCGGTGCCGGTGTCGCTGGTGACGAAATCCGCGGGATACAACCGGCCGGTGCGGGCGCAAAACGGATGTTCGTACTCCACCTGGGCCAGTTCCTCGGCGTGCAGCGTCCGGACGATCTGATAGCTCTGCCATCCGAGCTTTTCCGAGACGGCGGAAAGCAGCGGATTGGCGACGATGTAGGAGCCGCCTTCGACCATCACCAGCGAGTAGTGGAAGGCCGGATTGAAGGCGACGGCGAGGTTGGCGGGGAGCGTCCAGGGCGTGGTCGTCCAGATGAGAACGAAGGTGTTCGGTTCGTCCTTGAGCCGGAACTTCACGTACACGCTCTGGCTGATGTGATCCTTGTATTCGACCTCAGCCTCGGCGAGTGCGGTCTTGAACGGGATGCTCCAATAAACCGGCTTTTTGCCGCGATAAACGAATCCCTTTTCGACGAGATCGGCGAACAACCGCAGCTCGGCGGCTTCGTAGCCCTTGTCGAGGGTGAGATAGGGATTCTGCCAGTCACCGAACACGCCGAGCCGTTTGAACTGCGTGCGTTGGAGATCGATGTACTTGCGGGCGTAAGTATCGCAGGCGGTGCGGATGGTGGCGGCATCGGCGGCGGTGTTGCCGGCGGCGCGCAATTCCTGGGTGACCTTCGATTCGATGGGCAGGCCGTGACAATCCCAGCCGGGGACATAGGGCGCGTCGAACCCGCGGAGGGTCTTGTATTTGACGATGAGGTCCTTGAGCACCTTGTTGAGGGCGGTGCCGACATGGACATCTCCGTTCGCGAAGGGCGGGCCGTCGTGGAGAACGAACCTTTCCCGGCCGGTCCGCGCGGCGCGAATCTGGCCGTAAATGTCGTTCGACTCCCACTGGGCGAGGCGTTGCGGTTCGCGTTGGACGAGATTCGCCTGCATGGCGAACTCGGTGCGCGGGAGGTTGAGCGTGTATTTTTTTTCCGGCTTCTGGCTCATCGGCGGGCCTTTCTGGAAGCGCGGAACCTAACGGCCTGCGAAATCCACGGCAAAGTTAAACAGGAGGGGAGTCTGGCTGTGGAAGGGGGGCACCGCGCAGCCTATGGAGTGCGGCGGGAAGCGGAGCGCCACGCCGCTTTGGAACCGGTGGCGCGAAACGGGGGTGCAGAAGAATTCCGGCGCGTTGTTCGTGACGCTCAAGAAACAGCGTTGGAAGGTC
>CAIVQB010000060.1 GCA_903907925.1 uncultured Verrucomicrobiota bacterium
ATGCACCAGGGAAGAACCGGTCATAGCTTGCCGAGGGTGCCCCACACCCCTCACGTAGCAACGCCCCTAACCCAACGCCAGTTTCTTTCTCCATTAGCCTCCTCACAGGAGGTGTGGGCTGCTTTCATGCTTTCCAGATTCATCCCCTCTCAGCCTGCGGCGGAGCTACGGCTCCACCACCACTGGAGTTCCTACCGCGACGCGTTGGCGCAACAGTTCGGCGTTCCAATTGGCGAGCCGGAAGCAGCCGTGACTTTCCGTTCGCCCGACCTGTTCCGGACTGGGGGTTCCGTGGATTCCGAATCCGGGGCGGTCGAGTCCGATCCACGCCACCCCGACCGGATTGTTTGGGCCGGGGGCAATGATCAACTTGGTCCGGGTCTGATGCGCCTCGGGTGATTCGGGAAAGACGGACGGGTCGAAGGTGTAGTTGGGATCCTTGACCGTGACGACCACGTGCAGCGTGCCCACCGGACGCTTCTCGGCCATGCGTCCGATGCTGCATGGAAACTGCAGCAGCAGACCCTCGTGATCGTCGTAGGCGCGCAGCCACCGTTGCGAGAGGCTGATGCGGATCAGGGCGGCGCGGTGGACGGGGAGGGGATCCACCCGGGGAACGATCAACACGGTTTCGGCGGTGAGCGCGCCGAAATTGACCGTGGGATTCAGGCGTTGGATCAACCGCGGATGGGCGTGGGATTCCTCGGCGACCTGTTCGAGGATGGATTCAAAATCCAGATGCCGGACCTGTGATTTTCCCAACCAGGTGGCCGGAACCGGATGAAGGTGTTCGAGATCGTTGGTAGTGATCGTCCTGGAAACCAGAAGGCGTCCGCCGGGATGCAGACGACGGACCGTCTCGGGATCGGGTCGCCCGGTTTCCTCGATGCCCTGCTGGAGTTGGAACGCCCGGAGCGCAGCACCCGTTTGCGCTCCCGGGAGGCCGTCGAGGGATCCACACGAAAAACCCTGAGCCGCGAGTGCCATCTGCAGAGCCAGGCTGTTGGTCGCCGGGAGGGAACCCGGCTCTTCCTCGGGTTTCAGCGGCACACGGATTCGATTCGAGAGGCTGTGGGTGCCGGACGATTCGGGTGGTGCCGATGTTGGGGAGGGCGCTGGAGTTGGAGTGGATGCCGGAGGAGGGGATTCCGGAACCGTGTGGGTTGCGGGCGGCACGAGCGGCGACGGGATCCGCCTTGGAACAACGGCATTGGATCCGGCGATGGGAGTCGAAGATGCCGGTTGAACGGCGGACGCGGTGGGTGTTTGAACAGGGTCTGCCACTGCCGGAATGGCCTGGGGTGGAGTCGACTGTTTGGAACGGGCCTTGTAGGAATACCAAACCCAGACCGCGATTGCGGCCAGCGCGAGCAGCGCCAAAAACCAGAATCCGTTGAAGTTCCGTCGCCGGGGTGGCCGCCGGCCACCCTGCAACTGGATGGAGGGTCGGGCCATTGCCGGAAGATCAGACGTCGATCACCGGTCCGCCGCCGCCATCCCGGTCGCGTGGACTGCCGGTGCGTGTCTTGACCTTCATGTGGGGTCCCGTTCCCAGAAACAGTCCGGCCACCGTCGACACCACGCTGATCACCAGCGCACCCCAGAACGCCGGCCAAAAACCTGCCACGTGAAAACCACGGACCAGCGATCCGACAAACCACAAGAGCAGGGCATTGATGACCAGGATGAAAAGGCCGAGGGAAAACACCAGCAGCGGCAGCGACAACACCAGGAGCAGCGGACGGGCGAATGCGGTCAGGAATCCCAGGAGCAGCGAGGCGACGAGGAGCGCCGTCAGCGAGTCGTAACGGATGCCATTGACGACGTTGGCGGCGACCAGGACGGCCAGCGTGGTGATCAACCAGCGTTGAAGGAATTGCAGCGCTCTGGCGGGCATCTCGTCCGAATATAGCCTGTGAACCCGGGCCGCCAACGGGATTCGCGGATTTGGACAGGATGAAACAGAATGAACCGGATCCGATCAGCTCTACCGGAATCCGGATCATTCCATCTCAATCCGTGGAATCAGTGTCCTCTCTGCTTCACCTGAAGCGTTCCGGCTCAGGGCGGGTGACGGCCGCCGGCGAGTTGCAGTCGCAGGTGTTCCACTCGCGCCACCTGTGGTGGAAACAGGAAGCCGGGCTTGAGTGTTTCCAGTTCGTGGAGGGCATCAATTTTCCGGTGTTCCTGCGCGAACAACTCGGAGCGGGCGAAGGCCAGCGAGTTTCGTTGTGAGGGTTCGAGACCTTCGGGATCGATCGACAGCAGGAGTGGTTTGGCGGCCCGTGGGAGACCATTCCCCAAAAGTGCGAGGCCGTGATGAATCCGAGCCGCCGCGGACGTCGGGTCGGAATCCAGGATCCGGCGGGTCAGTTCCAATTGCCGTTCGGGCTCGGTCTCATTCAGGAGCAGTGCCACCGCGAGATCGTTCATCGCTTCCAGGTTGTCCGGTGTGAGTGCCCATTCGCGCCGCGCCGCGCTCAACATCAATTCGGCATCGCTGCGTTGCACGGCGGCCCGGACCAGGATCCGCCAGAACGAGGGAAGTCCGGCGAATTCCGCTTCGCGCCGGTAAAGGAGGCCCACAGCGACGTCGGGGAATTGACGCCGGACCAGATCGGCGGCGGCGGTGAGGGCGGCCCGGGCGTTGCAGGCGGGCGCTTCGAGCAATCGTCGAAATTCACCGGTGGCATCGTTCGTGTGGCCCGCGCCGAGGCTGGCGACGCCGTCGAGATAGCGGCTGTATCCCATCCACGACGCCACTTCCTCCGGCTGGTTTCGCATGCGGATGGCCAGGTCCCGCACCTCCCTCCAGCGTTCCAGATGCACCAATGCGGTGCCGTACGCCACCCAGATGCGTCCGCGCCCTCCCAGACGGTCGCAACAACGGGAGTAGAATTCGACCGCTTCATCCCAAAGCCCCAAGTCGGTCAGGGTCTGACCCACCCGTTCCATTTCGGCGGATCCGACCGGCGGATCGGCATAGGCGAGGGTCAGCCGTCGGGCCTCCACGTCGCGACCGGCCTGGGACAACAATTGCCAGAATCGCACGTGATCGACGGGAGTGTCGGACCGGTTTTCACGGAGTCCGTTGAGCGCCAGTCCCGCTGTCGCTGGATCCCGGTGGTGAACCGCTACCAGGAGCTTCAGCCGGAGTGCCGTGTCCCGCACGGCGGCATCCGAATGCGTTGAGACGGTTTCCAATTCCGCCAGTGCGGCCTGACCCCGTTCTGATGGGTCGACTGCTGCGGTCCATGCCTGCCAATACATCGACCACTCCGTATCCGTGTTTCCGGCCGTCCACGAAACCCGCGCGGCGTCCCGGGCGAATCCGTCGAAATCCCCAGACCGCAACAGCACCTTCGCCCGCGCGATCCGCAATCGTTGCGAATCCATCAGCGACTCGTCCGCGAGCATGCCCAGAACCAGATCGTCCGCCTGGAAATGTTCCGCGACCCTGACCGCCCGTTCGGTGTCGGCGGCATTGGTCCCGGAGAGCCGCAGGAACCAGCGGGCTTCACGACCCAACCGGGCGATGGCGGCGGCATCGCGCACGGGAAGTGTGCCCTCGGCCGTGATCAGTCTGCGAACCGATTGCAGGTTCGCGGGATTGGCTGCGACGGCTGCACGCCAGTGGATCACCGCACCCTGCCGATCGCCCCGAATCTCGGCGGCTGCGGCAACGCCTGCCTGAAGCCCGGCCTCCATCCGGTCGAATCCGCTGACGCGAATTTCGGGTTCGAACCCCGCAGCGGTGACCCTCCAAATCCGTGGCAGTCCGGCAACGGTGACTGCGAGAACACCGGAGCAAACGAGTGCCGCGACTCGGAACCACGGCTCCGTGCGAAGCTGCCGGCAAAGCGGGCCATCCAGCCACTGCGCCTGGATCGCTTCGCATCTGGGGTGAGACCAGGCCGCGTTGTGCAGGCGAATCACCTGCCAACGCAATCGGCTGAACCATTTGAAAAACTCACGCATCTCCCTCCTTGGACGGCTCGCCGTCCTGACCGGCGCCCGTTCTTATCCGGACAAAAAGCAGCGACGCTGTTACCCGACCTCAGTCGCCAGCATTTCCTCCTGCCGTCCGCCATGGGTCGGACCGCAGGTCTGTTTCCCCGTTCAGCCCTTCGGAAGCCCTGCCAGCGCCTGTTTCATCCATTCGAGCTGTTCGGGAAAAAGGGTCGATTTGTCGATTTTTTCGGCGGCGGCCCGGGCTTCCGCCGCTTTCCCCTGTTTCTGCAATAGTTCAAGCCGGGCCAGGTGATACTGAGAGGACTGGGCGGATGGAAGCGTGCTGGGAGCGATGCTTTTGAGCAGGGCTTCACATTCGGCGAAACGTCCGTTTTGAGCCAGCGCCTGGGCATGGTTGATCTGGAAGCTGATCGAGTCGGGAAACCGTCCCAGCAATTCCAGGGTCAATTGAACCGCCTCACCGGGTTTCTGGCGGATCGTCAGCAAGGCCGCCGCATAATCATTGATGGCGTCGGTGGACCTCGGGTCGAAATCATAAAGTCGCCGCGCCGCCACCAATAGTTCCCCTGAATTGTGCGCCTCGAAAGCGGTGAGCAGGTACTGCTTCCAAAAAACCACCCCCGCGTTGGTGGATTGGGTCATTGTTTTCAGCAATGCGAGCCCGTGGTTGGCATACCCGATCCGGGACAACTGCACGGCGGCGGCGTAGTTCACATCCTCCGAAGTCGTCGGCTGGCTCACGAAATTCTGAAAGGCATCATCGGCCGCCTCGTCGCGATGCAACCCCCGCAATCCGACGCCCTCGAGGAACCATCCATAGTTTCCCAGGATTGGTTTGATCAGTTCAACCGTGCGCAGTTGGACCCCGAGCGACCGCAATTCATCCCAATCCTTTCCGGCCGCCAGCAACTGCCCGAGTCGCACCCAGACGATCGGCGAATACTTGAAACGGCTCAGGCTCTTCCGGGAGAATTCCGCCGCCTCCGGGTAGATTTGGAAGTCGGCCCACACCTGCAGGAGTTGAATGGCATCGGCGGCGGATTCGGGTTCGCCGAGCTTGGTTCGGGCGAGTGTCGCGGCGTCCTCCGAGCGGCCGACCGACTTCAGCAGCAAGAGGTGGATAATCCGGTCGTGAAACCGGGCTCCATGTGCCGCCTCCAGCAGTTCGAGGTGGCGTTCGAACGCCGCGACGGACTGGTCCTTTTGATCCAGAAAAAGGGCGAACCGCAACGCCAGCACCTGCATCGCCGGATCCCGGTTGGCCTGTTCGAGCGCCTCCCGTGCGGCCCTCGTTTCGCTGGGAGAACCCTTTTGCGCCAGCCAGACCAGATGAAACAGGCGTGACTCGGGATCGTCCTTTACCAACGACTCCCGCTCCTTCCACACCTCGGCAAACCGGTCGAACCGGTCGTAGATGATTAACGAACCCAGCAGGGAGCGGGAGGTGATCAAGTTGGAGGGGGCACCGGGGATGTCCAACTGTTCCAACACCCAACCGAACTGGTCGTAGCGAAACAGGAAATCAGCGGCGAGGGTCACGGAGTCGGCGTTGGTCCGGGTGAGCCGGTACAATTCGCCCATTTCGTAGGCGCCCCGCGAGAACCAGTCCGGGTTCGGACTCTTTTGATGAGCGAGGGTTCGAAGGTAGCCGCGAAGGGCCTCCACATTGGCGGAGTCGCTTGCCAGTGCGGCCAGCCATTTCTGAAGGGCCTCATCCGTCCGACCGGCCGCCTCCTCGCGGAGCGCCGCACGTCGGAACGAGCCTCCCTGGATGATGTCGAGACCGCGGACCTTCTTGATCGGGATGAATCCCGCGGGCGAGGTGATCCAGATCCGCGGCACCAGCGCGATCACGACCAGCATCGACAGCAGCGCCCCGGCGACCGCCCAGCGGAAGAAGCCCTCATAGAACAACAGGTAGAGGAAATAATTGCGGCGGATGACCCGGGGAACCCGCTTGGTCCGCATCCGCAGATTGCGCGACATCATCTCCGACATTTCCGCGGGAGTCGCCCGGTTCGGTGTCTCATTGGGGCGTGGTGCCCCGCTGGACGCCGAATTTTCGCTGCCGTCGGGAAGTTGATCAGCCATAGGTGCGCATCCGAGGTTTCAAATCGCCGTTCCGTGTTTCACTGCTTCCACTGGAGTGCCGCCACTCTACCGGAGAGGGCGTTCAAACTCCAGCGGGACTCCTGCGGGCTGTCGAACGGGATGCCGGAGCCGGGCGGACCTCTGCTTCCGCCGGCGAAGCAATTCCGAAACCGCCGCCCTCACCGATCCCGCCCGAGCCTCCAACTGCACCCGGGCGGACTCACGATCGGCTCCCGACAACTCGGTGACGATCCGGAGGGCCCGGTCCCTGAGTTTGGCGTTGGAAGCATTCAGGTCAACCATGAGATTATCCATCACCTTGCCCAGTCGGACCATGGCGAGGGTCGTCACCGCGTTCAGAATCAGCTTCGTGGCCGTTCCCGCCTTCAGCCGCGTCGATCCGGTCACCACTTCCGGACCGGTCTCGGGGGCGATCACGCAATCCGGACGCCATCCGCCCGCAAAGCTCAGACCCGGGTTGAAGGTGATCAATGCGGTCGCCGCTCCGCCGTCCCGCGCTGCGGCGAGGGCACCCCACACGAACGGGGTTCGGCCGCTGGCGGCAATCCCCACCACCACATCCTGCGGCCCGACGCCGCGGCATTGGATGGCCCGGCCGCCGGCCGGTCCGTCATCTTCGGCACCTTCCACGGCGGAATGGAGGGCACCGGGCCCGCCGGCAATGATGCCTTGGACCCAATCGGGCGGGGTTCGAAACGTGGGCGGACATTCGCTCGCGTCGAGGACTCCGAGACGACCACTGGTTCCCGCCCCCACATAATACAATCGCCCCCCATTTCGGAAGGCGCGGACGACCCGGCGGATCAGCCATTCGACCTGGCGATGCTGGGACGCCAATGCCCGCATCCCGCGGGCTTCCTCGCGCCACAGGCAGTTCAACGCCTGCGACAGCGGCATCCGGTCGAGCCCCTTCGACCGCGGATTCCGCTGCTCCGTCGGGGACAGGCGGGGACTCTCCGGCACCCAGGGATGTTCTGCGTCGGCGGACCCCGGTTCGGATGCCCGCTCGGTTTTGGCGGAGAAGGTTGGACGTCCTTTTGGGGCCTCAGGGGTAGACGCGGCCAAGGCATTCAATGCCATCGAAACCGCGCCCCAAACCGATTCGCGTTCGAGCGGTGTCACGCGGGCTCCCGGCCATTCCGCGCGGATCTGACGGCGGACGGAGCTGGCAAATCGTTCCTGACGCAGCAGGACGCTGCCCGTCAGTGTAAAGGCTACCGAGCCCCCCGACGGCATGAGCCGGCGTGCGCAGGCCACCGCATCCACGGCCAGCAGGGCGCTCATGTCGTTCAAGACGGCCTTCGGACCGGCGTCGCCCCGAGACGCGGCGGCGAACACCTCCGTCGCCAGCCGGGCGATCGCATCCTTGCCCGCCGATTGCATCCAGGCGATCAGATCATCCGGCTCGTTCAACTGCAGTTGGCGCAGTACTGCTTTTCCGAAAGCATTCCAGCGACCGGTCCGGTCCAATTCCCCGATCGCCTGCCGCAACGCCGAATGGGCGATGTCGTAGCCGCTCCCGCGATCGCCGAGCCAATGACCCCATCCTCCCACCTTGGCAGTGCGTCCGCGGGGTCCGCGGCCGAAACAACACGAACCGGTTCCGCTCAGAACGATGACCCGGCCATCCACCGGGTTGCGACGGGATCGATCCCCGAGATCCGCCGCGGCGAGCGCCGATTGAAGATCGTGATCCACGGCGTGGGGCAATCCCGGCCAGACGATTTCCAGCACCGCGGCGACCCGGCGGATGTCGGCGGCACCCCGGACACCGGCCATTCCCACCCCCACCGCCGATACCTGGGGAAGGTGGTCGCGCAGGTGCTGGAACTGCGCGATGAGGTGGGCATCGGACACCAGACGAAGATTGGCGGGACCCGATTCCAGGCGAAGAACCGGCACCAGGGCGGAGTCGGCGGCCAACGCAACTGTTCGCGTTCCTCCGCATTCGATGCCGAGGACGACGACGCGGGATCCGCGTGAGGCGAGCGGTGTCACGAAGTCAGCATGCGATCCGAACCGGCCCACGGGCAACCTCTCACGTTCTTGGGTCTTCGTTTTCCGGAGGGGTTCGGTTTGACTGCAGCCCCATGCATTTTCCGAAGATCGCCGGCTTCCGATCTCCCGAGGCGTTGCGACGCCATGCGACCTCGCTGGGCATCCACCTCGCGTGTGACGATGTTCTGGAATCGGGCCCGGGATCTCTCCTGGCGAGCCCGGTCCCGTACGGACGCGGTACGATTGGGAACCGGTTTGCGGTCTTGCCGATGGAGGGTTGGGACGGGACCGCGGACGGTCGGCCCACGGATTTGACGTTGCGACGCTGGCACCGTTTTGGACTCAGCGGGGCCAAGCTGATTTGGGGCGGGGAGGCGGCGGCGGTGCGCCACGACGGCCGGGCGAATCCTCATCAGTTGCTGCTTAACGAAGCCAATCTGGGTGCCATTGCAGCGGCGCGTGAAACCCTGGTGCAGGCGCATCGCGAACAGTTCGGCACCGCCGATGATTTGCTGGTGGGCCTCCAATTGACCCACTCCGGAAGATTCAGTCGGCCCAATGATTCCCGGCGGATCGAGCCGCGCGTGGCCTATCGTCATCCATTGCTCGACGCCCGGTTTTCAGTGACGAGCGATGCGCAGGTGTTCTCCGATGATGAACTGGATCAGTTGGTGGTCGATTTCGTCCAGGCCGCGGGTCGGGCCGCGCGGGCAGGCTTCGGGTTTGTCGACATCAAGCACTGTCACGGGTATCTCGCCCATGAACTATTGAGCGCGGTCGAACGACCGGGTCGGTATGGCGGCAGTTTTGAAAACCGAACGCGGTTTCTCCGATCGATCGTGGAAGGCATCCAGTCGGAATTCCCAAGACTCGGGTTGGGTGTCCGGCTGAGTCTGTTCGATCAACTTCCGTTCCAACCGGGAGCCGACCGGGTGGGAATCGCCATGCCGTGGCAGGGACCGTATCCGTTCGCATTCGGAGCGAATCCGCTGGAGCCAACGCGCATTGACTGGGCCGAGCCGCTGGCGTTCCTCGCGCTGTTGCAATCCCTCGGCATCCGCCTCGTCTGCCTGAGCTGCGGCAGCCCGTATTACAATCCTCACCTCCAACGCCCGGCCGCCGCTCCGCCGAGTGACGGCTATCTCCCGCCGGAAGATCCGCTGATCGGTGTGGCCCGGCAGTTGGCGGCGGTGGCGCGGGCCAAGGCGGAGTTTCCCAATCTCCTTTTCGTGGGCAGTGGCTACAGCTATCTGCAGGATTGGTTGCCGCACGTGGGGCAGGCCCAGGTGGCTGCTGGTGGGGTCGATTTCGTCGGATTGGGGCGGATGATCCTCAGCTATCCGGAGCTGCCCGCCGATGTGATTTCGGGTCGGCCGCTGGATCGTCGTCGCGTTTGCCGGACCTTTAGTGAATGCACAACCGGCCCAAGGAACGGTCTGGTCAGCGGATGCTTTCCGCTCGACGATTTCTACAAGGCTCACCCCGCCGCCGAGGTCCTCAAGGCCTTGCGGCGCGACGCGGCGCGTTCCTGATACAATCGAAGATAGGCGGCCCCCACGACGGTCGCGGATCGATCGACGACGCTCTCCCGGATCGCGACGGGACACGCGAGCGAGACCGATCCTTCGATCAACGCCGTGATCTTTGCCGAGAGGTCGGAAACGTTGCCGGGTTCGAACAACAACCCTGTTGAGCCATCGCGGACAATGTCGATGTTGCCGCCGCTGCGACTGGCTATGACTGGAAGTCCGCAAGCGAGCGCTTCCATCAGGGCGACGGAACAGGGTTCGTGGGTGGAAGGAAGAACGAAGGCATCCGCGGTTTTCAGGACTTCCATGGGACTGGAGGTGGGACCGGAAAAGCGCAGGCACGGCTCCAGGGCATTGCGTTGGAGTTGATCGCGGAGTTCCGCTTCGAAGGCGCGGGCATCGGCATCCGGTGGGGTCGGGCCCCAAATTTCACAGTCCAGTTTTTCGCGGACGGTGGCAGGGAGTGCGGCGATGGCGTCCACCAGCACGTCCCAGCGTTTCCATCGGACAAGATTTCCAACGCCCACCAGTCGAAAGCGCCGTCCGGTCAGCGACGGGCGGCTGGCCGGAAGCGGGAACGCTCGCCAATGATCGCCGTAACACGCGGAAAGAATTTCAACCCGGCCCGGACTCTCCGCGATGCCGTAGTGTCGCGCCATGTTTGGCGTGAGCAGGACGGTCCGCATTCCCGGCAGCCGGACCGCGGCCCGATACAAACCGGTGCGGCGGGCGTAGGCGTGCTGGGTGAACAACACCGGGCGGTGCCGGCTGAGCCAGACGGCCAGGGGAAGGGCTCCGCGAGTATGGGCGTGAACAACGGTTTCGGATTCCGACTCAAGAAGCCGGCGCAGGCCAGGCCAGGAACGGAGTGCTCCGATCAACAGACGGAGGTGGCTGGGAGATTCGTCGATCGCGTGGGGATTTCCGATCGTGACCAGCGCGGGTTTCCGAATCTGTCGGAACCCTGAATGTACCCATACTTGGTGGCGTACCGTATCGACAGTGGCTTCCTGCAATGCGCGGATGACGGAAAAGATTCCGCCGTCATCGGCCCGGGCACCGGTCAGGTGCAATACCGCCAGCCGTTGGGCCGGCGGCACCGGCTCATTCAGGCTGGGCATCGGGGGTCGGGACCGGTGCAAACAGATGCCGTGAGCAGGCGACCAGCAGCCCGGTCTGGAGGGCGAACAACAGCATCGCGAACTGGCTGTCGCCGTGCAGGAAGGTGAACACGAAGGTGTGGGTGAGGTAGAGCGCGGCCACCACGCAGCACAATCGTCGAAAGGGGGATTCGCAGCCGATCTGCCGGACCCGTTTCAAAATACGGATGGCGAGGAACGCACCACAAGCGATGAACGCCATCATCGAGACACCACCGGCGAGGCCGGTGTTGACCATCAATCCGACCGGTCCGTTGTAGAAGGTTCCCGATTCAATCTGCGAATTGACGTTGGGATCGTCGGTCATCCATTGCGCCTGAACCGTGTCGGTCTGGCCGAATCCACGGCCAATCCACAGGAAGTGGGGGATGAGACGCATGCCGGCATTTCGCATCAGGGTGCGTCCGTGCAGCGTGGCGGCTGCGTCCTGTTCCGCGAAGGGATCCAGATGGATGCCGGGAAGGATCGTGAGCGCCCGCTGGGCGGCGAGCGGCAGGCGGTCGCCGACCAGATAGGCGGTAGTGAGTGCGAAGGTCAGGAGCAGGGAAAGAATCATGACCCGGGGCGGGGTGAAGACCCGTTGAGCCCAACCGACGCCGAGGAAGGTGAGCGAGATCATGACCAGCAGCGCGCGGTGACCGCCGAGGAATCCGAGGCCAAGGAGCAGGACGACGGGTGGCAGGGTGATCCAGGCGCGGCGATTGATGAAATCGCGGATCGGCACCAGCACCAGCAGCAACTGGAAGAAGGCGAGACTGACCGAGGCGAGCGATTGGAAACGCCGGAAGCCCTGAGTCATGCTGGCCACTTCGAAACTGAGGGAGTCATTGGAGAGCTCGAGAAAATTGAGCAGCCAGTACATGGAACTGCCGCTCGCGAGGGCGAGGTCGGACACGATGAAGCTGAGGCTCAGCACGCATTGCCAGAGGTAGAGCTTCACCAATTGGTTAGGAGAGAACGGCACCATCATGAACAGCACCGGGAACACGGCCACGCTGACCTGCTGGAAATAGACACGGCCGCCCATACGTTCACCGCCGAAGATGCGCAGGCCGGTGCCGCGCATCCGCATGGTGAAGACCAGGGCGCAGACGTAGAAAAACCCCCAGATGAAGAGCCAGCGGTTCTGGCGGAAGATCTTTGGAAAATCGGGGGAATACCGCCGGAGCGCAAAGGTGATCACCGCCCCTGACCAGCCGAGGAGGGAGGCGAATTCCCAGACGAACGGCCGGCCGGGAAACCCGGGCACCATGAAGGCCGAGGCGAAGGTCACCAACGCGATCGAGCTCGCCAGCCGGGAATGATACGGCAGCAGGGCGAGCCACAGGACCCCTCCGACCGCCAGCACGAGAAGGAACTCGTTGCTGACCATCAGCAGGGCGAACACGAACACCGCGAACAGGGCGGCACCAAACCACAACAGGCGTTCAAACTGCTGTTGGCGTACAATCTCGGTCATGGACCGCCATTCCCTAGCGGGGGTATGGCCCGGCGGCAACCGCGATCTTTCTGAAAACCCCTTGTTCCGGGGCCGGCCGTCGGCTTGCATTCGGCCGCGGTCCCACTGCGAACCCCACCCCGATGCTTTTCAACAGCTGGTCCTTCGCCGTCTTTCTGCCGGTGGTGTTCCTCCTGCACTACGCACGGCGGTCGCCGCGCTGGCAGATCGGTTCGCTCACGCTCGCCAGCTTCGTGTTCTACGGCTGGAACAACCCCTCGTTGGTCCCGCTCCTGGCGGCTTCGACCTTCGTCAACGGTCTCTGCGCCCAACAGCTCCTGACCCCCGGCATGCCCGTCGAACGTCGCCGGATGGCTCTGCGCCTGGGCCTCGGATTCAACCTCGGCGCCCTGGCCTTCTACAAATATGCGGCACTCCTGGCCGGTCTGGTGGTCTCTCCGGCGTGGGCCGAGGCGTTGCATGCGGAGATCCCCCTGCCCATCGGAATTTCGTTTTACACCTTCCAGGGCATCAGCCTGATCGTGGAATCCTGGTGGGCCGGCGCGCGCGGACTCGAGGGACTGTCCGCCCCCACCACGCCCGCAGCCCGGTTCGATTTCCACTCCCGGATCTGGTTTTTCAAGGCCTTCTTCCCGCAGTTGGTCGCCGGACCCATCGTCAAGGCCGGCGAATTCCTCCACCAGATCGGGGCCAAGGCTTTCCGCGACATCGATTGGAATGACGCGGTGAAGAAGCTGGTCCTGGGCTTCTTCCTGAAATGCGTGGTCGCCGACAACCTCAAGGACGAGACGGCTGCACTGCACTACCCGGAATTCACCGAACTGCCCCGGTGGAACCTGATCGCGCTGTTGTACGGATTCTCGTTTCAGATCCTGGCGGATTTCGCCGGCTATTCACTGATCGCCCAGGGACTGGCCCGGCTGTTTGGTTACCAACTGCCGATCAACTTCAATTCTCCCTATCTAAGCCGGAGCCTGACGGAATTCTGGAGACGCTGGCACATCAGCCTCAGCTCCTGGCTCCGCCAATATCTTTACCTTCCGCTGGGAGGGAACCGCCGCGGATCTCTGCGAACCCATTTCAATCTTTTCGTGGTCATGTTCCTCGGCGGGCTGTGGCACGGAGCGGCCTGGAGCTATGCCATCTGGGGAACGGCGCACGGCCTGCTGCTGGCCGTTGAACGCATGGCCCGGGGCGAATCGAAAACTCCGCCGGACGAACGCTGGACGGCCGCGGGCGTCCTGCGGGCGATCATCGTCTTCTCAGTCGTTTCCGTCCTGTGGTTGTTGTTCAAGTTGCCGCATTTTCCCGAGGTTATCGCCTACGCCCGGAGCGTGATCTACAACACCGGCTCGCCCCAAACGCAGCCCCTGTTCGTGCTGGCGATCTTCTCCCTCCCCGTCGTGGCGTGGCACCTGTGGAGTGCGATCCGGCCCTGGCGACAGACACTTCCCAAGAGCTGGATGGCCCGCACCGAGACCACGCTGTACGCCGGCGCGTTGGTGCTGATCCTGGTGAACTCCGGATCCGCCGGTGAGTTCATCTATTTTCAATTCTGACCCGCCGCATGGACCGCCCGTTCCGACATCAAGCCCTGTGGATCCTTCTGGGAGGAGTGGCGGGCTTTGTCCTGTGGAGCATCTTCAGCCGGCAGTTGGCACCGCCGGAAATCGCGGAATCCAACTTCCAGGCCAACCTCCTGCGCCTGGAGCATTGGAAGCTGGATGCCGCGCCTGCCGATGTCCTGGTGGGTTCTTCCATCGGCGCCCGGCTGTTGCCCCGATATTTCGAGTCCACCCCGTTGACCGGAATCCACAACCTGAGCCTCGATGGCTCGGGTCCTGGCCTGGGTCTGCGGATTCTATTGGATAGCACGAACCGACCCCGCCGGGTGTTCATTGAGGTCCATCGTTTGGGAAAGCCATGGCATCCGAACGACGACGCGATTCTCGCGGCGGCTTCCGGATCCGGGATGCGACTTGCCGGTTTGGCCCCCGGATTTCGCGCCTCGGCCCGGCCCAGCACGCTGCTGTTTTCCTGGATCAAATCCCGTCAACACCCACCCGGTGCCCCCGCCAAGCCGGGTGAACGGGTACTGGAAACGGCGACCGCCCTGCACCGGGTGGTGCCTGAATGGGAACGGGACCTGGCCCGGCAAATTCAGACTCTCCGCGACCGTGGAATCGCGGCCATTCTGGTTCAATTCCCGGTCGGCCGGGAAAATCCCGTGGATCCCGAGGCCCACCACGGCGCGGATCAACTCGCCGAACATCTCGGCATTCCGCTCATCGACCTGAACCGCGAAAGCGCCCGCCGGAATCTTCCCATCACCTACACCGACAACCTTCATCTGACCCCCGATTCAGCCACCCGCGTGGCCCACCTCCTGGCGGAGCTGGCCGGCCGTTGAGACGGGCAGGAGCCAGCAGTGTGAAGGTGCGGCGTTGAATCAATCGGGACGAACCGTGGGAAGGGAATACTGGAGTGAAGAATGAAAATGGTGGGCCCAACAGGACTCGAACCTGTAACCAAGGGATTATGAGTCCCCTGCTCTAACCATTGAGCTATGGGCCCTGAATGGAAGTCGGTGACGCCAACCCCGGCCGGCACCGTCCATCTGGGTTCTACTTCGCGCGAGCCCGCGTGGGTGGCAAGCTCATTCGCTGACGGCCGGCCTCGGCTCGCCCCAATCTGGCTGAAGCATGTTGCCCCTTGCGATCCGCCCGGGACCGGAGACCGCGCCAAGCGAGACCGGGAGTCCAGAACTGGAATTGACGACTAGCCGAAAGGAGGCATCGGATTCCATCACCGTCGGGAGTCTATTGAAGGAGAGGCTCTGCGGCGCCAGGTCGACTGGGAACGGGAAGTCAGCAGTCGGCCGGCAGGTTCACCAGCCGCACCCACGCCAGATCAGAGATCTTCGACCACATCGAAGTCTTCTACAACCGTCAGCGCCGTCATACCTCCCTCGTAGGCCTTTCACCCGCTCAGTTCGAACTCAAAAACAACTAACCAATACCTCCCTTTTCTCTGTCCGTTTTATCGAAGCAGGCCCACGCCAGCGACGGTGAGAGGACGCACCGCTCCGTGAATCTCCTCAGTCGCGTTTAAGAGATTTGCTCTCTCACTTCGCCCAAGTCGATAGCTACGAGCAGCTCGGTCAGGGTGAAGCAGGCCGGACGTTTCATCTAACGATGCCTGGGCATGGATACAAAAGAGCCGTTCTTTTCAGCGCATCCATTCCGGCCACTTCAGGTTCGCCGACTTCTCCGGATCGAAGTTGCGGGACCACTTCTGCTGCCAGAGCTCCTTCACGCGCAGCTTGCGCACGCTGCCATCGAGGAAGCCGCTGTTTACGCCGCCGTTGTGCCGGTCCATCGCGAAGTGGTGCATTTCGGCGCTGTAGTCGAGAAACTCCCCGTTGAAACTGGGCGGCGCGTCGGTGTCGAAGGGGCCGCCGCCGCGCCACATCGAATCAAGGAACAGCGGCACCCGGGTCGGCTCCGAAGCCGCCGCCATCGACCCCCAGTTTGAGGCGGTCGGCCGGCCCTGAATGGCCTTCACGTCGGGCGGCGCGTCATACATCCACAGGTTGAGTCCGTAACTGCTGCGCTGGCCGGTCGCATGGAGGTAGCTGTTGTGTGGCCCGCCCCATTCCACTTCGAAGAAGCCATCGCGCCGCGGCCGTGTGGCCTCGGGGCAGAAGTAAAGCGGCGAGTTGGTGGGAATGAGATTTTGTGCCGTCAGAATCCAGGCGCCACGCGCCCACTCCACAGCGTGGCCTTCGCTGAACTTCCCGTTGTAGTCGTCGGTGTAGAGCGTCCAGGTGAGGCCCCACTGCTTGAGGTTGGAAAGGCAGACCGTCGCTCGCGCCTTGGCCTTAGACTTGGCCAGTGCTGGCATGAGCATCGCTGCCAGGATGCCGATGATGCCGATGACCACCAGCAGTTCGATCAAGGTGAAGCCAGACAGGGGTTTTCTGGGGCGGAGAGTTTTCATGGAGCACCACGATCCAGCGTGTTGTCTTTCCGGAGCTGCATTCCCTGCTCCTTGAGATAATCGCCCTGGAATACCGTCCCGTCGCTCAGCAGAACATGGCCATGGATCGGGCACCGGGCGACGACCACGTTCGGACGCGGATCGTTCAGGTTGGGTGACACGATCACATAGCTCACGTTGGCGGCCTTTGCCCGGAACCACTTCGTTACCTCCCTCCGGTCGCTGTCCTCAGGACAAGTCAGGTATCGGGGAGAGATTTGTTCCTTCAGAGCAAAGAGATCGGCGGGGAACCGGTGCCCATGCTTCGCAGACCACTCGTGGGCCGCGCCGCCGATTTGCTTCAGGTTGTCCACGCACCAGACCTTGAGAATCTTGTCCCTTTCTTCGGGGTTCTTGGCGAGGAAGCCGTGCCAGTCCGGCACCGGGTTGTTCGCTCCACCTCCTATCCGCCCGTTGTCAGCCTCCGCCAGGAACGAAGCCTCGAAGGACTTAATCTTGTTCCTGACTACGAGGACGGCGGTAACGCTCAGCAGCAGCACGACAAGCGTGCCGACGACCACTTTGTTTTTGGTGCTGTTCATAGGCTTTGAGGTCCGCGCATTTCACGGGAGAAGGAACATCCGCTGCCGGCGCATTGGTCGGGACCGACAAGCCGTTACGCTTCGCCATCGCGGGACCCATTTTGAAAGATCCGCCACGCGGAACGCGGCAACGGCCTGCACCGGCTGGACAACCTGCAGGCAGACCGGCACGGCGGATTTGAAATCAAGGTGAACAATCATGGGAGCGACATTCAGACAGTGGCCTAGGCCACTAGGACAGTCAAACGAAAGGTTTGCGATTGTGAAGGTGAAGGCAAGTACCGGCATTCACGGCGGGCGAAACCTCCCTTCACAGCCCGCGGTTCAACCATTCAGCGAGGCCATTCAATGCAGACCAGAGGGGTCTGAGCTAAAACTGAGGCGTTCTCGTTTTCTAGGTGCCCCACCGCCGCACACACCTGGACCACGGGCATCAAACCTGTGGTGGGTGAGTGCGGGCGGGCAATCGTTTGAACCGTCACTGCATTTGCCAGCTACGTTCGCTTCGGCAGGCGAAGTGTTCCTTGGCCACCCTGAGATCGTGGAACCACTGGGGTTTACGGATGGCTTCGGACATCATCGCTTCACCGAAGAACTCCAGCAATGAGTGCCGGAGTTGGGTCAGGGTACTGATCCGGAGTCGGTGACTGCTTTCGGTGGCGGTCCAGCCTTCACCCAGACATTGTAGTAACGCCTGGTCTCCACCATCCCGGGAGGTAACGAAGCATTCCCAGTCCATCTTCCTGGCTGCCTGCCTGCTTGGGTCTTCTTCGTCGCGGCACATCACCTCGGCCACAGGAATGACGCCATCACCATCACCTGGCAGGTTCACGTCCTCATCAATGGACGCAAGGGAACTGCGACTATTGAGCTGTGTGGCAGAGCCCAGCACGTCGGCATTGCTGTAGCCCACCGTCCTGCGGCCTGATTTCAAGTGCTGCAACGTGTAGTAGGCCACGTTGCCGGGGGTCACCTTCTTGCCGTTCTTGTGAGCGTTCGTGAGGATCTTGGCTGCCATTGCCAGACCGTCCTGCAGCAGCTCCTGGGAGTCTTCAGATCCAACGTGCCGGACAGCATGCGGAATGGCAGAACACAGCCTTGGGGCTACTTCATGGAGCAGCATCTCTCCTTCTTCAGGTCGCCCTCAACATCGACTCGATCAACAACTACGGTCTGATCGAGATCTACGAAACCGTCCTGCGCCGCGGTCGCGCCCTCAGCATTGAGTCGGGCTTCAACTACGGCCCCGCCAATGACGCCCTGTTGCTCGCCTCCGGGTATCTGAACGACCTGTATATGACGGTCGGGAACGAAGCCACCGCCGACGCGGCCAACCCGACCATCGGCATCGGCACAGCCGACAAGACCTACGGCGACATCGCCACCTCCCTGTTTGCCTTCAAAGGACAGGTCCCGTCCCTGCTGGAGGAGGAACTCGCTCTGCTGCGCGGTCGCGACGACACCCTGCTGCCCGGCGTTCAGGTGGCCCCGGTTTACAATCGGTTGGTGTGGAATTATACCCGCGGCATTGATTCGGGCGAGGTCATCTATGCCCTCAACTACAACATCCAGGAGGATCCCAACCGGACTCCTGATGGAATCATCAATGCGGCGGATGCCGCGGTCATGTTCCCACAAGGCCATGGCGACGCCTACGGCCACTACCTCACGGCGCTCAAGGGATACTATTCGCTGCTCATAAACCCGAACTTCGACTGGGTGCCGCGCATCGAGGCGGTGAACGTGCTCGGGCAGCCGGTTTCGGTGGATTACCTCGACGAACGCAAATTTGCGGCGGCCGCCTCTGCGCTGGCAAACGCCGGTCGACAGATTTTCGACCTCACCTGGCGTAGGGACTACCAATCCGTTCACAAGGATGGATGGAGCGCTTATTCCGCAACCCAGGAAAACACCCAACGCAGTTACGTCAGCGTCGGCGTCACCCGGCATCCAGTGCGGTATTGGGGGCTCGATCATTGGGCGACACGCGTGGGTGAAGGTGCCTACCTCAACTGGGTGGCGGGCAATGCCATCCTGCCCGATGTCGACCCGATTCCCACTCACCAGGGAATCCAGAAGATCGACCGCACGACGGTGCCCGAGCTCAAGAACCTCGTCACGATCGCCAGCGGCCTTCAGACCGATCTGGACAACGCCGAGGGGGGATTGTCCCCCTTGGGTGTCCCCGAGGACGGCATGGCCTTCGACATCAATCCGAACCAGGTCACCAGCGACAGCAACGGCACCCACTTCGAACAAATCTATGAGCGCGCGAAGGTGGCGCTCAACAACGCGGTGTCGGCCTTCGATGACGCCAAGGATGTGACCCGCCTGATGCGCTCGGAGCAGGACTCGCTCTCGGGGGTCCAGGACGGCGTCGCCAAGCAGGAGTCGGCCTACAATCAGGCATTGGTCGAACTCTACGGAACGCCCTACGCCGACGACATCGGGGTCGGCAAGACCTACGCGCAGGGTTATGAAGGCCCCGACCTCCTCCACTACGGTTACGTCGATCTTCCGGAGCAAACCTTTATCCAGGCGGACCCTGTGATTACGCTCGGCTCCGCCCCCACCAATGGCGTCTCGGATCTCAGCCTCAATTTTACGACCACTCAATGGACGACGGCCATTCCGGTGGACCTTGGAACGGACATCATGGACACCGATGTCGCTCCCTCGCAAATCTACAATGTAACCTTCAACATTGGACCCTTGGGATACCTCGACAAGCCCTCAGCCTGGCAGGGTCAGCGGCGATATCCCGGCAAGCTCCAGCAGGCCATTTCCGAGCAAATTCTGGCGGCCACGCGCCTCCAGTTCGCAATAACAACCCAGGCTGTGAGCGATAACAGCGATCTGTCGATTGCCATCGCCCGTTTCCACGCCGACATAGACACCTACCAGGCGGTCAACGATGAGGAGTCAAAGCTGACCGCCCTCGACAACACGGTTGCCTCGGCACAATTCGTGAACAACTTGTGGGACAAGGTTCAGTCTTCTGTCGAAAGCGACATCGTGGCGACGGCAAAATCGGCGGCGTCATCACTGCCGGCCAATAACATCGTCGGCGTGGCATCCGGCGGTGACCTGACCTCCGCGGCCCGCGGCGCGCTCGAAGACGCCGGCTACACGGTTTCCTCCACCCTCAAGAAACTGGACATCACCCGGTTCGCGCTCCAGGCCGCTCTTGAGTTGTCGGCATCCATCACCCGAAGCCAGGTGGAGTCGAACGTCATTGATCCGCTCAATCGCGCCGAGGAACTGCGCGCCGCGGTCCTTGGCCTCCGTCAGGCCCTTTCAGGCGTTCAAAACGATCTCTGGAAGGTGGCGGATCTCGTCCGCCAATATGACGACAAGAAACGCGCCGTTCGGGCGTTGATCGCTTCGGGGGACGCCATTCAGGCCGATCGCGAAACGTACCGCAAGCACGCGGCGGCCATTGTCCAGGGTTATCGAACCCGCGATGCTGCGTTCCGCCTGTTCCGCAATGAGAAGCTGGAACGGTACAAGACGCTGTTCGATCTGTCGGCCCGCTACGCCCTCCTCGCCGCCAATGCCTACGACTACGAGACCGGACTGCTCAACACCCCCACCGGCCGATCCTTCATCAACCGGATCATTTCTTCGCGCGCCCTCGGCGTGGTTCGCAATGCTGAACCGCAGTTTGCCGGAAGCGACACCGGGGATCCCGGTCTCTCCAGCGCCCTCGCCGAAATGAAGGCGGACTGGGACGTCCTTCGGGGTCGGCTCGGATTCAATAATCCCGATGCCTATGGAACCACGGTTTCCCTGCGCACCGAAAACTTCCGCATTCTCCCCGGAACCGACGGCGACGTCGCCTGGGTGGACGCCCTCCGAAAAGGGCAAACCGACAACATTCTGGCCGACCCGGATATTCGCCGCTACTGCATGCAGGTGGACTCCGGCGACGGGTTGAAGGTGCCTGGAATCATCCTGACCTTTGGCACCACCATTGCCAATGGGCTCAATCTGTTCGGCCAGCCGCTGGCCGCCGGCGACCACGCCTTCAGCTCGAGTTCCTTTGCCACCAAGATCTTTGGCGTCGGAGCCGCACTTGATGGCTACCTGGGGATGGCCAATCCGTCCGCCAACACCGGAGCCGTCGGCGCCGCGGGCGGCACCTCATCGGGAGATCCGGACATTTCATTCCTCGATCCAGACGCCATGTCCGCGACCCCGTACATCTACCTGATCCCGGTGGGCACCGACTCGATGCGCAGCCCGCCGCTTGGCGACACTTCCACCGTGCGCACCTGGAGCGTGGAAGATCTGGCGGTCCCCATGCCTTTCAACATCGGTGCCTCCGGTTTCTCCGACAAGGCGTTCTACCAATCCTCGGATTCACTCACCGAACCACTGTTCGCCCTTCGGAAACATCAGGCCTTCCGACCGGTTTCCAGCAAGGCATTCTTCAGCCAGGACCTCTACGGCAGCGCCGGCAATCTCCACCGAACCCAGTTCACCAACAACCGGTTGATCGGCCGCTCGGTGTGGAACAGCCAGTGGAAACTGGTGATCCCTGGACGGACACTGCTCAACAACCCGGACGAAGGCATCGATCGCTTCATCCGCACGGTGAAGGACATCAAGTTGAACTTCGTGACGTACTCCTACTCGGGCAACTGATCCTCAACCTTCCACGACCATGAATCCCGCCCGACATCTGGCCCGTTCCCTGCATCGCATTACGCTGGCATCCTGCGTCGCCCTCGGCTGGGGTGCCGTGGCCTTTCCGCCCGCACCGCATCAGGAAGTCTACGGACTCGTCCGCGACGAACTCGGCAATCCCGTCACCGCCACCGGTGCCACCGTGCTGCTGGAGGCCAACGGGACCATCCTTGCCAGCGGCACCATTGGCGCAAGCAGCGAGCCCGGGGTAAACTACCGTCTGCTGATTCCCATCGATTCCGGAGCCACGGCGGACCTCTACAAGCCGTCCGCCCTCGTGCCGACGGTTCCCTTCCGGATCCGAGTCAAGATTGGCAACGTCACCTATCTCCCGATCGAGATGTCCGGCGCTTCCGCCCTCGTCGCCCAGCCGGGAAAATCGGCTCGGGTGGATTTGACCCTCGGCGAAGATTCTGATGGCGACGGACTCCCCGATGCCTGGGAGCGCCAGCTCATCCGTGCCCTCGGCAAACCCGGGCTGACCCTGGCGGACATCCGCCCTGGCGATGACGCTGATGGCGACGGCCTCACCAACCTGCAGGAGTATCTCGCCGGCACCTACGCCTTTGATCCGAAGGACGGATTCGCCCTCGCCCTCAAGGGACTCAGCAGCGGCACCGCCCAGTTGGAATTCACCGTCATCCACGATCGCTCCTACACCATCGAAGGCGCCCTGACGCCGCAGGGACCCTGGACGCAGATCCCCTTTCTCATTCCCGCCGAAGGGACCTCTGCGGCGCAGCACACCGCCTACTTCGCAACCGATGTCCGGCTGCTGCAGGTCACCACCACTCCCTCCACGGATCCCGCATCCGAACCGCGGTTTTTCCGGCTGATGGTCCACTGATTCCCGGCGGTATTTCACGTCCCACGCAAACATGGTCCGTCCGGCTTCCGCGCCTCCGGCTCTCGAGCAACGCCGCCTCGGCGCGTGGCTGTGGCTCGGCCCCTTGGTCGCCGTGGCGATGACCTTCGTTTGGGTGCGGTTTCACCGAACGGGTTCCAATTCCCCGGATCAACCCGAACGCACCGCAACGCAACTTGTTCGTCAGGCGGACCGACTTTGCGACAAGGAGGGCGGTCGACCGTTTACCGGCTGGCTCGTCGAGCGCTATTCCGATTCCGTCGTAAAATCGCGCTCGTGGCTGTCGAACGGTGTCCTTCATGGCCTCTCGGAAGGCTGGTACACCAATGGCACGCTCCAGGTCCGCGAGCAGTTCGCCAGCGGCGTCTCGGAGGGAACCGTCACTCGATGGCGCGAGGACGGATCGAAGCTGTCTGAAGGCACGGCCCACAATGGCAAACTGGAGGGGCTATTCCGCCGCTGGCATCCCACCGGCCAACTGGCCGAAGAGGTCCCCTTTCACGCCGGCGTTCCGGATGGTCTCTCGCACGCCTGGCATCCCGACGGGAGCTTGAAGGCGGAAGTGCGCCACATAAACGGCACCCTCGGTGACCGCCACTACTGGAAGCCCGGAGACAAGGACGGTCACGTTCTCGCCGTCCAGGGAATACCCGATCCCTGATGCGTAACCGGTTCCAGCGTGGAGACTTCCACTCTGGTCACCGCCCATTTCGAACACCGGACCGGCCGGGGCGTGAAAGCCGGCAGTGGGGCCGGTCCTCCTCGCCTGTGGATCAACGCCAGAAAGCGGACACTCTTCCTTGTCGCCTCAGTATAAAGCCAACCGCCAAACAACCACCCATCACCCAGGTTTGAGTCGGCTCAGGGACTCCCGTTATCGATACCGTTCCGATCAAAATAGATGAGTTTCCGGCCCCTCTCGGCAGATTGCCGAAATCATTATCGGTCAATGAACCATCCGTCCAATAGCTTTGGTGGAATCCCCCCGCTTGTTGAACTGCGTAGAGATTCCAGGTCCCAGAGGCGTTTGCCGACGAGTTGATACTCAGTGTTCCCAGATTGTAGGATGTATTGCTGAGCACCGTTCCGAGCAGCGGATCGACGAATTCAATCGCGATTTGAGAATAGGTCGTTGAATTGTTGATGCTTGCGGAATTGGCCAGAGTGAAGGTTGACGGTTGGGTGATGGTGATGCTTCCGGCCGAGCCGTCGGGCATCGGATTCGAAACCGGCTGAGTCAGGCTGCCCAGGGTCAGGGAACCCGTGGTCGTTCCGGACGGAAGCAACTGGATCCCCAATGTCCAGCCCAGGAAATCGGCGGTGATGTCGCCAGCATCGTTTCCCGCCGAAAATGTAATCGTTCCGGAGGATGAGGGTGAGAGTGAGAGGCTCTTCCCGGTTTCCAAAACAAGGACGCTCGCATTGGAGTTCAAAATCCCACCGGCCAACAATGCCGTCGTCAGTGGGAGAAGCGTCTTCTTCATCGTTTGATTGCACCAAAATGGAGGGCATGGTCAAGACATACCGCCCTAGGGAGTTGTTTCGTCCGGATTCCGCCGCGGTCCTTGGCAAAATGGCTTCGTTGAAAGCTTCCACGAGGGCTTCCGAGGTGAATGACTCATCCGGGACCACCTCACAACCATGGCTCCATCGTCTCTGCCCAGGGGCAATGCGAAGCCTTTGTCGCAAACCTTCGGGGGCAGCGCTTTTGATTTCCGGCGGACTTGCCGGGCAACTTCTGGAATTACGGGGTTTTGTTCGCAGGAGAAGAAAACCACTCAAGCTCCGGTCGCATCCTGCCGAGATACCATCTGAAACAGGTGCAACCCCATCCCTGCGGCAACGAACCCGGCATCCACGCCGGGTGATCCCGTGGAGCGGTTGCGCCCGATCCATCACCAACGAATGATCCATGGCCTCCCCTCGGAGACTGCCCCAACCGCATCGACCCGCGGAGCGCTGCAGGTCTGAATCCCCCGCGGAAATCACCGAACGATTTCGAATCTGGAGACAGTGAACACCCGATCATCACTGACGGTTCCTTGCGACCGCCGGCGACAGGAGTGCCCCGTGGCACCTCTGCGTCCGGTATTCATACGCCGGGTCCTGGTTCGCGGATCCGGCTGCCGTTCCGACGGAACCTGACCTATGGACCAGAAGAATCTTTGGGGTGAACTGCCCCCTCTGGCCAACGTCAGGACCCCGGTTTCGGTCCTGAAGGAGCAGGCTTCCCACCTTACGGAAATGACCAAGGGAGTGCTGGTGGGCATGGTCGTGTCAGTCGTCTGGAAGTCCAACCTGTTCGCCTATCAACTGGTCATCCGCGCCCCCGCGCTGAATGCGTACGAGGCCGACATCCTGATGATCGGCTACGACATCACGTTGTATCCCCTGCGTTTTGCCAACATCGCCACCGATGGAAACGTGATGTTGTGCGATACCGAGGAAGCCTTCGTCACGCAGATCGAAACGGTGCTGACCAGCGAACCGGTGCGGAAGATCGTGGTGGCCCTGTTCGAACGCGCGCACGCCGCCAAACGCCTCCACGCCGAGATGGGCAACACCAACCCGGGCCGGATCGCCAGCCTCGGCCGCGGGGGGCGATAGAGCGCGTGCTAAAACGAGGTCGGTCGGTGTTTCACGTGGCGCAAGTCCCACCGTCGGCTGTCAAACGATCGCAGGAACCCATACCTGCGGGCGCCCCTTCCGGGTTCTCCCCGGACAGCATGCCGACCGATCCCATAGGTTGACGCCTGTAAGCGTAAACCATTCAAAAATAGCTGAATAATATTTCACCCGTGCCGTTTACACCGGGTTCACTCACCGGACGGACGTGAAAACATTCAAGGTGTTGCGCTGTGGCTTGACCCCGGCGGCGTCCGTTCCCAAGGTGTGGCGATCGGGGAGGTGCCGGTGCGGAATCCGGATCCCAGGCCAGAGCGATGTTGTTGCCAGCCCGTTGATGAGTAACCTTTAAGCAGGTTTTGGCGTCTCTGGCCCGGTAGGCCGGCCGCAGGGGCGTTTCCCTGCGGCCATCACCTCGTCTGACCATCGCCGGAAAGAATGTCATGTCACTGAGAGTTGCCATTGAGAGCGTCCTGAAGGAACAGACCTCCGCCGGAAAGGCGCGGGTCCGGGCCGTGGGCGGGACCACCCTGGGGGGCGGTCGCTGGATGTTGCTGGAAAACCAGGCCATCAACGCCATCGAACGCGGGCGTTCGGAATTCTTCGTTCACAAGGAGAATCGTCAGGTCCTCGTGGTGGTCGGGACTTCTGCCGACGGCGTCAAATACCTCAAGACGGTTGAGGACCGCGACGAACCGGACGCGCTCCTGTCGTTGCCCGACTACAATTCGAAGTTCTGACGAGACATGGCGGTGCGGCTTTGATAGGACCTGCGGCACCGTCTTTTGAACTCCACCTGAGGAATCCCGTCGTCTCCCGTGGCCAACTCCATTCTTTGCGGCGTTTGTTCGAATTTGAATCCGCTCGGCGCGCAATCGTGTGTCGCCTGCCGGCAGCCGCTGTTTTATCAATGCTCGCGTTGCGACAGCACGGTCCCGACCCATCGTGAGTATTGCCCTGCCTGCGGCCAGCGTCACCGGCGGTCCATCGTGGGTGCCTTGTTCGGGCGGCTGAAAACCGCTCTCACCGGCTCGCCGAAATGATTCCCGACATTCTCGGGACCCCCGGGGCTGACGCTGGGAAACACCGTTGATCCGTCGGTTGTCAAACCCGGCTGTGTTTCGACGGCTGCCGGTGCAATCAGACCCCGTCCGCCTTTTGACGCCGCAATTCGGGGCGAATCGCTCCCGCCGCCTTGTTGGCATCGAACGGACGTTCCAGGAATGTCGCAAGGCGCACCAATTCCGGCTCCGGTTCAGCAAGCAACGCCGCATAGTCCACCTCGGTCACGGCAATGTCGGGCCGTCCTCCCAGCGCCCGTTGGACTCCTTCCAACTGCTTCCGATAGGTCGCCATCAATTGCTCGTCACTCAGACCCGCGCCATCCCGGTTCAGCCGCTGGAGCATGGCCTTCTGCGAGGCGACCACCTCCCGCAAATCGCGGCGCAAAAACACCACCCGATACTGTTCGCCACGCGGCAGCCAGGGGAGGAGTTGGGCCACAACCTTGACCACCTTGCCCCGACCCTGCTGCACCCAGGATGAATCCATCGCCAGGTTGGCCGCCGGATCGAATTCATGGTAACCCATCGGATTGTCCTCGTCCGGCTGTCGAATTCCATCCGTCAACGGTTCCACCCCACCGGCTGCCAGAATCTGCATCATCATCGAAGTGCCGCTGCGGGGCAGACCTGACACCACGGTGATCACTTGCGCCGGGTCGGCCGGCTGGCTGGCGGGTTGGTTGAAGGAGGGTGGGGCTGCGGCCTCTGGTGCTCCGGTCGGTGCCGAGGTCTCTTTTCCATCCGATTTGTTCGCCTCCAGCCGCCGGGTGCTTTGCAGGGTCTTGGCGATTCCCTCGTGGAGAAAAGCGTCGGCCGGCCGGTTGAGATGTTTTCGATAGAGCAGCCCCAACAATGCGTGGGCCTTGACAAATCCCGGTACCTGCGCGACCGCCACCCGCGCGGCCTGTTCCGATTCCACCGGCAACCCCAGATCCAGCAGCGATCTCGCCAGGATGAAGTGCACCGCCGGCTGGAAATAGATCAACGCCAGCGAATCGGTCGCCGCCTCCACGGCCTTGGACGGATTCCCCGCCTCCATCTCGATCTCCGCCAACCGCGCCAGCGCCTCGGAGTTTTCCGGGTCGAGCTCCCGCAGTTGCGCAATCACCTCCCGCGCCCGATCGACGTGGCCCAATTCCTTCCACGCCGCCACGGCCTGCAATCCCATCTCCATCGGAAGGGGACCCGACGCCAGGAGGACCTCCCATTGCCGCCGGGCTTCGGCGAAATCCCGTTCCAACAGGGCCTGCGACGCCTTCATCCAGGCGATTTGAAGTGGCCGGGGATGCGACTGCTCCAGCCATTGCCGGCGCAAATAGTCGTCGCGCCGCTGGCCGCTCGCCGGCACTTCGCCGTCCGGGGCCGCGCCCTCGACCGCCTTCTTCGCGGCCTTTTCGGCGTCGAACTTCGCCAGTTCCTCCTTCGCCAGAACCTGGTAACGCGCGACGCGCGATTCGAATTCGAGAATCGATGCCTTCCGCCCCGGAATGTCACCCGCGGCACGCTGGGAATCGATCAATGCGGCGGCGAACCGGTGTTCCCGCGGCCACCGTTCCCAAAGGACCTTGAACAGGGCCATCGCGTCCGCATGACGACCGGCATCGGTATAAGCCCGGGCCAGATTGTACTGCAGCTCGCGCGTGGTCTCGTCCACCGTCTCCGCCACATTCGCTCCCGGCGGAGCCACATAGCCGAGCTCCACCAATTGCTTGAACGCCTCTGCTGAAGCCACTGTGTCGAGACGCTTCTCAGGTGGATGCATCCCGGAGTCGCCGGCAACCGAATCCCAACTGTCGACCGGCTCGATCTGGGGCGGATTCCGGAAGGCATTCAGCAACACCTTTCCGTCCATGTCCCGGCCCGGTTGCAGTCCCGCCAGTGCGAGAAGGGTCGGACACGCATCCAGCACCGTCGCCCCGTGGATCCGTTCATTCACGCGAATATCCGGACCCCGCAGCACCACGATTCCAAAATGCCGGTGTTCCACGGCCGGTCCCGCCGGTTCGGCCGGGATGTACGCCGGCCGCAAATGATCCGGATGAAACCCGTGATCGCTCATCAACATCACCGTGGTGTTCTCATCCGCAAACCGCAGCAACGTGCCCAGCATCCCGTCGTGATACCGGTAGCCGTTGGCCACCACATGTTGATAGATCGAGAAATCCGCCTCCGAAATCCGATCCTGTCGGGGCGGATGATACGACATGAACGCATGACCAAAATGGTCGATGGCATCGAAATAGACCGCCGCAAAATCCCAGTCCTCCTTCCCCAGTAACTCGGTGGCGGCGGCGTGGATGGACATCGTTTCGGCCACGATCTTGCCCAGTGAATGCAGCCGGCGGTCCTTCGATTGATCGACCCGTTGGAAATCGGGCACGAACATCCGGAGGATCTCGCCGTCGAGTTCCATCGGACTGACCCGCAGGTCCGCCAATGGCTCCGACCAGCTCGTGGGATGGACGGTGTTGAGCGGCATCTTGTGGCGATCCTCGGGGCCGCCGTGCACTTGGGAATAGTGGTTGGAGACCATCACCCCGTTGATCGGTTCGGCCGGATGCGACGGCCACCAGCCGACGACAATGCTCTTCAGCCCGTTTTGATTGAGGATGTTCCACACCGCCTTGGTTTTGCGCGAAAGGCTGCTGATCGGCCGGACGCCGGACCCGTCGGGCAGGGGTTCTGAAAATCCGTGGATGCCGTGCTTGAAGGGTCGTTTGCCGGTGGCGATCGAACTCCACAGCATCGGGCTCAACACCGGATAGATGGTGGCCATGTTGCCGTGAACGCCGCCGGCCATCAGCCCCGCCAGATTCGGCATTTCCCCCGCTGCGATCAGCGGACGGATCACCTTCCAGTCCGCAGCGTCCCAACCGATGAAAAGAATCCGTCGCTTCGACATGAATCCGGAAACGCTCCAATGCCGGCACCGGAGTTGTCGAGCAGGATGCGCGATGAACTGCCGCGGGATTCCAGCGAGCGCCTGCCGCCATGGAGTGCGCCGGCAGAGCGAAGCGTCGACGGCGCTGTGGAGCGGGACTTCGGCTCGCGAGCCGTGGATCCATTCACCACTCCGGGCTGAAGTTTGCACCCGTCCCGCGGGTCAGCGGTTACATAGCGGCGTGGCGCTGCGCTTCCCGCCGCACTCCACAGGAAGCGCGGCCTCCTGTTATGGACTGCGGTGGCAGAGCGAAGCGCCGACACGGCTATGGAGCGGGACTTCGCCTTGCAAGCCGCGGATCCATTCACCACGCCCGGCTGAAGTTTTCACCCGCCCGGCAAAGCGGCGGCTCTGCCACACGCAGTCCAAGACGCTGTCCGCGACCTCCCGCCGCGGGATTGGAGCGAACGCTTGCCGCCATGGAGTGCGGTGGCAGAGCGAAGCGCCGACACCGCTGTGGCGCGGGACCTCGCCTTGCAAGCCGTGGATCCATTCACCACTCCGGGCTGAAGTTCGCACCCGTCCCGCGGGGTCAGCGGTTACACAGCGGCGTGGCGCTACGCTTCCCGCCGCGCTCCATAGGATGCGCCCGCCCCTCCCTCTTCAACCCTGCATCTCTTCAACCCTTCAACTTCCCCCCGCTCACTTCCCCTCACCCTTGGCGTCCACTTCCACCGGGCTCACGAACACGTACAGCCGCTTGTGCTGGACCTGCGTTTCCTCTTTGCGGAAGAGGCGGCCCAACAGCGGAATGTCGCCCAATACCGGCACCTTGTCCTTGAACCGGACGGTGTTGTCGCTGGTCGGTCCGCGCAGGACCACAGTGTCGCCGAGCTTGATGAAGGGATTGGCCATCGCCAGCCGCACCCGGAGATGCGGGAGCGGCACCACACCGTTCAACGGCTTGCCGCCGGGCGTGACGGCCTGGACGGTTTGATTGGGCTTCGGTTGATCGTACCCGAGGAATTCCGTGACCTTGGCGGTCAGGGTCATGCGCGCCGAATCGCCTTCCAGGAAGGTCAACACGTCGAGTGCCGGTCCCACCTGGATCGTCGCGGTCTGATACTGGAGAGCGGCCTTGTTGGTGCTCGAACCCGCGGTGGCGGTGACGTCACCGACGACGGTTTTCTCCTCGGTGACCGCCATCCGCGCGGGTTGACCCGATCGGGTGATCAGTCGCGGCGCGGCCAGAATATCCACGCCGCCCTTCGTCTCCAACCGCTTGAGCAAGGCGGCGAACTGGACCGGCGACAATGGGGCGAACTCACCCTCGGTTCGCGACAGATCCACGCGGTAATTGTCACCCTTGGGATCATTCGCATCGGTCAGGAGCTCGTTCGCCGGACCCGATTTGGCAGCCGGTGCGTTGGTCGGGGTCGGGCCAAAGATCCAATCGAGATCCAGCCCCTTGCCCCCGGACTCCAGGACCTCAACGAACCGGACATCGAGGCGGACCTGGCGTGCAGGTGCGGAATCCGGCGCGGATATTGCCTTCAACGCGCCCGCTGCGGCCGTTACGTGGATTTTCAACGCTTTGTAGTCGGAGTTGGCCTGAACCACCCTTGGATCTTGTTCAGGGTACCTGGCCCTCATTTCATCCAATCGCATCCTTGACCGGCGGAGTTGTGTTGAAAGATCACCGAGGGCCTCCAGCTCGGCATACCTCGGTGCTTCTGAAGGTGAAGCCGCCGGAATTGATGCATCTGTTGAGCGACCCAGATCGAGACGCTGGAGTACTTTCTCAATCCCATCCAAATCGTTGAGAGTTGCGCGGACAAACAGGTTGCCGTTTCGGTCGTTGAAGAAGATCGCGCTTTGATCCTGTGGAGGTGTGTTTGTGCCGTGCAACTCAACGAAGCTAACTCCGTTCGTTGCAAAAAAGGCCCGAACCCCGGCTTGGAGGTTGGTGCTTCCCGCCGGTAGGAAAGGCTGGAGAACCTTCACAAACTTGTCTCCGTTCAGAGAGAATCTCCGGGTGTGGAGAAACGGGGGCGCCGACAAAATGACCGCGTATTCGTCGACCCTCCAGACGAGCGGTTGTGGTGACGCTTCAACGATGGAATTGAGCGCCTCCCGAAGAGTGGCTCCTCGGAGGCTGATGCCAATACGAAGGCTCGGGTAGTTGCCCATGCCAGTGTTTTGGTCGACGGAATAGGTGTTATCTTGGAGGCGAATATTGACTCCGCGCTTTTCCGGGTCGAACTGACTGGCCGCATCCACAAGGTCGCGAATGGCCTCGGTGATCGGCATGGGCTCGAGATCGAACTTGGGGAGAACGATCTGGTCGAGCCGGGCGGTGATCCTCGTTCTCCCGGGTGTATTTGGACCGACGATGCCCACTGAAGAAGCCGGCGAAAAGTGGATGTCACCCCAGTCCTGGATCGTCCAGGGAATGCCCGAGGACTTGCTGATCGCATCAAGTGCCTCCTCAAGCGGCACGTTGTGGAGGGAAATTCCGCGAAGAAGCGGTGTGGATTCGAGGTGCTGGGAAAACGTTGACGTCGTCGCCGTCACGTTCGAGAGAATCGTCATGAAAACGCCGATATGCTCAGGATCGTTATGGAGGGTTAAATCGAATAGCTTTGTAACGGCCTCTCCCAACGAAACGGTTCCCACCTCGAATTCCGGCAAAATGATCTTCTTCACCGATGCGCGCGTCTTCGCCCCTGAACCGCCGGGCTTTGCGCCGCCTATGTAAACTCTGGACGCGTCATAACTCAAAAGGCTCCGGTTGGTTCCGATGTCCGTCGGAAGGGGATTTGTTCTTGCCCCCGAATTGCCGGGTTCCAGCCGGGCCAAAACCAGCGGCTGATTGGAAGTGCGAGCGGTTGAGTGGTGGATCGCCTCGATCACGTCCACCGAATCATCCGGAGGGAGGGCAACCCTTCCCGACCGGCCGTTGGGCTTCGTCACCGCGAATGGCTGAATGGGTTCGGCACTGCTTCGTCGGCTGCCCATCGGGCGTGGAGGTCGATTTGTCTCGGTTATCTCATAAAACGTTACCTCCAAGCCGGAAAAAGCAGTGGTCGGTCGGACTGCGTATCCAAGTGCAACGTCCTTTGAAAGGGAAACGGATTGGAGTCGGTCTAGAACAGGGGCAGAGGGGAATTCGGACGGGAACATGCGAACACTGACGTCTGGGGCATCAAACGGTTCCTGTTTCTGCTGTCCCGCATTCCGTTGTTCGATAGCCGGCTCCGGTTCCGCCGTTTTCGCGTCGACGGGTTTCTCCAGCGTTGCGAGTGCGGCCATCAGCACGGGTTTTGCGCCTTCGCCGGGCCAGGGGGCGGCGGTGACCATGACGAGGGCGGTGGCGAATCCGGTTCCGACGATCCACGGAAGGCGACGGGATCCGATCGAATTCGGATTCGAGAGCAACCGGGTCACGCGGCGGGCGAGTTCGGATTTCAACCCGCCTACGCCGAAGCCGGCGGGCGAGGTTTCGGTGATGAGTTTTTGTCCGAGTGCGACCAACGCTTCGGCCAGCGCGACGCGGCCGCCCGGCACCAGATTGCTCGCTTCGTCGGCTGCGGCTTCGCTGGTGGCGCGGAGACGTCGCCGGGCCCACCACACCGCCGGATGCCACCAGAGCAGCGTTGCGAGTCCGTCGGCCAGGGCCAGCCACAGCGGATCGCGGGCGGCGAGATGGGCGAGTTCGTGGGCGAGCAGAACGCGCAGTTCGAGGGGTGCGTGTTGGTCCGAGAAACCGCGCGGGAGTAGGATGGTGGGCCGGACGATTCCGAACGCCACCGGCCCGGTGAATCCTTCGGCCTCGCGCAATTGGATCCGATGAATTCGCAGACCCAACCGCGTCGCGAGATCACGGGCGTCATCGACTTCCACGGCCTCGCTGCGCCGCACCAGTCGATGCAATTGCCAACGGCTGAACAGACAACGACCGGCCATCGCTAGGGTTCCGATCAACCAAGCTCCGATGAGAAATGACGGCCAGCGCGGATGGACCACGGCCGGTGCCACTGGAGCTTCGTATTGGAAAACGGCCTGCACGGAGTCCTCATCCTGAAACGTTTCGCGCGATGAAACCTCGGGGACAAACGTTCGCGACGATCGAGTCTGCGGTGCGCGGAATCGTTCCAGGAGCGCGGTGCGGAAACCGGGGCGCAGTCCGGTCAACTCGGCGGCGGCCACGATCATCAACACCGACAGGATGGCGCACCACGCGCGTCGGCGGTCGCGGACGGCGGGAAGGATTCGTTCGGCGATCGCGCCGACGGCGGTGACGATCAACACTTCACCGGCGAGGGTGAACAGAAGCGAGGCGAGCGGGGTCATGGGATCCTCTTATTGGGCGCGGCGTTTCGCTTCCTTGATGAGCTTCTCCAGTTGGTCCAGTTCCTCGCGACTGACTTCACGGCTGGTGAGCAGGTGGCTGACCGCCTCGGTGAGGCTGCCGGCGGAGAGACGTTCGATGAGGTGCTGGCCGACGCTGCGGCTGACTTCCGCGGCGGCGACTTTGGCGCGGTAGAGGAAGCTGCGTCCCTCCTCGCGATGCAGGACCAGTCCGCGCGCCTCCATCTTGCGGAGCATGGTGGCGACCGTGGTGTAGGCGAGGTCGCGCTCCGGCTTGAGCTCGGCGTGAACCTCGGCCACCGAGGAATCGGGACGGACCCAGAGCGATTGCAGGATGCGAAGCTGGAGATCTCCAAGCCGATGCGAAGACGATTTCATGGGAGTGATAACGACCAAGGTAATACTACCATGGTAGTTAATGTGTCAAGCCGGGTTTGAAATGGATCTTGGGGCTTCGCTGGTTTTGCGGTTTGCTGGGGGGGCTATGTCATCGCTCCAAGGCAAGTTCGGTGTTGTGTTCGGCGTCGCCAACAAACGTTCCATCGCGTGGGCCATCGCCCAGGCCTGGCATCGCGAAGGCGCCACTCTGGCGTTCACCTATCAGGGCGAACGCTTGAAGGAAAACGTCGAAGAACTGGCCGGAACCTTTGGATCCGACACCTTGATCTTGCCCTGCGATGTCACCCGCGATGAGGACATCGCCGCGGTGTTCGCCAAGGTCGGCGAGAAATTCGGCCGCCTGGATCTGCTGCTGCATTCGGTCGCCTTCGCGCCGCGCGAGGCGTTGGAAGGGGATTTTCTCAACACCAGCCGCGATGCCTTCAAGGTGGCCCACGACGTCAGCGCCTATTCCCTGATCGGTGTGGCCCGCGAAGCCGCGCCGCTGATGACCCACGGCGGCAGTATCATCGCCATGACCTATTACGGCGCCGAGAAGGTCATCCCGCATTACAACGTGATGGGTGTGGCCAAGGCGGCGTTGGAAGCGACCACCCGTTACCTCGCCTACTCGCTTGGAACCCGCAAAATCCGGGTGAATTGCATCAGTGCCGGCCCGATGAACACCCTCGCAGCGCGGGGCATCGCCGGTTTCGGCGACATGTTGAAGCACTACGAAGCCCACGCCCCCCTGAAGCGCAACGTGCTGCCCGACGAACTCGGTGCCACCGGCGCCTTCCTCGCGAGTGACGGCGCGGCGGCGATCACCGGCCAGGTCCTCTACGTCGACGCCGGCTATCAGATTATGGGGATGTGAGGTGGATGATCTGGAAGGCGGGAAAGCAGGAGGCTGGAGGCAGGGAAAACGAGAGGACGGGAAAACGGGAAAACGGGAAAACGGGTGGGGCAAGTTTCGGATGGTAGGGTCGAGGCTACCATCCGGTTTGGGTGATCCTTTCGTGTGAATCCGTGAAATTCGTGTCCTCTTGCGGTCTCACCCACATTCGCGGTTGAAGCCGGCACCGGGTTCGCGCGTCATTCGTGGGTGCACCCCATTTCCGGAATCCGACGCTGGGCGGTCCTGCTGTTTCTCGTCCTCGTCGCGCCGATTTCATTGCGATTGGCGGCCGACATCTTCGACCGCACCAATCTGGTCGCCTGGTGCATCGTCCCGTTCGACACCAGAAAACGCGGACCCGAGGAACGCGCCCAAATGCTGGACCGCCTCGGCATCCAACGCCTGGCCTACGACTGGCGTTCGGAACACGTGCCCACCTTCGACGCCGAGGTTGAGGCACTGAAAAAACATCACATCGAACTCACGGCCTGGTGGTTTCCCGCGGTGTTGAACGACGAATCGAAGGCGATTCTTTCGTGTCTCGAACGGCATCACCTGAGCCCGCAGATCTGGGTTTCCATGTTTCCCGGACCAGAATCCGATCCAGCAAAGCTCGAAGTGGCGATGCGCGAGGCGTTGAAAGTCCTCGGTCCGATCTGCGATGCCGCCCGGCGCATTGGCAGCACGGTAGCGCTCTACAATCACAACGGATGGTTCGGCGAACCGGTGAATCTGGTGGCACTCGTCGAACGGTTGCGCGCGGCCGGACATGCCAATGTCGGCATCGTCTACAATTTCCATCATGCCCACGATCACATCGCCGATTTCCCGGAGATGCTGCGCCGGATGCAGCCGTATCTGCTGGCCTTGAATCTGAATGGAATGGTTCCGAACGGAGACAAGCTTGGAAAAATGATTCTCCCGCTCGGCACCGGTGATTCGGAGCTCCCGATGATCCGCGCCGTGCGAGCCAGCGGATGGAAGGGACCGATCGGCATTCTCGGTCACACGCAGGAGGATGCGGAGGAAAAGCTCGGGAAAGAGCTAGCCGGCTTGGCCAAATTGCGACCGCTCATCGACGCACCGATCGAGGAAAAGCCGGTACAGCGCGCGGCGATTCGGCCAGCGGGCGAACCCGCGGTATCGGGTCGTGATCCCGGCACCCAGGGCGAAGGCGATTGGGTGGACAACCGTTGGCAGCAAACGGATCTCGGACCGTTTCTGGCCTCCACGTTGCCGTTTCCGGGTGGGCCGCTGGTCAAGGGATTGTCCGTCCGCGTGGGCGATCACGGCGAAGGGGCGGTCGCCTACGACACGGCCTCCGGGCGTTTGCACGCGGCGTGGACCGGTGGATTCCTTCAATTGGATCCAGCGCGATTCGGCCTGATTCGGCCGCCGAAACCGGCCGGTCCGCTCCAGTTTTATTCGAAACCAGGACTCGGCTGGAGTTCCGGCACCAACCGATGGCTCGGATTCCGGGTGCAAGGGAATCGCATCCTGATCGAGACCGAGATCAATGGCGTTCGTGTTGTGGAATCACCGTGGGCGGAACGGGTCGGCAACGGTGTGGTGTTCACGCGAACGCTGGAGATCGCCCCGCACGATCAACCGCTCCGGTTTCGCATTTCGCTCGCCGGAAATGGGCAATCCGCTGCGATCCATGCCGACGAGGCCCATCCGGAGAAGTCGCACTATCGGAATTGTTGGACCAACGACGGGGTGATTCACCTGACAACCGTGCAAGGCCCGACGGGTCGATTCGAGAGCGTCGAATGGCCAGACGGCAACCTCATCGAAGCGCCGGAGAGCCAGAAGCCCACGCACTGGCGGATCGCCCATTGGCAGGGGTCGGCCGCCGACCTTCCCGCTTTTGACGGCTGGGATGTGGCCGATCGTCCCGAACCCCCGGTGTCGGCTCTGCAAAAAGCCGGCGCCGCCCGCTGGTTGCCGGAGCTGACCACGGTCGGCGCGCGTGGCATGGATTCCGACATTCTCGCGGTGGACACACTGACAATGCCTTACGACAACCCGTGGCATGCGCTGTTGTTTGGTTCGGGCGTGGACATCGGAACCGACGGTGCTGTGTACGTTTCGACGATCCACGGCGATGTGTGGCGGGTGACCGGAGTCGATGGCTCGCTCCGCAAACTGAAGTGGAAGCGGTTCGCCACCGGGCTCTTTCAACCGCTCGGCCTCAAGGTCCGCGGCGGTGAAGTGTTCGTGCTGGGTCGCGACCGGATCACCCGGTTGAAGGATGAAAACGGCGATGGCGAGGCGGACGTGTACGAGAGCTTTTTCGACGGCATCGCCACGTCACCGGGCGGCCACGACTACGTGACGTCGTTGGAAGTGGATGCGACGGGCCGGTTCTATTTTGTCGATCCAGTCGGAGTTCATCGCGTCGCCGCCGATGGCAAATCGCAGGAAACCCTGGCGACCGGCTTCCGCAATCCAAACGGACTAGGGGTCAATCCCGACGGCTCGATCATCACCGTGTCGCCGCAACAGGGGAATTGGACACCGTCGTCGGTGATCGAGGAGATCAAGACTGGAGGCTACTACGGCTATGGCGGTCCGAGGGTTACGCCGGAGCGGCCGCTGGGTTATGACCCGGTGCTCTGCTGGATTCCCCATGCGGTGGACAATTCCAGCGGCAGTCAGGTGTGGTTGCCACCGGGTCAATGGGGTCCGTTGGGCGGACACCCACTGCATTTGTTGTGGGGTCGTTCAACGCTGATGGCGGTGTTGCGGGATACGGTCGGCGGAACGGCGCAAGGTGCGGTGATTTCGTTGCCGGCGAAGTTCCTCAGCGGACCGAATCGCGGAACCTTCAATCCACGGGACGGGGCCGTTTACATCGCCGGTAGCACCGGTTGGCAGACCAGTGCGTTGAAGGACGGATGCCTGCAGCGAGTGCGTTGGACCGGGCGGACCGCGTATCTGCCGGTGGCATGGCACGCCTATTCCAACGGCGTTTCACTGACCTTCAGCCAGCCGTTGCGACGCGAAACCGCCGAGGACGTCGGGAGCTATGCGGTCAAACGCTGGAGCTATCGATATGCAGCAGCCTATGGGTCGAAGGATTGGTCGGTGGAGAATCCCGATCGCGAAGGGCGGGACCCGGTGACGGTCCGGTCCGCGCATCTTCAGTCGGATGGCCGGACCGTTTTTCTCGATCTCGGCGAGGTGTCGCCGGTGATGCAAATGGAAGTGAAATGGAACCTGGATGCCGCGGATGATCGTTCGATGCGAAGCCAGATGTGGATGACCGTGAACCAGCCGGATGCGCCGTGGGCATCGGGACGGTGAGGGGGGAATTGGGCGGGATTCTCCACGATTTCCGTCGCCTTGCGCCGTGGGACGTTTTGTCCGAACCTAGCCTGGCCATGGCAATCCTGCCGCCGAGCCTTCTGGAAGAAATGACCCGCCGTCTGGTGGCGGAGTTTCAGCCCGAAGAGATCTACCTTTTCGGCTCGCATGCCTGGGGGAATCCCAACACCGACAGTGACGTGGATTTGTGTGTCGTCCTGCCTGATTCGACGCCACGCACCCGGGAGCAGTCCGCACGCGCAGATGCCGTTTTGGCGGATCTTTCGGTTGCCAAGGATGTCGTCCTGCAGAGTCGGCGAACGTTTGAATTCTACCGGCAGTCCCCGGTTTCGCTTCAGCATCAGATCTATCATCGCGGTCGACGACTTTATGAACGCGGCAACTGAGCGGGTCGTTCACGACTGGCTTTGGCTCGCGCAGAGGGATCTGGCTGCGGCGCGGCAGTTGGGCGGGTTGCCGGAACCGTTGTTGGAGGCCGCGGTTTATCACGGGCAGCAGTGCGCCGAAAAGGCGTTGAAAGGATTCCTTGCGATGCACGGAGTGGTGCCGCCGCGGATCCACAGCATTGGGCTGTTACTCGAAGGCGCGGAACGGTTCGAGCCGGGCTTCACCCATTGGCGGTCCCAGGCAGATGTTCTGACCCGTGCGGGTGTTGAGTATCGTTATCCCAGCGAAGCGTCCTTCTTTCGCCCGGAAATGGCCGACTTCGTCACGGTGACCCAGGCGGCCACCGAACTCTTCGAATTCGTGCTCAGTCGCCTTCCCCGGGCGATTCATCCCCGGAACCCATTTCCGGAACCTGGCCCGCTGCCCCCGCTATGATCGTTTCCAACCAATGGGCCGTCGTCCAGGATCACTCCCGGGTTTTCCAGGATCTGGTTTACGTGTATCCGGTGATTTCGCGGCGGTCGCGGGGTCTGTCGATCGGGATCAACCTTAACCCGGACAAGCGCTGCAATTTCGACTGCGTCTATTGCGAGGTGGATCGCAAGACGCCCGGGCGTGCTTTGACGGTTGACCTGATCCAGATGCGCGAGGAGCTCATCTGGCTGATTCGCTATGCGCTGGAGGGTGGATTGGCGACGCAACCGAAGTTCAACGAGGTGCCGGAATTGACCCGGCAGATCCGGGACATTGCCTTCAGCGGTGACGGTGAACCGACGATGGTCCCTAATTTCGACGCATGCGTTCGCGTGGCTGTGGAGGTGAAACGCGAATTTGGACTGGCGACCACCCAACTGGTGTTGATCACGGATTCGGCGGGCCTCGACAAGGCTTCGGTCAAACGCGGCCTCGAGCTGATGGAAGCGAATCAGGGCGAGTTCTGGTGCAAACTCGATGCCGGGACGGAGGAGTACTATCGGCTGGTCAACCGGTCGTTCGTGAAGTTCGAACGCATTCTCGCCAACTTGCTGGAAACCGCGCGGGCGCGGCCCATCGTTATCCAGAGTCTGTTTCTCAAGATCAACGGTGCGGTCCTTCCGCCGGAGGAGATCGCGGCGTACTGCGGACGGCTGAATGACATCGTGCAGGGCGGCGGCCGGATCCGCGAAGTGCACGCCTACACGGTGGCGCGGCCGACGCCCGAACCATGGGCGACCCGGCTGAGCGCCGGTGAATTGGAGGCCATCGCCGTGCAGATTCGCGAACGCACCGGGCTCAAGGTATTGACCTTCGATTGAATCGCGCCGGCATGGGACGCACGCCTTCCAAACCGGGTGCAAAACCGGATTTCGGGCATTCACCGGAAACCCTCGCGTTCTGGCGGCAACAAATCCGGTCGGCGCTGAACTCGGGTGCCACCACGCCGTTCTATCTCTTCAGCGCCGAACCTGTCGCGGAGGTGCTTGCCGGATTGGACGCCTTGGAATTGGCCCGGCCTGTCGTTCATTGGCTCTCCACCAAAACCCAACCCCTGCCGGCGTTGTTGAACTGGTGGCGTCGGCAGGGGCGGCCCGCGGAAGTGGTCAGCGAACTGGAGTTCCGACAGGTGGCGGAGGCGGGTTTCGAAACCGGGTCGATTCTCGTCAACGGCCCGGCGAAACACGCGTGGTTGCCGGCGCTGTCGCGACCCGGTCTGCGCGTGAATTTCGATTCGTTGCGGGAATTGACCGAGCTGTTGCCGCTGGCCCGGCGTGACCGCTGGCGGGTGGGGCTGCGACTCTGCACGTCGGAGGAGTACGATCCTGAATCTCCGGAATTCCCGACCCAATTCGGGCTGACACCGGAGGAAGCGGGGCAGGCGGTTCGGCGATTGAAGCGCGTTGGACTGCCAATCGAAACGCTGCACGTTCATTTGCGGACCCAGGTGGCTTCAGCGGATTGCTACGGGCGGGCATTGAGCGAGGTGGCGACGTTTTCCGAGGCGAACGGATTGTTGCCGCGGTATCTCGATGTCGGCGGCGGCTGGCCGGCGCGTCACACGTTGGGGCGCGGCGGACGGCGATTGGACGCTGGATTTTCCGCGGCGGCCTTCGCGCTGGCCGTGCGCCAGGCGATGAAACGGTTCCCGACGGTTGAAGCGCTCTGGATGGAAAACGGCCGGCACGTGGCCGCGGGGTCCGGGGTGTTGGTGATCACCGTGCTCGATGTGAAGGAACGACGCGGGTTGCGGCAGCTGATCTGCGATGGCGGACGGACGTTGAACGCCTTGGTGTCGGTATGGGAACAACACGAACTGCTGCCGCTGGAACATCGCTCCGGGGCTGAGGGCCTCACGGCGGTCTATGGGCCGACCTGCATGGCCTTCGATCAACTCGGGCGTCGGGCGATGCCCCGTAGCATTCGTCCCGGTGACCGCCTGATTTGGTTCGACGCCGGCGCCTATCACCTGCCGTGGGAGACGCGTTTTTCACACGATCTGGCGGAAGTCTGGTGGCAGGAAGGCCAGGAGCTGGGCCGGGTCCGGGCCCGTTCGACACGCGCTGAATGATCTTCGCCCCAACTGCGGACGCCTCCGCCCGAGTTTCTACTTTCGACGTTCGAACACCGCTACAAACGCGCCATCCACGCCGTCGATCACCGGATGAAGCTGGCGGGTTCGGAGAAGACTGAATTCTGGGTGCGAGGTCGCGAAGGCTGTGGCCTGGGCGATGTTCTCCTCCGGTTCCAGACTGCAGGTGGAATACACCAGCGTCCCACCGGGCTTCAGAAGGGGGGCGGTTTCTTCCAGCAGCGTGCGTTGTTCCGCGGCGAGCCGGACGAGTTCTGAATCGCGCAGGCGCCAGCGCAGTTCGACCCGGCGGCGAAGGACTCCGGTGTTGGAACAGGGTGCATCAATGAGGATGCGGTCGAACGATTCCGGGGCAAGCGGGGCGGAGAGGTCCACGTGTTCAACACAGCGGATTCCCAGTCGCGCGCAGTTTTCCACCAACCGTTCCAGCCGGTCGCCGGCGGTGTCGCGGGCTACGATCCGGCCCTGATTTCCGAGCTGCTGGGCGATGTAGGCGGTCTTCCCGCCCGGTGCGGCGCAGGCGTCGAGGATGGTTTCGCCGGGCCGGGCACCGAGTTCGTGAACCGCGAGAAGCGTGCTGGGGTCTTGAAGATAGAACCCGCCTTTTTGGAAGCTGGGCAGGCTGGCAAGCGGCGGATGTTCACCGATTTCGAACATCAAACCCTCAGGAATCCAGTCCTGTTGGATGCGATTGGCCCCGACTCCCTCCGATTTCCAATCCGCGGAAAGAGCGTCGGCGGTGGTCAGGAGAAGATTGGCGCGGGCGAAGGTATGTGGCGGCGAATTGTTCCATCCGAGAAGCTTTTGCAGCGACTCGGCATCGAGGGTGCGGCTCCAGCGGTCGACGAGCCATTGCGGATGCGACCAACCGGTGGCTGGATCGGTGTGGCGCAGGGCGAGGAGTTCCTGCGAGAGAGCGGCGTGTTCGCGGAGATGCGACCTGAGGACGGCGTTAATGAAGCCGGTGCTGCGGGAAAAGCCCAATTCACGGGCCAATTCGACGGTTTCGTTGACCGCGGCGAATCCCGGAATGCGGTCGAGGAAGTAGAGTTGATAGAGCCCCAGCCGCAGCAGATGCTGGAGAACCGGGGGTTGCGTTCGGCCGTCGGTCTTCCGGGCGATCAGCCAATCGAGCGTCATCCGCCATCGGGTAACGCCGAACAAAAGTTCCTGAACCAGGCGTCGGTCGTTGGACGGGAGTGCCCGCACGGCAGGGTCGGATTCGAGCCGATGTTCGAGAAAATCGGCGGGCCCAAAGGGGCTGGCAAGGAGACGGGCGGCAATTTGTCTTGGTGCGGAAACCATCGGGCAGGCATACTGCCCGCCACTCACGTACGAGCGAGAATAATGGCGAGTCTATGAAAGAGGAGATGGAGCAGATGGTTGCCGCAGGAAAAATCCTGCCGAGGCATGTGGCGCCCTTGGTGGCGCTGGTTGAGGCCGGATACTGCCAGCATAAGAGCTGGGGATTCGGCCGGATCAAAGCTGTCGACGGCGTTGCCGGACGGCTGGTGATCGACTTTGTCGCGAAGTCCGGCCACACGATGGACCTACAATTTTCCGCGGAAAGCCTCCGGGCGATTCCAAAGGATCACATCCTGGCGCGCAAACATTCCGACCTGAAGGGCCTCCAGCAGATGGCCGCCCTGCACCACCTCGACATGGTGAAGCTGGTGCTGCAGAGCCTCGGTGGCCGCGCGACCGCGGACCAGATCCAGGCCGTGCTGGTGCCCGATGTCATCCAGTCCGACTGGAAGAAGTGGTGGGAGGCCGCGCGCAAGGAACTGAAGAAGGACGGCCATTTCCAGGTGCCGTTGAAGAAGACCGAGCCGATCATTTTCCAGGCAGAGGAGCAGTCCCTGCACCTGCGGTTGGCGTCCGAATTCAAGGCCGCCAAGGGCCTGAAGGCGCGCGTCGCCGTTGCCAGTGAGATCCTCAAGAGCATTGGCGATCTCCAGGACCGCAAGGTGGTCGAGGACGCCATCACCACGCTGAACGCCGATGTGGCCAGCCACGTGAACACGATGCAGTCGCTGGCGTTGGAAGGCATTTTCACGCGCGACGAATTGCGCGTGGCGGCGGGGATTCCCCCGATTACCGACGAGATCGGCGCGATGGCGGTCTGGTCCCAGAACCCCCGGCTCCGGGAATTGTTCGACGGTATTCCGGCGGTGAAACACCGCAGGACATTGGAATCGTTCAAGGCGGCAGTCCCCGATTGGGATGCTCACCTTGTCCTTCTCCTGAACAACGTTCCAGCCAAGCTGGCGGGTGAGTGCGCCAAGCTGCTTCTCCAGGAAGACCGCGGACAGTTGCTGAAGGAAACCCTGGCCCGCCTGATCAGTCAGCACGGTGCCAGCACCGAATTGCTCCTGTGGTTCAGCAAGGAGCGCAGCGATTTCTTTGCCGACCTGCTCACCCCCGAGGTGTTCCGGGCGATGCTCACCGCTATGGAGCGGGACCAGTTCAACGAACGGAAGACCAACCGCCTGCGCGACCATGTTCTCGAGGATCAGCAGTTGATCCCCGATCTCATCGAGTCGGCGGACATCGACGTGATCCGTGACATGACCCGCGCGCTTCAGTTGTCGCCGAGCTTTGACGACATGGACAAGCGGTCGCTCCTGGCCCGGATCGTGAAGCTGTACCCCGTGATCCAGAGCATGATCACCGGTGAACAGTCCCGGCAGGACAACACCTTCCTGGTCAGTTGGAGCAGCCTCGAACGCCGGAAGGCCGAGTACGAGGATCTGGTCCAGAAGCAGATTCCCGCCAACGTGAAGGACATCGCCCTCGCCCGCAGCTACGGCGATCTTCGCGAGAACCACGAATACAAGTCCGCCAAGGAGGCCCAGAAGGTCCTCAACCGGCGGAAGGGTGAACTGGAACTCCAGCTCAGCCGCGCGCGGGGAACCGATTTCTCCAATCCGCGCTTCGATGTCGTGGGACCGGCCACCCGCGTGACCCTCACCGATCTGGACACGAATCGGGCCGAGACCTTTACTCTGGTCGGCGCCTGGGACGGAGATCCCGACAAAAGCCTGCTCAGCTACCTGACGCCGCTGGCGCAGGCCCTGGTGAGCAAGCCCGCGGGAACCACCGTGGACTTCACCAACGAAGGCACCACCCGCCGGCTTCGCATCGATTCCATCGAGGCGGCCGTCGTGCCGGCCTGAATCGCCGAATTTCCGGTTTCGACCGGGACCGGCGCTCGACTTCGAGCGCGTCTGAAACTGGGGCACTTCCCAGTTTCAGACGCGTTTTGGTATTTGCTGGATCGATGGAGTGGAATTGGGCATCCACCGCAGATTCATACTGCTGGACGCAGGATCCTTGCGGATTCGGTGCCAGAGTTTCTCTTCCCCCGGTAGGGCGAACCTCCCGGTGATCCGAAGTGGACGGACGGATTCCACCTCGCAATGCGGCGTCCATCGTCCTACCACGCACCCGGCTCGGCAGGAGCCTCTCCCTACCGGTGAACCTTGCGTGTTTTATATTGAAGTGTTTCGGCTCAGATCGTTCGCGGGCTGACGGCGTCGACCACCTGGTCGCCGGCGGTCACGTTTCCGAGGATCACCGCGGTGTCGCCACGCTTCAGCTTGCCTTCGCGCACCAGCAGGGCGAGCGCGGCGTCGACCGTTTTCTCGGGTTGTGAATAGAAGAACGGCGTGACCCGCGGGTGAACTCCGCGACACAGCGTCAGCGCGTCGGCCGCCGGCCAGCGATCGGCGAAGGCGTAGATCGGGGAGTACTGGGGTCGCAACCACGATACGTACCGCGCCATGTGGCCTCGTCGGGTGAACACAATCAGTGCGGCCGCCCGCAGTTCGTTGGCCAGCAGGACGGCGCTTTTCGCCAGTTTTTGTCGTGGCGAGGTGAGTTCCGCGAGTTCGTGGTAGCGGGCCCCACCGCTGCGTTCGATCCGGCAGGTGATGGTGTTGAACACCTCAAGACACTGGAGCGGATACCTCCCCACGGTGGTTTCGCCGCTCAACATGATGGCGTCGGCCATCTCGAAGGTGGCGTTGGCGACGTCGGTGATCTCGGCGCGCGTCGGCATCGGATTCGAAATCATGCTCTCCAGCAGGTGAGTGGCGACGATGACCGGCCGGCCCAGTTCCTGGCATTTCTTGACGATCCGCCGCTGGATGATGGGGAGTTCCTCGAACGGACATTCGATTCCGAGGTCCCCGCGGGCGACCATCACAGCGTCTGCGACCCGCGCGATGGCCTCGAAATGATCGACCGCAAACTGGTGTTCGATCTTGGCGATCAGCCGCGGTTGATGGGGTGAGTTGGCAACCAGGGCCCGCAATTCCTCCATGTCGGATGGATCCCGCACGAAGCTGAGGGCGATGTAATCAACCCCGACCTCGAGTCCCAGCGCGATGTCGGCGCGATCCTTTTCTGTGAGAGCCGGCATCGACACACGGACGCCGGGGAGATTGATGTGACGACGGCTTCCCATCGAACCCTCGGTCAAAACTTCGCATTCGACCCGCGTGGCGGTCTTGGCCAGGACGCGCATCCGGATCTCACCATTGTCGACGATGATGGTTTTCCCGACTTCAACATCGGCGGCAAACCGGTCGTAGCCGACGCTGGTGGACAACACTCCCTCGGGAACCGGGTCCACGTCCTCACGGGTTAGAAACAGGAAACGGTCTCCGACGCGCAGCGGGATTTTGCTCGCGACATCACCGGTGCGGATGGCCGGACCCTGGGTGTCGAGCAGGATGCCGACCGAGATACCGCGGGCCTTGGCGTGGTCGCGGAGATCCCGCACCACTCGCCGCACCCAGTCCGCCGGCGCATGCGACATGTTGAGACGAGCGATGTTCATGCCCGCATCGATCATGCGGCCGAGCATTTCGGTGGAATCGGTGGCCGGTCCGAGCGTTGCAATGATCTTGGTTTTGCGCATGGGGGCATGTCCGGCAGGGGTTTTGCCGGCGAATTCGGTTGTGGGTAATTCTCTGGATCCGCGCCTGCCGCGACTCGGATCAAGCCGGAGGGGGCTTGTGTCCGTCCGGCACCGCGGCGGGGATCCAAAGAAAGGCGGAGGTGCCGACCCCGGGGGTCGTCTTCAGGTGCAGGGCGCACCGGCTGGTCGACACCAGTTCGCGGATGACCGAGAGTCCGAGTCCAACATCGCCCTGATCATGCTTGGTGGTGAGCGGATGAACGAACAGGTGTCGCCAGAGCGCGGGCGGGATGCCCGGGCCGGTGTCGCGGACTTCGACCACCACGGCCGGCGGACGGTTGTCGAAGGTGTCCCGAAGAACGATGCAGCCCTCGTCGGGTCGGGATTCGGGAAGACGGGCGGGTTCGGTCGAAATCCAGCTTTCGACAAAGACCTGGTGGGGTGCCACGCAGGCTTCCAGGGCGTTGCGGCCGAGATTGGAAAGGATGCGCAGCACGGCGACCGGATGAGCCCGCAGATGGATCGGATCGGAGGGTGGGCGGACGGTCAATTGATGACGCTTGGCACCGCGATGGGCTCGAAGCAGTCGCCGCAGATCTTCAAACACCGGTGCGGCATCAACGGTTGCGGGAGGCGACTGGACTTCCGTCTGGGGCGGTTTGGAGATCCGCCGGCACAGCGCCGCCTGGCGCGCAAGCGTGGCTACTTCGCGACGCCAGTCCTGAATTTGATCCGAGCTCGGCAGGGTGGCCCGGCCGAGATCGACCTCCAGAGCCTCCAATCCACCGGTGATTCCCGCCAGGGCGTCCGAAATCTCGCCGGTGATGCTGGCGAGCAGATGACGTTCGTGGAGTGCGGCGTCGCCGTTCAGCGCGGCCAGGCGCAGCGCGGCTTCGCGTTTGCGTTCGAAGCGCAGCCAGTCGCGTCGTCGGGCCGCCTGTTGCACCGCCAACCGCAGGACCTGAAGTTCGAAGGGCTTGGGGAGAAAATCGAAAACGCCGAGGCGGACCGCCTTGCGCGCCATTTCAAAGGTGTTCTGTCCGCTGAGAATCACCGTCTGCACCTCGGGATCGATGACCCGGAGCCGTTCGATGAACTCGATGCCTGACATGCCCGGCATGCGGAGATCGACCACCGCGACATCGATCGTCCCGCGCTGTAGTCCGGACAGGGCGTCGGGACCCGAACCCGCGAGCCGGACCTCGAACATGTGGTCGAAAATCAGCCGCAGGGCCTCCCGGAGCGGTTCGTCGTCGTCGACCACCAGCACCACCGGCCGGCGGACCGAGGCCCGCGGGATGTCGGCGTGTTCCTCGGCACCCGTTTGCGGCGGGATTTCACCGAGGCGAATGGTGCGGGAATTCATGGGTCAGGCCATCAAGCGGTGGCCAGCAATCGTTCCCACAGCCGTTCATTGGTCATCACCCGGACCAGGAAATCCTCGCTTTCGATTCCTGGCGCTCCCGCCGACGGTTTCACCGGAAGGAGGATCTGAAAGACCAGTCCGCCGTCGGCACCTGGTTCTACCGAGATGGTTCCACCGTGATGATGCACGATGAAATAGCATCCCATGAGATTGATTCCGAACTCGTCGGTGTTGTCACTCCGGACAAAGAACGGATCGAACAGGGAACGGATCGCCTCCTCGGGAAGCCCGGGTCCGTCGTCCTCGATGCGGATGCAGATCGAAGCGGATGCGGCGACGAACGAGGCCTCGAATTTGACCGTGGCCTGTTCCTGAAGATTGGCGATTTCGTCGCGAAGGATCAGGTCTAGCAGTTTCTCCGCCTTGGGAAGATCGACCCACAGATGCGGGAGATCGGCTGGGATTCGGTTGAGAACCTGGAGGCGGCGCTGCGCGATTTTTTCGGAATGACGGGCGGTGGCACCGGCAACCAGGTCGCGGAGGCTGACCTCGGAATCGAATTCAAACCGGGTGGGCTGGGCATCCTCCGACAGGTGATTGAGCAGTTCCACCAACGCCTTCATCCGGTCCTGAACCTTGGCGTGAAAATCCTGCCAGAAGGCGGGGTTTTGCAGGCGTCCGAGGTCGATACTCTCCCGATGCAACATCTCCGGCGCGAGGTCGATGAAGGTGCGGATCGCCGCCATCGAATTGCGGACATGCTGGCCGAGACCCGCCGCCAGGACACCAAGTCCGAGGATGCGGTCGGTGATGACCATCTTGTGAATGGCCGAAAGTTTCTCCGACAGCAACTGGTCGCGTTCCCGCTGGACGATGAAGAATTCCAGGCAACGCTTGAGCGTCTGCTCGATGGATTCGCCGTCGAACGGCTTGGTGATGTACTTGTAGATGGCACCGGTGTTGACCGCCGCGATGGCCGCGTCCAGATCGGAAAAGGCAGTGGCCAGGATCCGGATGGTGCGGGGACGGAATTGCCGGACCCTTTCCAGGAACTGAACGCCCTTGGTGCCGGGCATCCGCTGGTCCGACATCACCACGGCAATGGAATCGGCATGCTGTTCCAGCAACCGGAAGCCCTCCTCGGCATTTGGTGCCGTGAAGATCCGGAAGGTGTCGCGAAACGCCCGTTCGAAATTCTTCAGCGACAACTCCTCGTCATCCACATAAAGGATGCCGAAGCGGCGATAATCGTAGTGCGAATCCATTGACCCTTGCCATGGTGTGTCATACGGCCAGCGGGAATTCCAATGTAAATTCGCTCCATTCCCCCGGTTGGCTCTTCAGATGGATGCGGCCATCGAGCTCGGAAATGATCCGGTAACAGATGCTCAACCCGAGTCCGGTACCCTCGCCCACCTCCTTGGTGGTGAAGAAAGGATCGAAGATTTTACCCTGAATCTCCTCGGGAATTCCCGGCCCGTTGTCGCGGAGGGTCACGGTCCGGACTCCGGAATGATCGGCACCGGAGAAGGTGATTTCAGCCTGCTGGCCCTCGGGATATTGCTTGTGGGCGGTGGCATCGACAGCGTTTTCCAGCAGGTTAATGAAGACCTGAATCAGGCGGTTTTTGTTGGCGCGAACGGTCAGACCGGCGGGGAGGGTGTTGACGATCCGGATCCGGTCCCCGATCTCGGCCGACAGGAAGCGGAGGGCAGAGGTGACGACGTCCGCCAGATCCACCTGGTCCATGCTCAGGCTGTCGGGATGGGTGAAGCTCCGGAGATCGGAAACGATGCCAGCCACCCGGGTGATGCCGTTTTCGATGTCGGCCAGAATGTCGATGAAGTCCGCCTGATCCGCCTCGGGAACCCGTCGTCCGATCTTCCGCAGGGTGAACAGGCCGGTCTTCGCGTAGTTCAGCGGGTTGTTGATTTCGTGGATGATGCCCGCGCTGAGCCGGCCGAGGGAGGCCAGCTTTTCGGATTGGACCAGTTGCAGTTCGGTTTCCTTGAGATCCTCGAGGGTGGCTTCGAGGATTTGTTTCTGCCGGACCAATTGTCGTTGCAGCTTGTGGGATTCGACGAGATTGCTGAGGCGCAGATGGAGTTCGGTTCCGGAAAACGGCTTGGTGAGGAAATCGTTCGCACCGGCGGCCAGTCCGGCGAGCTTGGTGGCTTCGTCTGCCCGCGCGGTGAGCAGGACGATCGGAATGGAACGGGTCGTGAGCCGCTCGCGGAGTTCGCGGCAGACCTGCAATCCGTCCTTCTCCGGCATCATCATGTCACACAGCACGGCCTCCGGCAGATATTGCGCAGCCCGATCAATCGCCTGCTGACCGTCGACCGCCTCGATCACCCGGAAATGCGGCGACAACTGGGTCCTGAGGAATTGCAGCATGTCGGGTTCGTCATCGGCGACCAGCATGGTGGGGCGGGCGTCGCGGACCGGAGCCTCCTCCGTGCTGACCGATTCCCGGAGTGACGACAGCGCGGGAAACAGTTCAGCGCGGCGGTACAATTCGACCAGCCACTTGTCGCGGGGTTCCTCGGCGGGCACGTCCGGCGTCGCGGAAACGGAGGGGATCTCAACCCCGGGATCGATCCAGGGCAGCGAAACGGTGAAGGTGGTGCCCTTGTCCACCACACTGGCCACCGAGACCGTTCCGCTTTGGGCCTCGACGAGTTCCTTCACCAGGGCGAGGCCGATGCCGGCGCCCTGATGTTTGCGTCGCGCCGAAGTGTCCGCCTGCCAGAAGCGGTCGAAGACGTAGGGCAGTTGGTCGGGATGAATTCCCATCCCGGTGTCGCGCACCTCCAGGATGAGGCGGTCGGCATCGCGTCGCGCCTGGCAATCGATGGTGCCCCCGCTCGCGGTGAACTTGATCGCGTTGATGATCAGATTGAGCAGCACCTTCTCGATCTTGTCGGGGTCGGCCATCACCGTGCCCGGGGAGGGATCGGTCAAGGCCCGCAGACGAAGTCCTCGATCCAGGGCGAGCGATGCGGCCGAGGAAACGATGCCCTGGACCAACTGGCCCGCATCGACGCGTTGACGGGTGACGCTCATGCCACCGGAATCCAGACGAACGAGATCCAGCAGGTCGTTGATCAGCTTGAGGAGTCTCAGCCCGTTGACCTGCATGCGGTGCAGTTCGACGGCGATTTCGGCGGGTGTGGCGGCTGCGCCGCGGGCGCGGAGTGCGTCGAGCGGTGCCAGCAGGAGGGTGAGCGGCGTCCGGAGTTCGTGGCTGATGTTGGCGAAGAACCGGCTCTTCAATTCGTCCAGTTCGCGCAGGCGGCGGTTGGATTCCTCGAGCAGCCGCTGATTCCGGTCCAGTTCGAAGCGGAAGGTGAATTCACGGATTCGCAACTGATTGTAGAGCCAGTTGCCGGCGATCACGATGACCCCGGTGAGGCTGAGGAAATAGAGATTGTTGACCAGGTTGGAGGCGTTGAACGCAGACGAACGGGCACCGACAAAACAGGCGGCGATATACAGCAGGAGGGTGGATGCCGCGATGGCCAGCGATTCGCGAAGCGTCCAGCGGGCGACCACGTTGACGGCGATGAGGACAAGGTTGAGCCCGGCGTAGTAGCTCGAGTTCATGCCCCCTTCGCGGGCGATCATGACCGCGATGAAAAAGGCGGGGAGCAGCGCGATGGGTGGACCCAGCCAGCGGACCCGGCGTTGTCCCCAAGCCGTGTAGTGGGCGGCCAGCAGAAGGCCGGTCAGGGCGGAACACAGCAACCGCAGGCCGAGGAACGGGATGAGGGATTCGTGATAGACGAAGGCATCGAGGAGCGATCCGAGCGGCATCAAGACGATGACCAGGGTGCAGCCCAGTTTTCCGATGCGAAGGCGTTCCCGTCGGTCCTCCTCGAGAAAGGCGGCCCGGAATTCCGCCGGATCCACCGGCTCAGGCGGCGAGGGGCTTGCGGACTTCAATGTAGATGTTGACGCCCGTGTCATCGGACTTGGTGACGACGTTGCCCGCCGGTGCCAGGGAGGGATGCAGTTGCTCGAGTTGTTCCGAATCCCGGTAGATCAGATGCCAGTCGAGCAGGAACTCCATTCCGCAGCGCGTGGGATTGCACGGATCCACGTTGGTGGCGATGAGAAGACCGCCGGGTTCAAGGAGATCGTAGAAAATGTTCATCAACCGCTGGCAGATACGGTCGGAAAGATAATCGAACAGTCCGGCGCAATAGACGACTTCGTAGCGCACGCGTCCGGCGGCTGGGCGGGCACCCTCCTTGAGGACCTGGTGGACCGATTTTTTGACGAAGGAGATGTCGGTGCGACGGCCATGCTCCAGCTTGAGTCGTTCGAGACGGGACCGGGTGTATTCCAGGGTTTCGTCGTTGAAATCCATCAGGGTGAAATCGAGCTCATTGCAGATCCCGTCGTGGCCGAGGAGTTCCTGGATTTCACCGGCCGGACCGCAGCCAAGATTGAGGATGCGGACGCGGCGACCGGAGGCGGCGACGTGGCGGGCCTCGGAGGAGAGCGTTTCGACGAGATACCGGATTCGATTCCGATGGGCGAGCGCCGGGGCGGAGTTGAGGAAGTACAGGTTGACCGTCTTGGCAAACAGCGAACCGCCCTCCAGCGGGTCGCGGAGGATCATGTTCACCATTTCATAGTCACCGGCATAACCGAGCGGCTTCTGGAACGTCCGGTAGGCGAACGGCGAGCAGAGGACCAGCGGGTGCAACTGGCGTTTGATGTACGTCCGGTGCATCGGCTGCAGTTGCGGATCAATCGCATTGGCGATCGTTTCGAACCGCTTGAACAGGTCGTCGATGGTGGGCAGCACGCCGCGCCCGAGATCCTCGATCACCTGGCGCTCCAGTTGGATTCGATCTCCGGCGGGTGCCGATCGGATTCCCAGTTCCACCTGCTCCATCCAGCGGCGGAGATCCGCGAGCAGAGTCTGCATGTCGGCGACCACCACCTTGAACTCCGGAGTAACCGAATGGATCTTGCGCCAGTCCTGGAGAAAATCCTCGAACTCGGCGAGAAGCCGTTCCCGGTTCCCGGCGGGCAGGAAGAGGTCAACGTCCAGCCACGCCTCCTCCAGCGTGGCTTCGCACATCAGCATGATGCCGGTGTTGACGAGACTGCTGACGACGGCGCGGCCGTGGTAGACGAGGCGGTCCTTGACCGTGATGCGGAACTCGCTGAGCACCTCGGACAACTGGACGATGCTGAACGGGTTGTAGACCTCGAAGACGACCGTGAAGCGGGTCAGGCGCACCGGGGTGGCGCGCACATCGGCGCCCTGGCTGTTCCGGCAACTGATGATCGTTTCGCGCTCACCAATCGGGGCGGTTGTGAGCTTGGTGCTCATCCTGGGTGCCGGGGGGAACGGGACGGGTTCACCTGGGCGATTCTGGCACACGTGTCCGCACGGGCAAACTGGCAGTTCGCCCGGCTGGACCCCCCTATTTCAGGGGTGGCACAGATGCGGAAGGCATCAAAAATGCCAGCCGAACGTAAGAAGGATGGCATGGCTGATGAACCGGTAGCGGCCGTCTGCCGATTGTCCGAAGGCGTTGACACCGCTGCCGGCGACCGTCCGCTCGGGTCCGTACCCGAACTGATAGGCCAGGTCGACTCCGAGGTTGTTTTGTTTCCAGCCCACGCCGGCGCTGAGGAAATGCCGGTTCAGATCCGCCACCAGGGGCGAGTAGTGATTATCGGGCAGCGAGTTTTCATTGAAAATGTAGCCTCCACTCACGCTCCAGCCGTGTTCGAGGTACCGGGTGACACCGAACTCATAGTAGGCACTCGAACGCCAGTGCAACTCCTGGCTCACGTCCGGCAGCGGTGCCTGTTGGATGGTCAGGGTTTTCAGCCGGCTCCAGTCGGTCCAGTCGACGTCGAACTCCAGATTCCACTGCGGAGTGGGTCGATACGAAATACCGGCGGCGATGCTCTGGGGAAAGGCGAAGCGGGTTTGGGCGGCGGGATTGGCGTTGAACACCGGCGAAGTCAGCGTGGAGGTTCCCGTGAACTCCATCGTCGTCGCACTCTTGTAGGTGAGACCGAACTGCCATTCCTTCACCGGATTCCAGAGGATCCCGGCGTTGAATCCCGGGTCCCAACCATTGCCCTTGAAGCGGTACTCGTCACCGACCCCTGCCGCCGGAGTCAGGAATCCCTGTCGCAGATCGACCTCGGCGAGGTTGAAGGTGGGACCGGCGGCGATGGATAGACCGGGCACCACCTTCCAGGCCGCCACCGGATGCAGCGTGAGATAGGTGAGACTGCCGCGGGTGGCGACGGTTCGGAATCCGGTGTCCTGCGGCCATTCACTGCTCAGGCCCATCGGGGAATACACGCCAAATCCGAAGGAGAACCGGCTGTCCGCGGGATTGAGCGTGTAAAAAATCTGCGGCACCGCGTGCAGATCCTTGGCGTTCGAATAGGTCTGCCCCGCCGGCGAGCGATAACGGACATCCAGCGAAAGCCCGTAGATTCCGGCGCGGAGTTGTTGTCCCTCCACCTGCGTGATGCCGGCCGGATTGTAGAACACTGCGGAGGCATTGTCGGCGGTGGCGACGAAGGCTTCCCCGCGGGCGGTGGCAAACGCGTCCTGATCCGGTAGCCGGAAGCCGGTGGCCACGGCCGGGTGGAGGGCAACGAATCCGGCCAGTCCGGCGACGCCGGCCCAGGTGGTGCGCATCGCGCGCGGAGAGGGTTTGATGCTCATGGAATCAGGGTGTGTGTGGGGGTGTGGCAGTGTGACAGTATCAACGGTTCGTGCGGTTCGTGCGGTTCTGGCGTTCCGCTTCGGCCGCGGCGCGAAAAAATGCATTGGCTCCCGTCCATTGTGGCACCCGTTCCGCGAAGCCCGACCAAAGGGCCATGCAGGCAAGAAGAGGTCGCATCGGGTAGGTGTTGACGATGATTTCCGCGCGATCCCGGGTCAATGCCCGCAACGTGGCCCGGGCCACTTTTTCCGCGGAACAGGCGGCGAGCAACGGCGGCGCACCCCGACCGGTTCGATTCTTCATCCGCGCATAAATACCGGCGTCGACGAATCCGGGCGTGATGACCGAGGCGCTCACACCGGTGCCGCGGTAGGTATTGCGCAGGGAATAGGTGAACGCGCTGAGCCCAGCTTTGGAGGCGGCGTACGGTTCCTGGAAGCCGGGTCCGGCCTTTCCCGCCAGCGAGGAGATGTTAAGGATGTGTCCCCGGCGGCGTTCCAGCATCCCGGGAAGGACCAGATGAGCGAGGCGCATCGGAGCCTCCAGATTGACGTTGAGCACCTCGATGATCTGAGCCGATGTCAGGTCATGGTAGGCGGCGGAGTATTCCACGCCGGCGTTGTTCACGAGCACGTCGACGTGTCCCAGGCGTTCCAATGCCACGTCGATGGTGCGGATCCGTTCGGAATCCAGTCGTAGGTCCGCTACCAGAACGGAGGCTTTCACCCCATGTCGGGCGGCGATTGCCTGCGCCTGGTCGAGTCCGATGCCGGGATAGGCAACCAGCAACAGGTGGATGCCGGCGGCCGCGAGTGCCTCGGTCAGCGGGAGCCCCAATCCACCATTGGCACCGGTCAGAATGGCGGTGAGTCCGGTGGTGTCCGTGATCATGGGCGATGGTTGAATCTCGACCGACAGCGAACCAAGCTGGGAATCTGGTTCGAACCGCTTCCACGCGCCTCCCGACCCCGCATCCCCATGGGGTCATGGGTAGACAGCACAGGGGATGCTGCCGAGAAAAAAAGGCGGGATGGAGTCCAAACGGGTGAGACACGTCCGACGCGCGAGCCGCTTCAAAATTCACTTGCCCGCACCGGGTTGTCCCGCCCTGAATGATTTCGGAATGCGAAAGGCCGCTCTCACAGGCTCGCCGGCGCGACGTTCGAGGAGGATCGCCGTCGTCGGGATGGTGTGTCTGCTGCTCCAGCTGGCCTGGTGCAGCCCGGTGCTTCCCCTCGCCACCGCCCTGGCCGCGTGGATCGACGGCGGCCATTCGGTGGTGTTTGTTGCCGGTGCCACTGACACACGCCTCGAGCTGCGTCACGACACGCAGCCTCTGTCTGCCCTCTCACCGCAGAGCCCGACCCATCAGCATGGAACCGTCATCCGGGCGTTGATGGTGTTCGCGGAACCCGCGTCTTCCAGCGACCCGGACCATGTCATCGCCTTCGCCGCCACCGAGTTTGCCACCAGCCCCTCGCGATCGGCGTGGCTGCGAATTCGCGAAGGGTCCGACCTTCGTCCGCGGCAGAGTTTCCTCTCCGCGGCGTCGACCGGGTTCGCGATCCACTCGTTCGGGACCCGGGTGTTTCCGCCCCGCGTTCCCGACCGACCGCCGGATCCGGGCGTGGCCCTGTCCCGCAGCGTGGTTCTTCTGATTTGACGGAAGGTGGCCGGAATCGGTGCCCGCGATGGGCGCTGTCCGGCTGCTGTTCAGCCCGTCGTTCTGGTGGTGCTTCGGTCCAACCCGGATTCGAAACAGTTCCGGACACTTCACGGGCGTGATCGCCACAGTGGATTGCGCCCGTCACTTCGGCATTTCGTTGCCGTTCATTCCGCCGTCCGCGTTCGCGCGTGGCGTTGATCCCGTCAGATCCTGCCCGTTGTTTCACCGTGGTCCCTCTTTCGTTGTTATGACTCTCTTTTGTCGTGGGTGTGTCGCCGCCTGGATTGCGGCTTCAGTTTCGGTGTGGAGCCCTGCCGCCCCACTGCCCGCTTCCGTACCTCCGTCACCGGTTTCGCCCGAAGCGTTCGTCGCCGAAGTGCTCGAACGGAATCCGGAACGCCGGTTTTATGAGGCGGAGATCACCCTGGCCCGAACCTCGGCGCGCCTGGCGACGCAACTCCCGCCGCCGGAGATCAGCGGGAGCGTCGGACGCAAACGCACCACCGACCTGGCCGGTCAACTGGCCGGCGAAGGCGTCGCCTGGAGTGCCGGGGTGTCGCAGACCTTCGAATGGCCGGGACGGCTCGGACTGCGGAAGGCGATTGCCAATCGTGACGTGATTCTGGCGGAGCTGGGTTATGCCCGGTTCACGCATGCCCTTGCCGCGCGGGCCCGCTCGCTCGCGCTCGGACTCGCCTGCGCCACCGAGAAGGCCCGCGTGGCCGGGGAGGCGGCCGAGCGATTTCGTGCGTTGCGCGAGGTGCTGGTGCAGCGGGATCCGGCGGGGATCGCCCCGGTTCTGGAGATCCGGGTCCTGGAGGCGATGGAACTCAGTCTGCGTCGAAAGGCGGCGCAGGCGGACCTCGGTGTCCGAACCCTGCGGGCGGACCTCAATCCGTTGCGCGGGGAGCCGTCCGATCAGGCACTGGACATTCTTCTGATCGAGCCGGCACTCGGACCGGTTCCAAACCTGGAGACGGTTCTTGCCGCGGCTCAGACGAATAATTTCGAGTTGCGGGTTCGCGTGGTGGAACTGGAGCAGCAGGGATTCCGGGTTCAATTGTCGCGAAACGAACGCTGGCCGGCCTTCACCGTGGGCACTCACTACTCGGAGGAACGCTCCGATGCGCGGGATCAGATGGTCGGCATCGGAGTCAGTTTTCCGCTGCCGTTGTGGCGGAACACCGCGGTGCGCACCGAGGCCGCCGAAGCCCGCCGGGTGCAGGCCGCGACGGTGCTGGCAACGGCGCGTCGGGATCTGGAACGCCGGATCGTGATCGCCGTGCGGGGGTATGAGGCGCGAACCGCCGAGCTTGCCCGCTGGCGCGGTGACACTGTGGAACAATTCCGCTCTGCCGCCGAACTGGCCGACCGCCATTACCGCCTAGGAGCCGTTCCCGTCGCCACCTACGTCGAGCTGCAAAAACAGTATTATGAGGCGGTGGAATCGGTGCTGGAGACGCGTCGCGAGATCCTCGAGGACGCCCAGGAAATCGAACAGCTCTCCGGTGTCCCGGTTCTCGGTCACGCCAACCCCCAACCGGCAACCCCATGATCGATCGGATCCTTGAAATCGCCTTGCGCCAGCGGGTCGTGGTGCTGCTCGGCGCGGTCGCCCTCCTGCTGGTCGGCATCTGGGCGGCGCGCGACCTGCCGATCGACGCCGTTCCTGACATCACCCAGCCCCAGGTCCAGATCAACACCGAAATCCAGGCTCTCGCACCCGAGGAGGCGGAATTGCTGGTGACCCGGATTCTCGAACAGGAACTGGCCGGCTTGCCGCGGGTGACCGAGATGCGGTCGCTGACCAAGTTCGGATTGTCGCAGGTCACACTGCAATTCGAAGACGGAGTCGACATCTACCGTTGCCGCCAACTGGTGACCGAACGAATCCAGGCGGTGCGCGACCGCCTGCCGTCCGGGGCCGAACCGCGGCTGGCACCGATCACCACCGGTCTGGGCGAGATTTTCTACTACACCCTGGCCTGGACCGCCGGATCCACCAACGCACCGGCGACGGAAATGGAACAGCTCATGGAGTTGTTCGAGGCCCAGGAATACATTGCCAAACCCTTCCTCCGATCCACACCCGGGGTCGCTGAGGTGAATTCGATCGGCGGACACGAACGCCAGTATGTCATTCATCCGGATCCCAAGCGGCTGCACGACGCCAATCTCACCTTTGGCGAACTGGCCGACATCGTTGCCCGCAACACCCTCAATTCCGGTGGTGGCATTATCAACCAATCCGGCCGAAAATTGATCGTTCGCGCGGTTAGCAAGGCGCAGACGGCGGAGGAACTGGCGAATCTGCCGGTGAAGTTCGCCGCGGGTTCGAGTCCGCTCCGGGTCCGGGATCTCGCCGACGTGGAGGTGGACGCGGCGGTCCGGACCGGCGCGGCGACCGAGAATGGCAGGGAAACCGTCCTGGGAACGGTGATGATGCTGGCCGGTGAGAACAGCCGCATTGTCGCCCACCGGATCGGTGAGCGGATGAGACAATTGCAGGAACGCCTGCCGACCGGCGTGGAGGCCCGCGTTCAGTATGACCGGTCGGAGCTGGTGGACCGCACCATCGGCACGGTGCGGAAGAACCTGTTTGAAGGCGCCATTCTGGTGGTCGCCGTTCTCCTCGGACTTCTCGGAAGCTGGCGCGCGGCGTTGATCGTGGCCACGGCCATTCCGTTGTCCTTTCTCTGCGCCCTGATCGGAATGTCCTACCTCGGGATCTCCGGCAACTTGATGAGCCTTGGCGCGGTGGACTTCGGATTGATCATCGATGGCGCGGTCGTGATTGTAGAAAACATCGTCCGGCAGGTGGCCCACCGGCAGCAGCAGCTTGGGCGCGGGCTCACGGCGGAGGAACGGGCGCGGACCGTTTTGGCGGCCTCGAAACAGGTGGCGGGTCCGATGTTCTTCGGCGTGCTGATCATCACCGTCGTCTACCTTCCCATCCTGGCGCTCTCGGGGATCGAGGGGAAAATGTTCAAGCCAATGGCTCTGACCGTGATGCTCGCCCTCGGAGCGGCGCTGGTGCTGGCCCTCACCCTGATGCCAGCCCTCGCGTCGTTGCTGCTGCGGAGTCCCGTCGGTGAATCCGAGAACCAGCTGATGCGCCACGCCGGGGAGGTTTATCGTCGTTTGCTGAATGCCGCCCTGGCGCGTCGCGCGATCGTCATCGGAACGGCCCTCGGCCTCTGCGCGTTGGCGGGCTTCATTCTTCCGCGGCTGGGAGCCGAGTTCGTCCCCACCCTGGATGAGGGCTCCACTACCATGATGTTGTACCGGCCGGTCGGGCAGAATCTGGCGTCGTCGGTCGCCGATCAGCTAAAGACCGAGGAACTCGTCCGGCGGAAGTTTCCCGAGGTTTCGCGGGTGTTTGCCCGCATCGGCACCTCCGAAGTGGCGACGGATCCCATGCCGCCGAACGAGGCGGATTTCTACGTCTTCTACCGGCCCCGCTCGGAATGGGCCTCGCGCGACGGCTCTGTTCCGACCAAGACGGCCCTGGCTCGGAAGGTGGCCGCTGAACTTCAGTCCACGATGACGAATACCACGGCGCTGGTGGCCCAGCCGATTGAGATGCGGTTCAATGAGATGCTGGAGGGCGTTCGCTCCGATATTTCGGCGAAGGTGTTCGGTCCCGACTTCGAAGTCCTCGAATCCCTGGCCCGCCGAATCAAGGAACTGTTGGAAAAGCTCCCGGGCTCCAGCGAGGTGGAGTTTGAAACCGAGGGCCGGTCACCGGTGCTGACCGTCACCGCGCGGAAGGACGTCCTCGCCCGGCGCAACATCTCTTCCGGTGCCGTCAATTCCGCCATCGCCACGGCGCTGGCCGGTCAAACGGTGGGCACGCTGTCGCATGATGGACATGTTCACGAAGCGGTCGTCCGGCTGCGGGGCGATCTTCGGGATCAGTTGGAACAAATTCGCGCCCTCGATGTCCGGGTGGGGGAATCGGGTTTGATCCCGCTCGGAGACCTGGTCGACATTCAAACGGTGGAATCCGTCGAGCCGATCCGCCGGGATGATGGCCGGCGTCGTTCCGCGGTCATGGTGAATCTCAACACCGCCGATGTGGAGGGTTGGGTCCGTTCGGCGCAGGCGCGGGTGCATGAGGTGGTCCCACTGCCCGAAGGCTACACGGTGGAATTCGGAGGCAAGTTCGAGCATTTGCGGGAGGCACGCGCGCGCTTGATGATCGTGGTTCCGGCGGCTCTGTCGCTCATTCTGGTGCTGGTATTTCTGGCGTTTCGGAGCGTCCGGCAGGCGCTGGTGGTGTGTTCCGGGATTCCCCTGGCGCTGACTGGCGGCGTGCTCGCCCTGGCGGTGCGCGGCATGCCCTTCAGCATCACCGCCGCGGTCGGGTTCATCGCTCTCAGCGGTGTGGCGGTGTTGAATGGGGTGGTGATGGTCAGCTACTTCAACGAACTTCGCGAAGAGGGCCGCGAATTGATGGCGGCGGTGATTGAAGGGGCGCTCACCCGGTTGCGGCCGGTGTTGATGACGGCCCTGGTGGCGTCACTGGGATTTGTACCGATGGCGCTCGCGACGGGTGCGGGTGCCGAAGTTCAACGTCCGCTGGCGACGGTGGTGATCGGAGGTATCTTGAGCTCCACGTTGCTGACCCTGCTCGTCCTGCCGGTCCTGTATGCGTGGATCGAATTTCGCAAGCCGGTCCTTGCACCAGGGGCGAACCCGGGTTGAATTTGGACGGTCGGCTTCACGCATCCACAATGCCCTATTCCCATCCCCAGCCGATCGATTCGCTGCAGGTGTTCCGGCGGGTCCGGCATCTGTTGCCCGGTGCCGCGGCGCTGGCGGGAACGGCGGGCTATGTCAATTCGGTGGTGCTCGGTTTCTTCCACACGCCGGTCAGCCACATGACCGGTGCGGTGTCGCACCTGGCGTTGGACCTCGCCGACGGACGGGTGGCCGACGCGACAGCCTCGTTCAGCATCGTGCTGGGGTTCCTCGGCGGAGCGATCATCGCGGGCGTCCTGGTCGGGGCGTTGAAACTGATTCCGAACCGTGTTTACGGGGTGGTGATGATGCTCGAAGGCGTGCTGTTGGCGGTGGCGACGGCGCTCTTGATGGCCCGCCATCGGCTCGGTCTCCCGGCGGTGGCCATGGCCTGTGGGCTTCAGAATGCGATGACCAGCAGCTACTGCGGTCTGGTCATTCGAACCACCCACGTGACCGGCACGGTGACCGACATCGGGGTGATGATCGGGCACTGGCTGCGGCATCGGAAGATTGAGCTGTGGAAGCTGCGGTTTCTCGCGGTGATCATCGTCGCGTTCGGTGGTGGCGGCTGGCTCGGTGCGCTGGCGGACGCGCGGTTCGGTCCGCAATGCCTGGCGCTCGCGGCGGCCGGATGCTTCGTGGTGGGCGGCATTTTCTGGTTTGTCACCCACAGCGGGTTGGTGGACCTGATGCAGGAGGCCGGTCCGCGACCGCCGCGAACCGGAAGTTTTCCGAATCATTGAGGTTGGCGCGACGCGGACTTGCCGGAGGTGCAGGGGTGGCGTTTGCTTCACCCCACTTCCATGCGAATCCCCCGTTTTCTCCCCGTGCTGCTGGCCGGTTGGGTCACTGGCGTTCTGGCGGATGGTCCCGCCGACAACCGTTCCGATCAGGTCCGGCGTGTTCCGCCGCCCGGTGTTGCAGTGCCCGAGGTGGCCCGCGCCGAGTTGACCGCTGCGGTCACGCAGTTGGGAACCGATCTGGAATCGCTCCGGAATGACATCGCCGGCAAACCTGCGCTGCTGGCGCGTTTGCCCGACGTTCAGATCTATCACAAGGCCGTGGATTGGGCCTTACGCTACGACGAATTCTTCCGGACCAACGAGGTGGATGCCGCGCGGTTGCAATTGAAGGTGGCGGCGGATCGCGTGGCCGCGTTGCGGTCGGGTTCAGCGCCGTGGACGAGCCAGACGGGTCTCGTGGTGCGCGGCTACCGGTCGCGCATTGACGGTTCGGTGCAGCCATACGGGTTGGTCGTGCCGCCGTCGTGGTCGCCCAATTCACCGAACAAGTTCCGGCTCGATTTCTGGTTCCACGGCCGCGGTGAACAGTTGAGCGAGTTGTCGTTCATCCACGATCGGTCGCGGAGTCCGGGTGAATTCGTCCCCGCGAACGCCTTCGTGTTGCATTTGTACGGACGCTATTGCAACGGGTCCCGGTTCGCCGGGGAGACGGATTTTTGGGAAGCGTTGGAAGACGTTCGCAAGAATTATCCGATCGACGAGGATCGCATGGTGGTGCGCGGATTCTCGCTGGGGGGCGCCTCCTGCTGGCATTTCGCGACGCATTTCGCCAGCCAATGGGCGGCCGCCGCTCCGGGTGCGGGCTTCAGCGAGACCGCCGAGTTTCTCAAGGTGTTCCAGAACGAGGAACTGCGTCCGGCCGATTGGGAGCAACGGCTCTGGAGGTTGTATGATTCCACGGCGAACGCGCTCAGCCTCAGCCAGGTACCTTTGGTGGCCTACAGCGGGGCGGATGACCGGCAGAAACAGGCCGCGGATGCGATGGCCAGGGCCCTTTCCGCAGAGGGCATCGAGCTCACCCACATTATCGGACCCAAGACTGGTCACAGCTACGAAAAGAACGCCAAGGCCGAGGTGAACCGCCGGATCGACCTGTTGGCAGCGCGCGGACGCGATCCATTGCCGAAGGTGGTCCGGATGGTCACCCACAGCCTGAAGTACAACACCATGGCCTGGGTCACGGTGGAGGGACTTGGACAGCATTGGGAGCCGGCGCGGGTGGAGGCGCGGATCAATCTCGATGACAATGAAATCACGGTGACCTCCACGAATGTCACCGCACTGCGGTTCAACATCCCGTCGGGCCTCTGTCCGCTCGATCCCACAGTGCCGGTCAACGTTTCGATCAATGGCGACAAGGTGACCACGATTGCGCCGCAGTCCGACCGGTCGTGGACGGCGACGCTGGTCCTGCGCGGTCCGGCATGGCGGTTTGAAGCACTTCCTGCGGAGGGATTGCACAAGCGCCACGACCTGCAGGGTCCCATCGACGACGCGTTCATGGATTCCTTCATGATGGTGACGCCCACCGGAGAGCCGATGAACGCGGCGACCGGAGCCTGGGTGAAAAAGGAATCGGACCGCGCGATCGAACAATGGCGACGCCAGTTCCGCGGGGATGCCCGTCAAAAAACGGATGCCGCGGTCACCGACGCCGACATCGCCGCAAACAATCTGGTTCTGTGGGGTGATCCTTCCAGCAACCGGCTCCTGGGGCGCATTGCGGATCGATTGCCGATCCAATGGACGGCCGCTGGCGTACAGGTGGGCCAGAAGAGCTATCCCGTGGGGAGCCACGTTCCGGTCCTGATTTTTCCGAACCCGCTCAATCCCGCCCGCTACGTTGTCCTGAACAGCGGATTCACATTCCGGGAATACGATTTGCTCAACAACGCGCGTCAGACACCGAAACTTCCCGATTGGGCGATCATCGACGTCAGTCAGCCGGCAACGGCGCGGACGCCGGGTGGCATTGCCGCCGCGGGGTTCTTTGGCGAACGCTGGGAATTGAAATAGCCCCGCCGAAGGATCAAACCCTCAAACCGTCGGCGTCGGCAGCAGTCCGGGTTCGGCGCTGGTCGCCGATACCGAGCGGGTCGTACCGCTGGCATGCGCATCGGTGACCCGTTTGTGGGGTCGCGTGACGATGGATTCAGGCGTTCGGAGTTGTCCGGCAATGGTGCTGCCCAATTCCTCCAGCATGGCGTAGCGACGACGATAGAGGGAACGCTTGTTGGCGGGCAGTTCATCCATCCGGCGAACCGTGGGGCGTTCGGGGAGCGAATAATTCCCGTCGGTATCGCGAACCCCCTGGCTCTCTTCCCAGAAGGTGTCGTAACTGGCGCGAATATCCCGGCGTTTGCGAAAATGCCGGTAGATGTGTTCGGAATCGCCGACGGCGCGGAGGTGGTCGATGCCCCAGCATTGGGCCAACCGCTGAATCGCAAACAGGAGGAGCGCCTTGGGACGGAGGCCATGCAACGACCGGGTCAACTGGACCACGTCCTCGCGATCGTTCGCTCCTTTCCGTCCCTGCAATCCCCCGATAAACAATTCGCTGTGGCCTTCAGACCAGCGGGCGACGGTGAAGGTGAGGGTGAAGGCCGCCAGGTCCTGGCTCGCGTCGAACAGGACAACGGTCAGATCCCCTTCCTTTTCGAATTGGTCGAGGTAGTGCAGTCGGAGCGAATAGCGGCCGGGTTCGGAGGTTGGAAGCGCCGCGAGCAGATGGCCCTCGGCGGAGAACACCGCCCGCCGCAACGATTCGTCCATCCGCTGGGTGAGGAATGAATAGTGTTCGGTCAACACGGCCAGCCGGGCGCGGAGTCCGAGCCGGCGGTGCAGATAGGGGCGCTGGAGCTTGCTGAAAATGCGGGGGTGCGCACCGGCGACTGGGGAAAGCGCCGGCGATTCCAGTTGGCGGAACCAGCGGGCCGTCGAGGCAGGTGTCAGCAACGCCCGGACACAGTACTTCATCCGGGCGAAGAGATCGCCCCAGGTCGATTCCGGATGGACACGTCCGGCCGTGCGGCAAAGGGCCGCTGGCAAATTCATTGAAGGGCGGCGGTCCGGACACGATGAGCCGTGCTCGGACCCGGGAGCGTTCCTCAGAAATCGGTATAAATTCCCACGAAACGCCACCGAATGGGTGGTTGACGCCCTTGGTGTAGCTAAAAATTGCGATCAGCAACACCTGAAATTGAGTGTACCGCCAACCGGAAGAGTTTCGGGCGGAGTTCACCTCCTCCGGTTGAAGCCGAATTGGGGTCGCGCGGCAATGCGGCCCAACCCTCGTTACTGGAGAGGGACCTCGTAGTATTCGAGCGCCCATTCCTCCATGTAACGGACCCGGTTGGGTCGGATGCAATAGACGAGGAGATCCGGGTTGTCGATCGAACCGAGGTAGCGACGAAGCAGGGGGTTGGTGGACCAGATCGCCTCCAGCGTAGCCCTCACGACGACCACTTCGGCGACGCCGGTGATGCGGACCTGGTTGTGCTTCTCGTCGACGTAGCAGAGTTCGACGTTGGGGTTGGCGGCGATTTCGGCAGTCTTTCCGTACCGCCGGAGATTGGCGACGTAGATGGTGAATCCGTCGGTCTTCACCGGCGAAACCGGGCGCAGGCGCGGTTGCAGACCATCGATGGTGGCCAGTTGGGGAAACTTGGCGGACTGGATGACCGCGGACGCGCGGCGGACGAGTTCCTCCGCGGCGATCGGTTTGAGGGCGGGTTCGGACACGTGGAACCTGGAAAGGGGTCAGAGTTTCTGCATCGAGTCGTCGAGGGCGGCGAACAGGGTCGACATCGTTTCCGGGGTTTCGTCGCCCATGTTGGAGATGCGGAACGTCGTTCCCTTGATCTTACCGTAGCCGCCGTCGATCAGGAAGCCGCGCTCCTTGGCCAGCTTCTGGAGCTTGGCCACATCGATCGTGCGGCCGCCGGGGCGCGCACCATTGTTCACGCAGGTCAAGGTGATCGACTCGAAACCAGCCTCGGGGTAGAGCGTGAATCCGTGGCGGGCGGCCCAGTCCCGGGTCTGCTGATTGGTCTGCCGCTGGCGCGCGTACCGTTGTTCCAGGCCTTCGGCGAAGAATTCCTCCAGTTTCGACGCGAGCGCGTACACGTGGGGAATGCTCGGCGTGCTGGGCGTCATGTTCTCCTTCGCGTTCTTCTCGAACTCGACGAAATCGAAGTAGTAGCCGCGGTCCGCCACCGTTGCCGCCTTGGCCAGCGCGGCGGGGGAGCAGACGAAGACGGCCAGGCCGGGGGGCAGCGCGAAGGCCTTCTGGGTGCCGGCGAGGAGGACGTCGATCCCCAGTTCATCGAAGTTCAGGGGAACGGCCGTCATCGAAGAAACGGCATCCACGATGAACATCACGTCGGGATACTTGCGCTTGAGCGCGGCGATTTCCGCCAGCGGGCTCATCGTTCCCGTGCTGGTTTCGTTGTGAATCAGCGTGAGTGCGTCGAACTGACCGGTTGCCAGCTTGGCATCGACCTGTTCGGCGCGAATAGGTGAACCCCAGGGAACTTGGAGCGCCTCGGCCGCCTTGCCGCAGCGCTTCGACACATCGAGCCACTTGTCGGAAAAGGCACCACACATGCAGTTCAGGACCTTTTTGGTCACCAGATTCCGGATCGCCCCTTCCATCACCCCCCAGGCCGAGGAGGTGCTGAGATAGACGAGCTGACGGCTGGAGAGCAAGGCCTGCAGACGCGGCTGGATGCCGGCGTAGAGATCTTTGAATCCCTGTCCACGGTGACCGATCATCGGCGAAGCGAGGGCCGCAAAGGTCTTGGGGCTGACTTCGACCGGACCGGGAATGTGCAATTTAACGTGAGCCATAGCGCGGACGCGGAACCTTCCACACGCCGCACCCAGTGGCAAGCGTCCGGGTCTTCGGCGTTCGCGGCGGCAGGCCCGACATTTTGCAGGAACCCGGTTTACTTCACTCCGGCGGCCGACTAGAACGGTCGGGTTCTCTCTGCCTCCCCATGAAAAAAATCGAAGCCATCATCAAACCCTTTAAACTCGAAGAAGTGAAGGACGCCCTCCACACGGCCGGCATCGAAGGAATGACCGTGACCGAAGTGAAGGGGTTCGGTCGCCAGAAGGGGCACACCGAGATCTACCGCGGCAGCGAATACACCGTGGATTTTCTTCCCAAGATCAAAATCGATCTCGTGGTGGCGGACGATGTAGCGGATCGCGCTGTCGCGGCCATCATCGGAGCGGCGAAGACCGGCAAGATCGGTGACGGCAAGATCTTCGTTCTTCCCATCGAGGACGCCATCCGGATCCGCACCGACGAACGCGGCGACGCCGCGGTTTGAGCCCTCCGGAGTTTTACTCCCGGAACGCTTCCAACTGTAATCCATCCGCGGTCGGCTGGTCGCTGCGGCGCGGCCGGCTTCAAATCTCAAAAAAGGGCCAAAAACCGGGCCTTTTTCCGGATGTGAACAACTTGGGAACAAGACTTAATAGTTTCGTCTAGTTTGCCGCGCCGCGGTTGCCTAAAACCCCACCCGTCGTCACGCCCTCCCTGTTTTCCGTGTTTGGAAGGCGTGTCCGCAGGAGTCGAAGTCGGGTTTGTTGCAACTAACTATAAAACAACACATTATGAAGATTGGAATCCTGATCCCGAGGGGGAGTGTGTTGGTGGAATTGTTGAAGAAACCCGGATTTTCCGATGTGCAACCTGCTCCATTGTGCGACGTTACAACCCCGTGACTCCGCGGGGGTGAATAAACCTTGTCTTTACTGATCTTTCGCCGCTAACGCCTTCATCATGTCCGCTGCTGCACAAGTCCTCTGGTCGGTCGCGCAGGAGAGCCTGCGAGGAATGCTCAAGAATGAGATTTATTCCCTGTGGTTTTCACCCATCCGGCCGCACGCGCTCAAGGGCGAGACGCTGACGCTGGAGGTCGCGGATGAGTTCTGCGAAATGTGGCTGAAGGATAATTACCTCGATCTGCTGCGGTCGGTCGTCAGTCGCGCGGCGGTCAAGCCGATGCAGGTGGCGTTCGTGGTGGGTGCACCCGTCGCCGCGGCAACGTTGCGGGAAACTCCCGACGCGATGGCGGAGGAGCCCGTCGAGCCCGCGCCCGCGCCGTCCAACCACCGCGGTGCCGGCGGAGAATTGTTGCTCAACCCGAACTACACGTTTTCGACCTTCGTGGTGGGCAGCAACAACGAGTTCGCCCATAGCGCCTCGGTCGCCGTTTCGCAGAACCCCGGCAAGGCGTTCAATCCGTTGTTCCTCTTCGGCGGTGTGGGTCTCGGGAAGACCCATCTCCTCCACGCCATCGGCCACCAAATCCTCGCCAACAAACGGCAGGCCAAGATTTCCTACCTGAGCTGCGAGAAGTTCACCAACGAGTTCATCGACGCTCTCCAGAACAATTCGCTGGCCCGGTTCCGCCGGAAATACCGGCAGGGGGATGTATTGCTGGTCGACGACATCCAGTTCCTCGCCGGCAAGGAACGGATTCAGGAGGAATTCTTCCACACTTTCAACGCGCTCCACGAAAACCGCCGTCAGATCGTCCTGACCTGCGACCGCCCGGCCAACGAGATCCAGGGACTCGAGCAGCGCCTCGTTTCCCGTTTCGAATGGGGCCAGACTGCCGATGTTCAGGCGCCCGATGTCGAAACCCGCCTCGCCATCCTTCGCAAAAAGGAACAGGCCTTCGGCTACGCCCTCCCGCCGGAGATCACCAACTTCCTCGCGGAACATATCCGGACCAACATCCGCCGGCTCGAAGGCGCCTTCACCCGCGTCGCCGCCTACGCCCAGCTCACTGGCCGGCCGTTGAAGCTCGAAACAGTGGAGACGCTCCTCCGTGAAATCCTTCAGGAAGAGGGTCGCCAGTCGGTCACCATCGATTTCATCCAGAAGAAGGTGGCGGAGCATTACGATATCCGGCTGGCCGACATGACCAGCAAGCGTCGCCCCGAAAACATCGCCTTCCCCCGCCAGGTGGCGATGTTCCTTTCCCGCCAGTTGACCGAGTCCAGCCTGAGCGCCATCGGCGATGCCTTCGGCGGCCGCGACCACGGAACCGTGCTGCACGCCTGCCGGGCCGTGAAAGACCGCATGGAAGTGGACGCGACGGTGCGGCAAGCCGTGGGGTATCTGGAGAAGCAGTTGATTCGGTAGGAGTGGTGATGGGGTTAAAAAGTTGATGGGTTGAAAAGTTAAAGAGGGCGATGCCGCGCGCTTTCCAGCCTCTTTAACTCTTCATCTTTTCAACCCTTTTTACGTTCCGCCCATGTCACTTCGCCTGTTGTTCATCCTGGGCCTTCTGGCCAACGTAATCCGTGCTTTCGCAGGATCCGAAGCGCCGTTCCACCGCGCCGAGCTCCTGTTCCCGCCCGAGCCCTGGCATAACCACGCCTCCTGCATTGTTGAAACCCGGCATGGCGATCTGCTGGTGTGTTGGTTTCACGGATCAGGTGAACGTACGGCGGATGACGTTCGCGTCGAGGGCGCGCGCCTCTCGCGGGGCAGTTCCCGGTGGACGCCACGATTTCTCCTCGCCGACACCCCGGGCTATCCCGATTGCAACCCGTGCTTCCTGATCGACGATCGAAACCGCCTCTGGCTCTTCCACACCACCATTCTCGCCCACACTTGGGAAAGTGCGTTGCTCAAGTTCCATCGCAGCGACGCTTGGGAAGGTTCCGGTGCGCCCCGTTGGGACAAGGAAGGCGTGGTGCACCTGACCCCGGGCGCTTCGTTTACCACCACGGTATCCAACGCTGTGCCCCGGCTCACCGCGGCCGCCGCAGCGGCCAAATGGTCGGAAAAGATGCACCGTGAGGTTGATGAATACCTCGGGGTCATGCAACGGAACGCGACCAATGAGCTCTACAATCGACTCGGCTGGATGCCGCGCGCGCATCCCACCCTGCTCGGACACCGCATTCTCCTGCCGCTGTATCACGATGGATTCTCGTTCTCGTTGATCGGCCTTTCCGATGACGGCGGGGAAACGTGGCGCTGCAGCGAACCCTTGATCGGCGGGGGAAACATCCAGCCCAGCCTGACGGTGCGGCGCGATGGAACCCTGGTGGCCTGGATGCGCGACAACGGTCCGCCGCCGAAGCGCGTGATGACCGCGGAATCCCGGGACCGCGGTGAAACGTGGTCACCGGTCGTGGATAGCGACCTTCCCAATCCGGGTTCCGGTGTGGAAGCGGTGGCACTCCGCAACGGCGCGTGGTTGTTCATCGGCAACGACACCGAGAATGGACGTCATTCACTCGCGGTATGGCGCAGCACCGACGAAGGTCATACCTGGCCGGTGAAACGGCATCTCGAACAGGAACCGGTCGGCAAGGGATCCTTCAGCTACCCGAGTCTCCTGCAGACCCGCGATGGATCCATCCACGCCACCTACAGCGTCCAGGGCGTGCCCGGTGGCTCTTCCATCCGCCACGCCCATTTCAATGAGGCATGGGTGCAGGCGGGCGACCGGTAAACCCATAGCCTGAAGGTCTCGGGTTGTTGTCGTCACCGCCATTGGAGGGCTCGCTTCCACACGAGCCCCATCTACGTCCGAATTGCGCGCGACGTGGCAGCCGTTCGCGGGTTGCAACACGGATTGATCCTCGCGCACGGTTCACGATGGATTGGGGCGCGGGTGGAAGCGAGCCCTCCAAGGCAACGGACAGATCCGGGTCGCGAATTCATTGCCTTCGCGGAGGTGTTCACTGAATCCGCGCCGGACCGGTCTTGAGGAGGTTCAGTTTCAAACCGTGCGCAGTAAATTGGGTGAAGTCGCGATCCAAGGTCACCAACTCGAAGCGCCCGGCAATGGCAAAGGCGGCGAGATAGGCATCCATCCAAACCTTCGGTGAAACGGTGAGCAGGCCGCCGCACCGTTTCCAGTCGGCCTCCAACGCCATCGGTTCGGTGAGCCAGATGATCTGCGGCAGGGCGAGCAATTCCTGGCTTTTGGACCATGCCTGTTCGTTGGTGATCCCATTCGCGCCGTACAGCGTTTGGATCGCCGGGGTGGTCAGCAGGCGCAAGAAGCTCAGCTGGGTGGCCCTGCAGAAGGCCAGCGGATGGAGCGAATCGGCCGAGCCGAACAGCTTTTTCGCGACGCGATGTCCGGGATGGCTGCCGAAGGCCAGCGCAATCCAGACTCCGGTATCAAGCAGACGGGCGGTGGCGCTCAAGATCTTCCCGGGTCAGGGTTTCGTACTCTGCTGTGATGAGGGATCGCACGGACCTTCGGGCGGCAGGCGCATCTTTCTTGGACGGAAAAAGCGGAATCCCGACCTGGCCACGTCGGCCCAAGTCCGCAGTGGGGACGGTCGGGCCCTGTCCCAGCCCGCGGCGAAGGAGCTCAGAAATCACGTCCTTCAGCTTCTTCTCTTCATTCACGGCCCGAAGCTTGACCTCCCGGACCAGGTCGTTGGGCAAATCCAAGGTTGTCTTCACTGGCACATATTGCTGGTTTTCCAGCTTTATGTCAAAAGATCAAGCCGCGCAGATCGGGCGTCGAACAATACCACCGGTGCTCGCCAACATTGGAGGGCTCGTTTCCACACGAGCCCCATCTACGTCCGTGTTGCGCTAAAGGTGGCCGCTATTCGCAGGTTGCAGCACGGGTCGATCCTCCCCGCCCGGTTCGCGATGGATTAGGGCGCGGGTGGAACCTCGCCCTCCAGGGATTGATCCCAGGAAAAAGCCCTGGCCTTCAGGCCGGGGTAAACCTGCGTCACACCGGACCAGCCCCGGCAGGGGCGAAAGATTCTGTCGTCCCTGCCGGGACTTGCGTGAGGAGTGGGTTCAAAACCCAGGCCTGAAGTCCTGGGCTATTGCCGTGGTGGGAGGACGGTGGACTGTCCCTCTGTGACTCCTCTGTTTTTTCTCCCCAACGATGGCGGGTTGCCGCTCCATCCGGGTGACGTGGATTCCAGGCTTCAACCGCTTCTTGAGGATTTCCTCACCCATCTCCGATTGGAGCGGGGACAGGCGGAACACACCCGTCGCACGTACGCTCATCAACTGGGGCAGTTCGTCGACTGGGCCGCGCAGCAGGGCATTCCAACCTGGCGGGAGGTGACGTTTCGGAATCTCTCGGATTATCTCGATCATTGCCGGAATCGCACCCGCGCCGAGGTCCCGGGTGGATTGGGCCGACGCCAGAAACGGGCTGAACCCGAATCAGAGCCGGAACCGGCTTCGGTCAAACTCGGGAAACGGGCTGGTGCGGATTCAGGAAAGCTCAGTACCGCCAGCGTGTACTTGCAGGTGGCGGCGTTGCGGGCCTTTTTTCGTTACGCGCTGGATGAAGGCTGGGTGGTGATCAATCCCACCGAGAATCTGGCGTTGCCGCGGCGTTGGAAGACGTTGCCGAAGGCTCTGAGCGAGGACGAAATTGAACGGCTTCTGGTGCCGCCCGGACCCGAAACGGAACCGACGCCCGATGTTTTGTGCGATCATGCGGTGTTGGAGTTGGCCTACGCGAGTGGGCTGCGTCTCGCCGAGCTTCGGAACCTGCGACTCGAACAATTGCATCTGGAGGCGGGCTTCATTTCGGTGATCGGCAAGGGCAACAAGGAACGGGTGGTTCCGGTCGGCCAACGGGCGATCACCGCGATCGAACGGTATCTCGCGGTGCGTTCGACCCTGGTTCGACCCCGCTCACCGGCCACGGTTTTTCTGACCCGCCGTGGAACCACCTTCGCGCCGGTGACGCTGTGGCTGCGCATCCGCAATTGGGTGCAGCGTCACGGCATCACCCGGAACATCACGCCCCACATGTTGCGACACAGCTTCGCCACCCATTTGATGGAACACGGCGCCGATCTTCGGGTGATTCAGGAATTGCTCGGCCACGCGAGCATCAGCACCACCGAGATCTACACCCACGTGGCGCAGGAACGGCTCCAGGAATTGCACCGCAGACATCATCCGCGGGCACGATAAACGATCCCTGTCGATCGGACCGTGTTGCGCCGTCAGCGATTCCGGAGCCACTTCAGCAACTCCAACAACCGGGGCGGTTGACCGGTCCGGAGGATGCCGGCGCGGAAGATGCGCCCGGAGCCCCACAGCACGAGGCTGGTGAAGGCGATCAACAGAACCAGCGTGCCGATGACATCGCGCAGCGGTGGATCCGCCGTCACCCGGTTCATCATCACGAACGGCGTGTAGAGCGGGATCCACGACAACAGCGTGGCGAGCGGTCCGTTCGGATCGCGCGGGATGTAGGTAAGGGTGAACAACGGCACCATCAGGAAGAGGACGATCACGCCCATGAAATTCTGGGCTTCCTTCAACGTGTTGCACGTGCTCCCCAGCGCGAGGATCAGGCCGGCGTACTGAAGATAGCCGAGCAGGAAATACAGCGCGAAGGCGGGGATCAACCAGGTGGTGCGGATGATGCCGGCGAGATCACCGGGCACTTGCGCCATGCCGCCGGCGGATGCGGCTTCGGCCGGCGAGATCCCGGCCGCCTTCCACAGAACGATGCCGACAAAGGCGAAGATCCAGGCGCTCAACATGGTGAGCCCGACGGCGGCGATTCCGAGAAGTTTGCCGATCATCAATTCCCCTGGCGTGACCGAGGACAGCAGCACTTCGATGATCCGGTTGGATTTTTCCTCGATGACGCTGGTGAGTAGCATTTGGGAAATCGCGAAAATGGCGACCCACAACAGATACACAAACAGGCTGGGCAGCCATTGGCGGATGCGATCGGACATGCCGACCTGTTCCGTGCCCGAGGCTTTCTTGGGGTTGAGGCTGGTCACCGGTGCGCGACTTTTCTCGATCGTTCGGATGGCCGCCGGGTCCAATCCGCGTGCCACATATTCGCGTCGGCGGAGTTCGGCATTGATTGTGGATTCGACCAGATCGAGCAGCGCGGTGTCGGCGAGATTCCCCGACCAATACTGGATGCCGGCCGGTTTTGATCCGGCGACAGATTCCGCGGAAGCGGCGCTGCTGCGGGCCAGTTGTTCGAGATCGTCCGGCACCAAAACGGCGGCGAACAGTTCGCGATCGACGCCATCCACCGGAAGTTTTCGATCATCGCGGAGCCAGGGGCGAAGGTCCTGGGCGACGGTGTCGAGTGAACCCTTTGCGGGAACGCCCGACGGAAGCGGAATGCGCTTGAACTTGGGATTGGGCGGCTTGAATCCCGGGACTTGCAGATAAGCGGCGCCGGCATCCTTCTTCCAACCGGCGAGATCGAGTTCGCGATTGGTTTTGACGAAACGGGACAGCGGTTCCGGCACGTTTTTTCCACGGGCGAATTCGCGGAGGGCTTCGTCTGCGCGCCGGGTGTCCTGATCAGCGATGGCCTGCACGATAAGCGGCTCGAAGCTGCCGCTGGCGTCCACCAATACGAAATGCCGCGTGGGCGTTCCCTTTTTCTCCAGCAGGATGGGAACCTGGATGCTGAGGACGAGGATGGCCGGGAACAGAAACAGGCTGAACCAAAAGCCCTTGGTGCGGGCGTTCTCTGCGTACTCACGCCAGGCGATGAGGAGCGCGATCTTCATCGGAACGTGGCCTCCTTCGCATCCGAACCCACCTGCTTCACGAAGACATCGTGCAGCGTCGGTTCGGTGAATTGAAAACTGCTGAGCCGGATGCCAGCGGTGAAGCAAGCTTCCAGTACTGCCTGCGGATTCGCACCATCGGTGAGTTCAATGTCCCAACGACCTTCGCCGGCCGAAATCATCGAGGCCACCTCGGGAAGGCCCTGGAGTCGCACGATGGAATCGGCGGACTGCAACCGGACCCGGCAGGGGAGAGAACGCCGGGCTTCCTCGGGAGTTCCGTCGAAAAGCTTCCGACCGCGGGCGATGATGGCGAGCCGATCGCACAACCGCTCCGCGTGGGCCATGACGTGTGTGGAAAAGATCACCGTTCGACCGCGTTGGCGGAGATCGGTGATAATGTCTTCCATCACGGTCTGGTTCACCGGATCGAGACCTGAGAAGGGTTCATCGAGAATGACGAACTCCGGATCGTGGGCGATGGCGGCGAGGACCTGAACCTTTTGTCCCATGCCCTTGGACAGGGCTTCCGTGCGTGCCTCGGCAAAATCCTTCAACCCGTACCGCTCCAACAATTGAAAGGCCCGCTCCCGCGCCATTCGACGGCTCAGACCCTTCAGCGTGGCGAAGTAGGCGATCACCGACCACGCCTTCATCTTTTTGTAGAGCCCTTTTTCCTCGGGCAGATAGCCGATGCGATTGCGGATCGCGAGGGCGGACGGAGAACCAAGAATGGAGATCGTTCCCTGCGTTGGCCGGATGATCTCGAGGATCATGCGCAGCGTGGTCGTTTTCCCGGCACCGTTGGGTCCGAGAAATCCGCAGATGCATCCGTGCGGAACCGTCAGCGATAGGTCGTCGACCGCGGTGAAGGCCCCGTAGGTTTTGGTGACATTCCGCAACTCCAGCGCCGGTGGCATCAGCGGAGGAGGGACGGAAGAGTCCATTTTGCGATCCGAGTGGCGATGCCGCGTCAGGCCGGCTGCGCGGGTTTGCTGCGGGCCTGTCCGATCAATTCCCAGAATTTGGGATTGGCCTGCAGATTCTCGTCCTCGTCCAGTTTGGAGCGGAACAGGAAATCCTTGAGGGTATGCCGGTTGAGAATGCGGTGGACCACGACGCCGAGCGGATGCCGCTCGAAATACACCCGGTATTCTCCGAGACGATACCGGGTGAGCGTCCGTCCCTGCCGGGTCAACTGACCGAACAACCCCTCCTCCTCCAGCAATTCCTTGGGAAGACCGCGGAACTGTCCGAGGATGTGGAGTTGAAGATCCTTGGGCATCCGCGCGAGTTCGGCGGCGCTGGTGGGATTGAAGATGATCTGGAAGAGCGGCATCGTCGTCGCGAACCTAGCCTGAAGCCCGCGCGGTTCAAGCATCGCGCGCGGGCAGGGAGCTTTCCACCCATCGGTCCTATTTCACCCCACCCAGCAATTCGAGCAGCGCGGCGTCTTTTTCCGGACCGGACAGGAAATCAAAGGCCCGCAGATAGCGCGGTTTTGCGGCTTCCGGGGTGGCGGGATCGTTGATCAATTTCACCAGCAACTCCGGAGTCTTCTTGGCGCGTGAACGCCAGACGATGTCCCGGCCGGCGGGCGTGTTCCACTCGGTGCCGACGGCGTCCAGATAAGCGCCCAGGAAGGCATCCCATTGGTGATCCGCCGAAATGCCGAGGGCCTCCAGGTACCAGCGATCGTGACCGTCGTGCTGCCGGGCGAGGCTGGCCCACGCGGCGGGAATTGCCGAAGCCGTTTGATGGCGCAAGGCCAGCGCGACTTCGCGCCGGACCTGCGCGCTGGGATCATTCACCAGCGGCCGAACGAGGGTGAGGATGTCCAGCTTGCGTTCGCGACCGATCCGAAGTCCGGCGATGCGGAGGTCGGGATCTGCATCATGCAGTGCGGCGGTGACGTAGGTGGATTCCAATCCATCGATGCGTGCCAGCAAATGAAGAGCCCGCGCCCGCATCCGCGAAGTGGCGATCTTGGAGTTCCACAGGCGCTTCAATTCCGGTTCCGCTTTGCGACCAAGGCTGTGAAGTGCAGTCCAGGCGAGGAATCGCGTTTCGTGATTCGGTGATTGAAGGGCCTCGACCGCACCGCGGGCGGTTTTCAGATCGAGTGTTGGAACGACGGGCTTGTGACCCTTCGGTGCGACCCGATAGACGCGGCCGGTCATGGTTTCGAGCTTCTGGTCGGCCATGTAGTGCCCGCCGACGCCGGAGTCGTTCCAGTCGCAAACGAATACCGATCCATCCGGTGCAACAGCCAGATCGGAAGGGCGGAACCACGAATCCTCGCTCCACAACAGCGGAGCGATGGTGGCGGCATATCCCGCGCCGTCGCGGGTCACTGGATAGGCGCGAACCACCCGCTGGCCCGGGTCGCAGTGGATGATCTGATTGCGGAACGGCGCGGGCAGCAGGGTTCCTTCGTAGATGGCGATGCCGGTGGGTGCGCCGGCTCCGGTTTGGAGAAGGTTGGGGACGACGCCGGGGTCGTTGAGATGCCAGTGCCGACGGGGAATCTCGTCCTCCCAGCCAGTCCGTTTCTGGCCCCAACCAGCACCGGTCATTTCGTCGGTGTACCCGTAGTTGCCGCCTTCCATGACGTAGTTGATCCGCACGCCACGGTTGCCGTCATCGTCATTGTCCGACTGCCAGACCGTGCCGAAGGCATCGACGGCGAGTTCGTAATTGTTGCGAAAATTGTGACCCAGCACCTCGACGTTGCTGCCATCGGGATTGCATCGGAAGGCCATGCCCTGCCGGTAGGGATGACCGCCGTCCTTCACCTCGTTACCGTCGGCATCCTGCACGATGTCACCGCCGGTGATCTCCTCGGCGGAGAGCTTCCCGTGCAGCGCGACTTCGTGAGTGCCGCCCTTGGGCCGGCGCAGGACACCGCCGGCATTGCCGAAGTTGAAATAGAGTTTTCCGTCCGGGCCGAAAACGAAGGCGTGAACGGCGTGATCATGATCCGCCTGTTTGGGATCGGTCGTGAACATCAACTCCCGCTTGTCGGCAATGCCATCGCCATCGGTGTCGGTGAGGATGAAGACATACGGGGCGCTCGAAACGATGACCCGGTTGCCGAGCACGCAGATTCCCAGCGCGGCATTGACCGAGAGATCCTGATAAAACGTCGTTCCCTTGTCGGCCACGCCGTCGCCGTTGGTGTCCTCGAGGATGACGATGCGATCACCGCCCGGCCGTTGGATGCCCCATTTCTGGAAGGTCGAACGGTAGTTGGCGCCTTCGGTAACCCATACGCGGCCGCGATGATCCACGTCCATGTCGGCGGGATTCACCACCATCGGTTCGAGCGCGAAGAGTCCGGCTTCGAGTCCGTCGGCGACGCGGATCTGCTTCATCTGTTCCGCGGCGGCAGCAGCACCGGCGCGATCGGCGTCGGCTCGCGTGTGAAGGAGGGGCGTCGCTGCGGTGAGCGACAACAGGAGGAGTTTGGAAAAGTTCATGGCCAAAGCGGGCGGGGACTATTTCGGGTCGAGATTGAGCTTCAATTGTTCCTCGGTGACGGAGGATTCGATTCCGTCCGCCGGCACATCGGCACCGGCGATCCAGACGATGGCGTTCAGGACGAGTTTCCGGAAATCGGGGTCGGCCCAGTTCTTGTGATAATGGCCACCGGTAAAGCCGAATCCGCGTCCGCCGCCCGGTCGATCGAACACCCACATCAGATGCTGGGGAACGCCCTTGGCAACTTCAGCGCGGACGTGGGGATTGCCGCTGTGTGGGCCATTGCCACCGACGGTATTCTGGGGAGCGACCGCGCTGAGGATCGGAGTAACGCCCTGAAGATCGGGCGTGAACCGCATGTGATAATACCATTCGTCATGGATCCGGAATGGTTTCACGCCCTGGGTCACCGGGTGTTTCGGGAGATCCTTGAGCTCGGCGGTCCAGGTGGGGTTGATGCTCCAGAACTTTTCAAAATAACCACCGGTCCAGCGCAGCATCGCGAATCCCGGATCACCGGCGGGCACTTCGACCCCGTAGTGGGCGGTGCCGATACCGACGCCGCGCGCCGCGAGTTCATCGAGGAGCTTGAGCCGGTCGGGTCGGATGGCTGGATGCCCGTCGCCGCCGTCGCAATAAATCACGATGGCGTCGGCGGAACGGAGGATCGCGACGTCTGCCGGCCAGCCGTTGCTGACCACGGTGATGTGGAGGCCTGGCACGCCCTTAAAGCACTCGGCCAGCAACAGGCAACCGGCACGGAATTCGTGTTCCGCCTTGCCGTGGCTCGGGGTCCCCGCGATGAGGATCACTGATTTATCGGCGGCCTGGACGGCCAGTCCGGTGAGCAGCGCCAGCAGGAGAATGCGGATCAATTTCATGGAGTGCGCCAGCTTGCCCCGGTGGCCGGGTGGCGGCCAACCCGATTTTTGAATCGAGGAAGGTTTTTGACGAACTCCAATGAGTTTCGCGGTCGGGACTCGGCATTGCTTGAAGCGTCGTCGAGGTCCCGTTGCGAACGCCGTCCGGATTACTGGGCGGCAGAATTGGTCGCCACCGCGGTGTTGATGCCGCGGGGAATCGCGACTGGAAGCCGGGGCGGGGGCATCGGCGGACCGGAGACGCGCTGCACCACTTTGCGCCAGGCGGTGCGTTCCGAAGCGGACATCGCCTGCCATTTGGCGGCGTTGATCAGGAATTCGCTCCGCTCGGCGTCACTGAGATCCGCGATCTTCCGAAACGCCCGAAGACATTGTTCGCGTTGTTCCTGGGGAAGACCGGCAAAGCGCTCCAGTGAATGCTCCATCTGGCGACGTTCTGCGTCGGGCAAACGGCTGAGGGTCCGGTCGCGTTCAGCCTCGCTCAGGCCGAAAAAGCGCTGGAACTGGGCCGTTTTCCGGGCCCGTTCTTCCGGGGAGAACGCCCGCCACCGGGCGAATTGGGCCTCGATTTCCCCCCGGGCCGGCACCGGTGCGCGATCGAGGGCAGTGGCCAGCTGTTTTGGATCCGCGGCCTCCTGCCGGATGAAATACTTGAGCGAACGTTCGCTGTCCAAAATGTCGCGTCGAAGGTCCGTGGAGAGTCCGTCCCAGGTTTTCAACCGTTCCTCCAGCATCTCGCGGTCCTCGGCCGGTGCCCGCTGCAGGAGCGACGCCCGCTGATCGGGTTGGGCACGCAACAGGGGCGAAAGGAAGAACTGTAACTGGGCAATCCGAAGGCGGATTTCAACTTCACCGCCGAGGGATTCGAATTCCCTCAGTTTGGTCTCGATCAGTTCACGGGCCGCAGCGGGTCTTCCGGCGAGCAATTCCGTCCGGCGCACCGGATCCGCGGCCAGCAATTCGCGGAATAGATCAACCGGCGATTTTGCCGCCGGGGGTAACGGAGGGCCTTCCGCCGCCAACTGGAGCGTCAGGCAAACCGCCACCACACCGAGGATCGATGCGGGTGAACTGGAGTGCCGGGGACGCATGGCATTTGGGTTCAATGAGCCGCCGATGTGCTGTCCAAGGCGGCGATCAACGCCAGGTCGCCGGGTTCGGGTGTCACTGCCAGTGCCCGGATTGATTCGAAATCGCGCAGGACGTCCACATCCGGCGTCGTGCGGGAGACCTCTGCCAGGTTGACAGCCAGCGCCCTTTGCTGATGGGTTCGCAGTTGGGTCCAGCCCAGCGTCACGGCGAGCAGCACGGTGGCCACGGCGATCTCGTTGGTGGGCCGATACCCCTGAATCCACACCCAGAACAACGCCCAGCGGGAACGGCGGGTCAGTGCGGGGGATCGATCGATTTCCGCCCACACGCGGCTGGAAAAGTTACTCGAAGCGCGGGGCGGCGGACGAAGCTCGAGAGCGGCGTTCAGCGCCAGTTCCTCTTCCAATCGGGCCGCCTCCCTCGGGCGACCGGCCAATTGCCGCCGCAACGCAGCCGCCTGTTCGCCGGTTGGGCGACCGCTCTGGACCTGGTCGAGCCAGTCCGGGGAAGGATCCGGAGTCTTCATCGTTGCCTCCATTCAAAACCACACGCCTTGGAAAGTTGCGCGCCGGGAAGTGCGTGGAGCCTCACGGGGTTGGATGGCGGATTCATTCCGGACGCCGGGTTTTGGGCTGTGGATCGGTCTCCCCCCATTGCCCGGTCTTGAGATACGGCTTCAATCGAGCCTTCAGGGTCTCGCGAGCCCGGTGAATCAGCGATTTGGTCGCCTGAAGGGACGTTCCGAGAACATCGGCGATCTCTTCGTAACTCAGTTCACCATCCCGGCAGAGGCTCAACGCGGTGCGTTGCTTTTCCGGGAGATCCGCCAACGCCTCGTCGACCTTGGCGGTCAATTCCCCGTGCTGAGAGGCGATATCCGCGGGCACCTGGCGGATATCGGGAAACTGCCGTTCCGACGGGCCTTCCTCATCGGATCCGGGCGAGTCCAGCGACTGGGTTGGATGACGTGATCTTCGACGCAACTCGTTCAGGCATAGATTTCTGGCGATGGTGAACAGGAAGGTGCTGAAGCGGGCCGAGGGTTGATAACGTCCGGCCGTGCGCCAGAGTTGGACGAACACCGCTTGGGCGAGGTCTTCGGCCTCATCGGCGTCGGGCAGGGTCCGGAAGACAAAATGGATCACCGGCTGTCGCCAGCGTTCCATGAGGAGATCGAACGCCGGCCGGTCGCCGCGCTTCACGCGCAGCATCAATTCCGCATCGGCGTCCGTCATTTCGGGCATTCCGGTTGAGGATCCTTCAAAACCGATCGGGCAACAAGGTTGCGGGCGGCCGCACATTTGCCTTTGAACCGGCCGGGGCGCACTTCAATTTGCGGCGCGCGTGAAAGCACTTCTTGCCAAAATCGAAGCCAATGCGGCGAAACGCCTCCCGCTACCCGCGGGCCGGAAGCCGTCCGAAGAGCTGGCACGCTACAAGGCCTTTTTGAAGGAGGAATCGCACCGCCTGAAGATCCTGCACCGTGGCGGGGCCGGTGGATTGGAAGTCGCCCGCGCCCGCGCGGCGGTCATGGATGTCCTGATCCGACACATCTATGACGCGGTCCGCGCCGCCTATCCCCCGGCCGTGGCTCCACCCCGCGTGGCCCTGGTGGCCTTCGGCGGATATGGGCGCGGGGAGCTGAATCCCTGCAGCGATGTGGACCTGATGTTTCTGCATGCCGGCGGCGCGCGGCCGCAACGTGCGTCCCAGGCCATCCTCGGGGAATGGACCAGCGGCCTGTTGTACACCCTGTGGGATATCGGCCTCAAGGTGGGTCACGCGGTCCGGACGGTGGACGATTGCATCACGGTGGCGAACACCGACATGCAATCGAAGACCTCGCTCCTGGAGACCCGGTGGCTGGCCGGTGATGAAGCGTTGTTCACCCAGATGGTGGACCGGTTCAAGACCCAGTGCATCCGGGGCCATGAGGACGAATACATTGCACAACGGCTTGCCGACCAGGAGGCGCGACGAGCCAAGCACGGCAACTCGGCCGCCATGCAGGAGCCCAACATCAAGAACGGCTGCGGCGGATTGCGGGACTACCAGAATCTCCTGTGGATGACCGCCTTCAAGCTGGGCGTCCGCACGCTGGAGGAACTTCAGAAGGCCGAGCAGATCAGCTCCTCCGAGCGCAAACAATTGGCGGAGGCCTACGATTATCTCCTGCGAACCCGCAACGAACTGCACTACGCCACGCATCGTCCGGTGGATGTCCTGACCGCCCTGGTGAAGCCGGCGGTAGCCACCGGATTGGGCTATTCCGAGGGGTCCGCCCGCCAGCGGGTCGAGCGGTTCATGCGGGATTACTACACCCACACCCGCAACCTTTACCTGATCACCCGCACCGTCGAACAGCGGCTGGCCCTCGTCGTGACACCGCCGAGGGGAATCCGCCGGTTGATCGGCCGTCGCACGGCGCGAACCGCCCCGGCGGATGAGGTCGATGGCTTTCGGATCCAGGAAACCCAGTTGGTGGCGCCGACGCGGGCGTTGTTGCGGGAGGATCCGCACCGGATCATGCGGGCCTTTCTCTACGCGCAACAGCGGGGATTGACCCTCCATCCGGACCTCGCCCAACAGATGCGACAGGCCGTGAGTTCGGGGGTCGTCGACCGCGGATTCCTGGCCAACGGAAAGGTCCGTGACACCTTCCTGGAAATCCTCAATGCGCGCGGCAACGTTGCCCCGACCCTGCGAGCGATGCACGAAGTGGGACTGCTGGGACGGTATCTGCCGGAGTTCGGAAAGCTCACCAACCTCGTCCAGCACGAGTTCTATCACCAGTACGCCGTCGACGAACACACGCTGGTTTGCGTCGAAAAACTCGACCGGGTCTGGGACGCCTCGACCCCGCCGTTCCAGCACTACGCGGAACTGTTCCGGGCGGTGGAGCTGCCTTATGTCCTCTATCTCGCCCTGTTGCTGCATGATTCCGGCAAGGCGTTTCCCGGAGGGCGCCACGAAATCATCGGGGGTGACCTCGCTATCCGGGCCTCACGCCGGCTGCGCCTGGATGGGCCCAACACCGCGGTGCTCAAGCTTCTAATCGAGCAGCACCTGACGATGGTTCAAATCAGCCAGCGCCGGGATCTCGAGGATCCGGCGGTGATCCATCAATTTGCCGCCGTGGTTCAAAATACGGCGACACTCGACATGCTGACCCTTCACACCTTTGCCGATTCGATGGGGACCAGCGACACCCTGTGGAACGGCTTCAAGGATTCGCTGTTGTGGCAATTGTGGCGGAAGAGCCGCGAGGCATTGCAGGGCGGCGAGGAATTCATCCGCGCCGAACGGCAGCAGCGCGAACAGCTTCGTTCGGAAGTGCGGGAACTCCTGCCAAAAACCTTCAGCGACGACGAGGTCGATGCCCACTTCGACGGTCTGCCACCGCGCTATTTCCAGATCCATTCGCCGAAGGCCATCGCCCGCGATCTCACCCTGGCCCACCGGTTCATGCATCTGCAGTTGACCGTCGCCGACCGCGCCCTGGATCCGGTGCTTAACTGGACCGATCAGGCCGCCCGTGGCTACACCGGTCTCCACGTCTGCACCTGGGATCGCATCGGCTTGTTCGCCAAATTGACCGGCGCGCTGGCCGCCGCGGGGCTTAACATTCTCGCCGCCCAGATTTACACACGATCCGATGGAATCGTGCTCGACGACTTTTTTGTGGTCGATGCCCGGACCGGGACGCTGCCGGATTCCACGGTGCGTGAACGCTTTGAAAAACTGGCGGCGGATGTGCTCGTTCGCGGTGCCGAGCCGGCCCGGTTTCTCCGCCGATCCGCCGGCTACGTCCCGCTCTACCGTTCCGTGGGTGGCGAATCCCTGGAAACCACGATCCGGTTCGACAACACCACCTCCGCCGATCGGACGGTGATCGATGTCGAAACGGAGGACCGGGTTGGCCTCCTGTTCGCCCTGTCCTCCACCTTCAATGAGCTGGGTCTCGATCTCGCCCTGGCCAAGATCGTGACCGAGAAGGGCGCGGCCATTGACAGTTTTTACGTCACCGACCCGGGCCGGAAAAAGATCACCGATCCCGTCCGGCAGAAGGAGGTCGAACGGCGTCTGCTCGCCGCCGTGGCGAACGTCGCCGCCGGCTGATTTCACCGGCCTCCGGCCCGCGGCGTTCGGGGAAAGGGTCAGGATGTGCCCGACCCGACCCGGGGCGCGTCATCTTCATTGGCCTGCGGTGCCCGGCGCGGTAATCATCCCGGCTCATGTTGCGCCGTTTCCTTTTCCTGTTTCTGGCTGCCGTCCTGCCGGCGGCGTGGCCCGACCGGCTCTGGGCGGGCGCGGATGATGATTTCATCGCCGTCTACAACCTGATCCAGCAGGCCGACAGCTTTCGGGAAACCGGCCAGGTGGCGACCGCCCGTGAAGCCTACGGCAATGCCCAGCGGCGGTTGCGGGAGTTGCAGCGTGGGTATCCGAGCTGGAACGAACGGGTGGTGAACTACCGGCTGCGCTACGTGGCTGAGAAACTGGCGGCCCTGCCCGAATCGCCCACCCGGGCGACGCCGGAACCGGTCCCGGTCACGCCCGGGCTCGATCCGGGTCCGGCACCGGCCGGCGAGGTGATCGAGCAGTTCAACACGCTCAACGCCGAGATCGGCCGTCTCTCATCGGACAAAAAACTGCTGGAAGCCCGGCTCCGCGAGGCGCTCACCGCCCAACCGGCTCCGGTGGATCCGCATGAATTTCAGCAGGCGGTGGAAAAGATCGCCGCACTTCAGGCCACCAATCGCGTGTTGATCACCGATTTGGAGAAGCAACAGGCCGATCGCAAAAACCTGGTGGAACGCGTGGTGGCGGAAGAGGCCAAGGCCGCGCTCAACGAGGCCAACCGGCAGTTGTTCGCGCAGAAAACGGCGGCCTCGGCGCTGCAGAAAGAGCGCGGCGAATTGGAGGCGCAGTTGAAGAAGATTCAGGACGGTGAACTCCGGCAATTGAAGAACGACAATGCCACGCTGAAGTCGCAGGTGACGGAATTGCGCAGCGACACCGAACGCGGACGCCAGGTGGCCGATCTCACCGCCCGCCTGGGCAAGCTACAGTCCAAACTCGATGATGTCACCCGGGTCAACGAGCAGCTCGGTGCCGACAAGGCCAAGCTGGAGAAGCAGCTCGACGACATCCGGTCGCACCAGACCGAGGAGTCCATCGTGCGGATGAACAAGCTCCAGACCGATCTCGCGGTGGCCCGGGCGGAAGCGGGTCGGAATGCGGCGAAGGCCGAGGAAATCGTCGGCCAACTCACCCGCGAGAAAACGGTCCGCATCCGCTTGGAACAGGACAACCAGACCCTGACGGCGCGGGTTTCGGCGCTCACCAGCCAGCTCGAGACGGCGAAAGCGTTGGAGGCGACGCTGGTCACCGAGCGCGCCGAGCGCGCCGAAGTGGAGGCCCAGTTGAAGGCCGCTGAACGCCGTCTCGCCGCCGTCTCGGCCCCGCGGCCACCGGACGAGGCCGGCCGTACCAACGCGCCGCCCGCGGTGGATCCCGCCACCGCGGCGCAGTTGAAGGTGGTCGAAGGCGAAGTGGTCCGTCTCCGGGATGCCCTCCGTGATAGCCATGCGCGGGAATCGGAAATCAGGACCCTGTTGTCCGAGGCCGAAGGACAACGGGTTCGGGCGCAGCAGGAACGCGCTGATCTGGCGCGCCGGCTGACCCAGGCGGAACAATTGGCGACGGCCTCGCCGCGGGCCGAGGACGCCAAGACCATCCGAACATTGGAACAGCGAGTCCGTGCGCTGGAACGCCAGCGGGATGACCTGTCCCGCCGGATTGTTGCCGCCAGCCAGCGGGTGAATGCCCAGCAGGCCGCTATCCGGCTCCAATGGCTCAGTTCGCCCCGGGAACGCGCGGAAGAATTCCGCCGGAACCGGTAGCCGCCCCCCGGCGGCCTGGCGGGCGCACTTTCCCTTCCCCATTCCGCTGTGGATTTGCCACGATCGGCCGTCGCGTATGTCTCATCGTCCCTCCTCCCCGCCGCCGTCCGAGTCCGTCCGTCCGTTCCGCCGGCTGATGGCCGCCAACCGGTCGGAAATCGCCGTCCGCATCTTTCGCGCCGCCACCGAATTGGGACTCCGCACTGTGGCCGTGTATGCGCAGGAGGACCGCTTCGGCGTCCACCGCTTCAAGGCGGATGAGTCGTATTTGGTCGGCACCGGCAAGGGTCCCGTCGCTGCCTATCTCGACATCGAGGGAATCGTTGCGGTGGCGAAGGAAAAGAACGTCGACGCCATCCACCCGGGCTACGGATTTCTGAGCGAGAATCCGGCGTTCGCCCGCGCCTGCGCGCGCGAGGGCATCACCTTTGTCGGTCCGCGACCCGAACTGCTGGACATGATGGGCGACAAAACCGCGGCCCGCGCCGTGGCGATGCGAATCAATGTCCCGGTCCTACCGGGCACCGATGAGCCGGTGAGCGACCGGGCCCAGGCGTTGAAGCTGGCGAAGGAAATCGGATTCCCGTTGATCATCAAGGCGGCCTTTGGTGGCGGCGGCCGCGGCATGCGGGTGGTGAAGAAGGAGTCGGAACTGGCGTCGTTGCTCGACGAGGCGCAGGGCGAGGCGGAGCGGGCGTTTGGCAACTCAGCAGTGTTCCTGGAGAAATATATTCCCCGCGCCAAGCACATCGAGGTGCAGATCCTCGGTGACCGCCATGGCAACGTCATTCATCTCCACGAACGCGATTGCTCGGTGCAGCGCCGCCATCAAAAAGTGGTCGAGGTCGCCCCGTCCTTCGGTCTGCCGGAACACGTGATCCGCGAGTTGTGCGACGCTGCGGCACGCATTGCCCGGGAAATCCGCTACGACAACGCTGGGACCATCGAGTTCCTTTACGATCTGGACCGGCATCAGTGGTTCTTCATCGAGATGAACCCGCGCATCCAGGTGGAACACACCGTCACCGAGGTGATCACTGGACTGGACCTGGTCCGCGCCCAGATTCTCATCGCCCAAGGTCATTCCCTGCATTCCCGCGAAGTGGGCATGCCGGTCCAGAATCAGGTTCCGCGCAACGGCTATGCGATCCAATGCCGGGTGACCACCGAGGATCCCGAGAACAAGTTCACCCCGGATTACGGCAAGATTTTGGCCTATCGGTCGCCGGGTGGATTCGGCATCCGGCTCGACGGCGGCATGGGATATTCGGGCGCTGTGATCACGCCCTTCTACGATTCCATGTTGGTGAAGGTCATCGCCAGCGGCCAGACCTACGAGATCGCGATGGACCGCATGGATCGGGCACTCTCCGAGTTCCGCATCCGGGGGGTGAAGACCAACATCCCGTTCCTGGAGAATGTCATCCGGCACGAACAGTTCCGGAGCGGACAGGCCGTCACCACGCTGATTGATACGACGCCGGAGTTGTTCACCTTCAAGGGGCGCCGGGATCGTGCCACCAAGCTCCTCAATTTCCTCGGAACGGTCATCGTCAACGGCAATCCCCACGCCAAGGGTTACCTGCCCAAGGTGCCGCTCGCGCCCGCCCGCCCGCCGGCGTTTGATCTCAAATCCCCGATACCGCAAGGAACCCGCGACCTGCTGCTGGAACTGGGTCCAAAGAAATTCGCCGACTGGACGCTCAAGCAAAAGCGGTTGCTGGTGACGGACACGACCTTCCGTGACGCCCATCAATCGTTGATGGCCACGCGGGTCCGCAGTTTCGACATGCTGGCCTGCGCGGATGGATTGGCCCGGCGATTGGGCGATGCCCGCACCGGACTGTATTCGCTGGAGATGTGGGGCGGCGCGACCTTCGACACCGCCATGCGGTTCCTCAACGAAGATCCCTGGGACCGGTTGCGAACATTGCGGGCGAAGATTCCCAATGTCTGTTTCCAGATGTTGTTCCGCGGGTCGAATGCCGTCGGCTACTCCAACTATCCCGACAACGTGGTCGCCGGATTCGTCCGTCATGCCGCGGCGTCAGGCATGGATATTTTCCGGATCTTCGATTCGCTGAACTACCTGCCCAACCTGAAGGTGGCGATGGAGTCGGTGCAGGAAACCCATGCCCTGTGTGAGGGCGCTTTGTGCTACACCGGAGATATTCTCGACGAACGGCGGGACAAGTTTCCGCTGAAGTATTATGTGCGGCTGGCCCGGGAACTGGAGAAAATGGGCGCCCACATTCTCGCCATCAAGGACATGGCGGGAATCTGCCGTCCGTATGCCGCGCAAAAGCTGGTCAAGGCGTTGAAGGACGAGATCGGGATTCCGGTCCATTTTCACACCCACGACACCAGCGGCATCAACGCGGCCAGCGTGCTCCGGGCCAGCGATGCCGGGGTGGATGTGGTCGATCTGGCCCTGGCGTCGATGTCCGGCAGCACCTCCCAGCCGAATCTCAATTCCGTGGTGGCGGCCTTGCAGCACACACCGCGGGACACCCGGCTGGATCTCGAAGCGCTGAACGAATTTTCCGATTATTGGGAACGGGTTCGGGACTTTTACACCCCGTTCGACACCGCACCGCGGACCGGTTCGGCCGAGGTGTATCTCCACGAAATGCCGGGTGGCCAATACACCAATTTGAAGGAACAGGCCGCCAGCATGGGCGTGTCCCATCGCTGGCCGGAAATCGCCCGCACCTACGCCGAGGTCAACGCCCTCTTCGGCGACATCGTCAAGGTCACCCCATCGAGCAAGGTCGTGGGCGACATGGCCCTATTCCTGTTCAGCCGCGGCATCAAGCCGGCCGACGTGGTCAACCTCGAACCCGGCAGCGGCGGCTTTCCCGAGAGCGTCATCGACATGCTGGCCGGCGGATTGGGATGGCCGGATGACGGATTTCCGCCAGACGTGCAGTGGGTCATTCTTGGTGAAAAGCGATTCAAAGAGGCCCAGTCAGCCTTCAAGGAGGGAAGGACCGGGAATCGGGCCGCGCCCATCCACCTCGACCGTCTTCGCAAGGAGTTGGGTGAGAAGCTGAAGCGGGAGGTTTCCGAAGATGACCTCTATTCCCACTTGATGTATCCGCAGGTTTTTGCGGATTTGGTGAAACAGCAGCGGGAGTACGGCGACGTCAGTGTCCTGCCCACCAACGCCTTTTTCTACGGATTGCGGCCGGGCGAAGAAATCAGCGTCAACATCGAAGCCGGCAAAACGTTGATCATCCGTTTGGTAAACGTCAGTGAGCCGGACAAGGACGGTCGTCGCGCGGTGACCTACGAACTCAACGGCATCACCCGGGAGACCACCATCAGCGATCGCAAGGTCGCTCCGCAGACCAAGGCTCGCGTGAAGGCCGACCTGGCCGACCCGCTCCAGGTGGGTGCGCCGATTCCCGGCTTGGTTGCCAGTATTGCCGTCACCGTCGGGCACAAGGTCGTCAAGGGCGACAAACTGCTGCTGATGGAAGCGATGAAGATGCAGACGACCGTCTATGCGGCGGCCGACGGGGTCGTTGCGGAGTTGCTTTGCGGGGTGGGTGACACGGTGGAGAGCAAGGACTTGCTGGTGCGGCTCCGGCCTTGAGAGTCCGCCTGAGAAGCGGCGTGGACCGACTCGCCTCCTAGGAGCGGTCTCGGGTTGTGCTTGCGTTTGAGGCGTGGAACCGATCCGATCGGTCCGCCCCGAGACCAGAACGGTGCCAGCCTGCTGACGACCCGGAGTTGGAGGCCTCCCTATTCGGAGGTCGTGTCCCATTCGGGTGTGTTTGAGACGGGAACGACTTGTTGCCCGCCGGTTTGCATCTGATCTGGCCTCCTGCGCACCTCGAATAAAAACGAACGCACTCAATTCGGCCGCCGCCTCGGATGCGGAACGCTACGAACGCCGGGCTGCCGTCGTTACCATCGTCACGCCCTTCGCCGCCGTCTTTCTTGCGATCTGGTATTTCTGGGGCAACGGGATTTCCGGTCTCGATCTCGCCCTGATGGCGTTCATGTACACGGTGACCGGTCTCGGCATCACCGTCGGGTTCCATAGGTTGTTCACTCACCGCAGTTTCGAATGTGTCACCCCGGTCCGGGTCGCCTTGGCCGTCGCCGGCAGCATGTCGGCTCAGGGCCCCATCCTCTTCTGGACCGCCTGCCATCGCCGCCACCATCAGTGCAGTGACGATGTCTGGGATCCCCATTCGCCGCATAATCATGGCCCCGGCATCGCCGGCGTTCTGATGGGTTGCTGGCATTCGCACGTGGGCTGGATGTTCAACCACAAGCCGGAGAACTACATCCGCCGGGTGCCCGACCTGATTCGGGACCGCCGTCTCATGGCGATCAACCGCTGGTATCCGGCCATCGTGATCGGGGGCCTGCTGCTGCCCGGAGTCATCGCCCTGGCGATTACTGGCCGCTGGGCCGCCTTTGGGTCCGCCGTGCTGTGGGCCGGATTTGTCCGCTTGTTTCTGGGTCATCACACCACCTGGAGCATCAATTCAGTCTGCCATTTGTTTGGAGGATCCCCCTACGAAACCGGCGATCGGAGCCGGAACAATGGTGTGTGCGCCCTGCTGACCTTCGGCGAGGGGTGGCATAACAATCACCACGCCTTCCCGACCTCGGCTCGCCACGGCCTCCGCTGGTGGCAGTTGGACGGCAGCTTTATTCTCATCCGGACCCTGGCCCTCGTCGGGCTGGTCTGGAACGTCCGGTTGCCGTCCCCCGAGCAATTGGAGGCCCGGTCGTTTCGCCCGCAACTCGACGCCGAAGTCGTCGCGGCCAATCCGCCCGTCGACGACGTGGTTCCGCCGTCAGTACGGCCGACCTCCCCGGCCTGACTCTGTTTTCCCGGGCTGGGTCAAATGACCGGCATGGAAAGCATCGCACCAGATCCGACGACGCGTCGACAACTGCCCGCCTGTTTGCGTTGTCGTTGACTGTGTCGGCTTTCAAACCGGACTGCCCGAAGCCCTTATGCCCACGCTATGACAACCCTGCCCAATCAGGTGGTGGAGCACTGCGAAACACCTTCCTGACAGCCCGAGCTAAATCCTCAAGCTGGCCGGCTTCTAACACCAATTTCGCCTCCAAGCGCCAATTCTCTGGGGAATCATGGTCGTGCATGACGACGACGAGCGTTGTATGGCCGGTGTGGTCGGAACTCGCAGTGAGACGCAACTCGTCGTCCAAAGCAGCCCAATCCTTTTCACCGTCCCAGCCCCTCCACTCACGGGCAATCTCTTCGAAAAGTCGACTCGGTGATCCGCTGATATAGGTGGAGACTTCAACACGACCAGAGAAACGAGCACTCTCGAGCGTGGTGGTGAAAGAACCGGCTGCGGCATTACCAAAAGTTAGACGCGTTGCATCGTTGGCGGACTTTATGGTGACGAAGTCGTCCATTCTTCGAGGTCCCCAACACCATCAAAACACTGACCGAGCAAGCGCGATCGACCGGGAGGTGTGCTCGATCACTTCTTCTTGAACAGGTCGCCGAGACCCTTGCCGACCTTGTCCACGGCACCGGCGGCACCATTGATCGCGCCCTTGCCGAGGTCCCCCAACTTGCCGAGTTGAGCGGTGACCGCAGGAATCACCTCGTCGAGCACGGAGCCGAACACTTTCTTGGCCAGCTCGCCCGGGGTGATGCCGTCTGCGCCGGTGCCCAATTGCGAGAGATGAATGTCAGGAATCGGAACCGACAGGCCCTTGCCGCCCAAAAGACCGAATTTCACGTCCACCCGGGCACCCTTGAGTGTGAAATCATCGACCTGGAGCTTCACCTTCGATCCGGAGTCGCCGGAGGCCGCCTTGGTCTTTTCGGAGGCGGTGAAGGCGTCGATGTTGGCGAGGATCTTCTTCAGGTTGTTGTCGCCCAGGCCGCCTTCGATGGTGATCTGGGGATCGGTGATGGCGATCGACTTGACGTGGACCTTGTCGCTCAACACTGAACCGGGATCGACTTCCAGCTTGGCCTCGCCGAGGCGGATGGCCTGCGGACTCTTGTAGCCCTCGGGATTGCCCAGGACGAATCCCTTGATCGTTCCCGAGCCGCTGGACGGAGACAGGTCGACCCCGTCGATGGTGAGGGTCGTCCCGGTGATTCGTGGACCGACGGTTTCAACGCCTTTCTTAACGATCGAACCCAGATTGGATCCAATGAAAATCAATGCGGCGACGGCGATCACCGCGAGAACGGCGACTACAATAAGGACCTTTTTCACGGAGCGATAGTTGACCGGACGACCGTCGCTGGCAAGTGGGGGAACTCAGACGATTTGAAGGCTGGCGTGCCCATCCGCGTCCGCCAAGATACGCGCATGAACTCAACCCCCCTTCTCCGACTCGCGCTTCCAGCGCTGTTTTGGTGGGGAGCATTCACCGGTGGAGTCGCCACGGCGGCAACGGTCGACTTTGTCCGGGACATTCAGCCGGTGCTTGATGGCACCTGCGCCAAGTGTCATGGCGCGTCTCGAACCGAGAACGGTCTCCGCCTCGATAGCCGCGCCGAGGCGTTGAAGGGCGGCGAACACGGACCGGCCTTCGTTCCGGGCAAGGCCGGTGAATCCTTGTTGATCCAGGTGATCACCGGCGGTCATCCGGATTTGGCACGTATGCCGAAAAAAGGGGAGCCACTGCCCGCGACGACGGTTGCGGTGTTAAAGGACTGGATCAATCAGGGCGCCGTCTGGCCGGAAACCGGTGCCGCCAGGCCCGACCCCAGGAAACATTGGGCCTTTCAACCCGTGGCGCATCCCGTGCCGCCCAAGCCGGCCGCGCGGGATCGTCGGTGGGTGCGGAATCCGATCGACGCCTTTGTCGCCGCCCGTCTGGAGCACGAATTCCTCGCGCCCTCACCGGAGGCGGATCGGGTGACGCTCCTGCGCCGGGTGAGTCTGGACCTGACTGGACTGCCACCGACGCCGGACGAGGTCGATGCCTTTGTCGCGGATCGTTCTGCGGACGCGTGGAAGACCGTTGTCGACCGCCTGTTGCGCTCGCCGCATTACGGTGAGAAGTGGGGCCGCCACTGGTTGGATGCCGCGCGGTACGCCGATTCCAACGGATTCGAAAAGGATCGAACGCGGTCGATCTGGCCGTATCGGGACTGGGTGATCGGAGCGCTGAACCGCGATCTGCCGTTTAATCAATTTACGATCGAACAGCTCGCCGGCGATCTGCTGCCCCATCCGACGGTGGATCAGCGCGTCGCCACCGGCTTCCTGCGCAATTCGATGGTCAACATGGAGGGCGGGATCGAGCCGGAAAAGTTCCGGGTGGAAACCATCATCGACCGCGTGGATGCGGTGGGCCGGACCTGGCTGGGTCTGACCATTGCCTGCGCGCAATGCCACAACCACAAGTACGACCCCATCTCCCAGGCTGAATACTACCAGTTCTACGACTTCCTGAACCAGGACTCGGAACCGCTGCTGGACGTGCCCTCCACGGAACAACAGACCCGGCGCGACGCCATCGCCGCCGGCGCGAAATCGGTGTCGGACCGGCTGTGGGCAGACACCGCGGTTCGTTCCCGGTTTGACACCTGGCTGGCCGGCTTGCGTGGCACGACGGACATCTGGCAGCCCATCAATGCGAAGGAATGGCATTCCCAGCCGATGAAATTCGAGAAGCAGGAGGATCTGTCCCTGCTCGGCGGCGGCGATGTTTACAACAGCGGCGTGCTGCGGGTCTGGGTGGATGTTCCGATCCAGGGCATCACCGGGTTTCGCGTCGAGGCGTTGAACGACGGAAACCTGCCGTTCAACGGACCGGGCCTCACCGGTAAGGGCGATTTCCTCATCACGGAATTCACGGTGGACGCCACCCCGCTCCGGGAATTGACGGCACCGGATGCCGGGTCGACGCAGTTCGTTGCCACCACCAACCGGGTGAAGTTCAGTCGCGCCGTCGCCGACATCGAGACTCCCGCACTCCCGGCGATGGCGATGATTGATGGCGTCATCACCAACGGCGGTTGGGGCGCGCCGTTTACCAAGGGTCGAAGAAATCAGGAACGGCGGGCCGTTTTCCAGACCGAGACATCGGTGGGATTCGCGGGTGGATCCCGGCTTCTATTGACCGTCCATTCCAAGCCGCAGGGCGGTCTCAATGCCACCAGTGACCAGGTTTCCAACTTCATTCCGGGCCGCATCCGGCTCAGTTTGACAACCGCCGCCGGGCCGTTGCAGGCCGATCCGTTGAACACCCGGGAACGCGCGTGGATGGCGGTTCCGCGGGAACGTTGGTCGCCGGAACAGGAGCGGGAGTTGTTTGAAGTGTTCCTGTTTCAAGAGCCGTCCTTGAAGGAAGCGGCGGCGGAATGGGATCGTCAGTGGAAGGATTGGCCGGACGCGGAGAATTCGACGCTCGCACTCCAACTGCGCCAACCGCGTCGCAACACGCGAATGTTCAAACGTGGTGACTGGCAGAAGCCGACCACCGAAGTCACCGCCGCCGTGCCCGCCGTACTGAATCCACTGCCCGCCGCCGCGCCACGCAACCGGCTCGGGCTCGCTGAATGGATTGTCAGCCGTGACAATCCGCTCACCGCGCGGGTCATCGTCAATCGGGTGTGGCAGCAGTATTTCGGACAGGGACTGGTCGTGACGCCGGAGGATTTTGGAACCCGCGCCGAACGTCCGTCGCATCCCGAATTGCTCGACTGGCTGGCGAGTGAGTTCGTTCAGCGCGGCTGGAGTCTCAAGGAACTGCACCGGCTGATTGTTCAATCGGCGACCTACCGGCAGGCGTCTCGGATATCGCCCGCCCTGCTGGAAAAGGATCCGTACAACCGGCTGCTCGCCCGTGGCCCGCGCATCCGCGTGGACGGCGAGGCGATCCAGGACATTGCGCTCAAGGCCAGCGGTCTGCTGTCGCCCAAGGTGGGCGGTCCGAGTGTCTTCCCGCCGCTGCCCGACGGCGTAATGTCGCTCGCCTATGGGCCGATTGCGTGGAATGTCAGCGAAGGCGAGGATCGCTACCGCCGGGCCATGTACACCTTTTGGAAACGCAGCGTGCCGCATCCGGTGCTCCTGATGTTTGATGCGCCGCCGGCCGAACAAAGCTGCACCCGCCGCCTTCGATCCAACACGCCGCTCCAGGCGCTCACCACGCTGAACGAGCCCACCTTTGTTCAAGCCGCCCGCTGGCTGGCGTGGCGTTCGTTGCAGGTTCCGGCGCGCAGCGATGCCGATCGCGCGACGTGGGTCTTCCGTCAATGCGTGAGCCGGAAGCCGAACGCCACCGAATCCGCGGTGCTGCTTAAACTGTTGGCGTCGGCTCGCAGCGAATTCACTGCGAAACCGAAGGACGCGACACAGTTCGCCTTTGCCGATCCCAAGAATCCCGCGCCACTTCCGGACGGGACTTCGATTTCAGACCTCGCCGCCTGGAGCACCGTCGCCCGCGCGGTTCTCAACCTCGACGAGACGATCACCAAGGAGTGAAACCATGAACCTTCCCCTTCAACTCGATCTCGAACGGCAGCGTTTCCTCAGCCGCCGCTGGTTCTTCCGCGAGTGCGGTCTTGGACTGGGCTCGCTCGCACTCGCCTCCCTGCTCGGCCAGGGTGCGCCGGTACCGGTTCCCGCCACACCGCGCCTCACCGGCAGCAATCCGCTTTCGCCAAAGAACCCGCACTTCAAGGGCCAGGCGAAATCGGTCATCTACCTGTTCATGGCCGGCGCGCCGAGCCAGTTGGAGTTGTTCGACCACAAGCCGACTCTCGCGCGGTACAACGGCAAACCGGTGCCGAAGGATATTCTGGGCGGCCAAACCTACGCCTTCATCAAGCCGGATTCCGCGATCTACGCGCCGGAATTCAAGTTCGCCCAACACGGGAAGTCGGGCGCCTGGATGAGTGAGGCACTGCCGCATCTCGCGGGTGTGGCTGATGAATTGACGGTCATCCGCTCGATGACCACCGACGCTTTCAATCATGCGCCGGGCCAGATCTTCATGAACACCGGCTCGCAGCAGTTCGGCCGGCCGAGCATAGGGGCCTGGGTGACCTACGGCCTCGGAAGCGCCTCGCAGGATCTGCCGGGATTCGTGGTGATGAATTCGGCGGGCGGTCTGAGCGGCGGCGCGGGCAATTACGGGGCGGGATTTCTCCCCACCGTTTATCAAGGCGTCCAGTTCCGAAAAGGAGCCGACCCCGTTCTCTATCTGTCCAATCCGGCCGGCATGAGCCCGTCACTGCAACGAACGACGCTCGATGCGGTCCGGGATTTGAACGAACAGCGCCTGGGCGTGATGGGTGATCCGGAGATCGCCACCCGCATCAATGCCTTCGAGATGGCCTACCGGATGCAGACGAGCGCACCGGAGCTGATGGATCTTTCCAAGGAATCGCCGGAGACCCTGGCCTTGTATGGTGCCGAGCCGGGCAAGGCATCGTTCGCCAACAACTGTCTGCTCGCGCGGCGCCTGGTGGAACGCGGCGTCCGCTACGTTCAACTTTTCCACGAGGCGTGGGACCATCACAGCGATGTGAAGGCGGGCGTCAAAACCCAGGCGGGCATCACCGACAAGGCCTGCGCTGCCCTGATCCAGGATTTGAAACAGCGGGGCCTCCTCGATTCCACCCTGGTGGTCTGGGGCGGTGAATTCGGCCGAACACCCCAGGTCGAGGCCAGCACGGAACTTGGTCGTTCACTCGGCCGCGATCATCATCCGCAGGCATTCACGATGTGGCTCGCCGGTGGCGGTTCGCGGCCGGGAGTGACGGTCGGCGAGACGGACGAGTTCGGCTTCAATGTGGTTCGCGACCGGGTCCACGTTCATGATCTTCATGCCACTCTGATGCACCTGCTGGGTTTCGATCACGAGAAGCTCACCTTCCGCTTCCAGGGACGCGATTATCGCCTGACCGACGTTCACGGGCAGGTGATCGAGAAACTCATCGCATGATTCACCGCTCTCATTTCTTTGGATTCGGTCGGATGAAATCGTTGCTGCGTCGACTGGTGCCGGTCGCCGTGGGAATCGTGCTGTTGCCGCTGGGAACGGTGAACTGCTGGGCTGCAGACAGCACCGCGGTCGATTTCAAGCGCGACATCGAGCCCATTCTGATCAAGCGCTGCACCGAATGCCACGGACCGGACAAGCAGAAGAGTGATCTGCGGCTGGACCTGAAAGCCGCAGCGATGAAGGGCGGTAAATCCAAGACGCCGGTCATCACGCCCGGGCGCGCATCCACCAGCGGATTGATTGCCCGGGTGCAATCGACGGATCCCGACGAGGTGATGCCTTCGAAAGGTGAACGGCTCAGCGCGGAACAAATCGCGTTGCTCACCCGTTGGATCGAGCAGGGTGCGGTCTGGCCGGAGACGGATGCCCGCCAACATTGGTCCTTCGTCAAACCCGTGCGGGTTGCTCCGCCTGCGGTTCGTTCGGCCGAATGGGTTCGAAACGACATCGACCGTTTCATCCTGGCGCGCTTGGAGCAGGAGGGATTGCGTCCGCAGGTGGAAGCCGATCGCGCCACACTGCTGCGCCGGTTGAGTCTCGATCTCACCGGTTTGCCGCCGAAGTGGTCGGAGGTGGAGGCGTTTGTGAAGGACAGTTCGCCGAATGCCTACGAGGCCGTCGTGGATCGTCTGCTGGCCTCGCCACACTATGGCGAACACATGGCGCGAGGCTGGCTGGATCTGGCCCGCTACGCCGATTCCAACGGCTATCAGGTCGATCTGGCGCGCTCCATTTGGCCCTATCGTGACTGGGTGATCCGTTCGTTTAATCGGAACCAGCCCTTCGATCAGTTCACGGTCGAGCAACTCGCCGGCGACCTCCTCCCGAACCCGACGCTCGACCAGCGCGTCGCCACCGGGTTCAACCGCAACACCAAGATCAACGACGAAGGTGGCGGCGATGCTGAAGAATACCGCGTGAAGGCGGTGAAGGATCGGCTCGCGACCTTTGGTACTGCGTTTCTCGGCCTAACCCTGAATTGCGCCGAGTGCCACACCCACAAGTACGACCCGATTTCGCACGAGGAGTATTACCGGCTCTACGCCTTCTTCAACAACACCACCGACGGCGGCAACTACAGCACGGCACCGACCCTCGACGTGCCCGCACCGGATCGCAGCCGCACGCTGGCTTATTTTGAAGGCGCGCATTCGGCCGCCCGTTCCAGGCTCGCCGCGGCGGAGGCGGCTTTGCCGGCTCACCAGGCGGAATGGGAACGCACCGCGAAACGCACCGGTGAAGTGTGGCAAACGCTGAAGTTGACCCATCCCTATTCGAACGGCGGATCCAGCTACACCAATCTGCCGGACGGCTCCGTATTGGGGACCGGTCTCAACCCGATCTACGACACCATCACCGTCGAATCCGAAACCGACCTGACCGGAATCACCGCGGTGATGCTGGAGGTGCTTCCGGATCCCAGCCTTCCGAAAAACGGGCCGGGTCGTTGGGGCCAGACGGGAAATTTCATCCTCGACGAGTTTTCGGTCAGCGCGGTGCCCAAGGTCGGTCCGGCTCCGGCCGAGACGAATGTGGTGATGATTCACGCGCAGGCCGATTGGGAGCAGCAATACTACCGCGCGGAACACGCCATCGATCACAATCCAAAGACCGGCTGGGCCATCGGTCCGAAGTTCGGCGAACGCCATTTTCTCATCGCCGAGTTCAAGAACCCGGTGGGATTCACCGGTGGAAGCCGACTTTCATTCCGGTTCGATCACTATCACGGAAACAGCCATTGCCTCGGACGGTTCCGGATTTCGGTGACCCGTCAGAAGGACCCGGCCGCCCTGTGGCCCGTGCCCGCGGAAATTCGCAGCACTTTGGCGATCAAGCCGGCCGCGCGCGATGCCGCCATGCGGGAACGTCTGGCGGCGTGGTATCGTTCGGCTGATCCCGACCTTCGACATTGGGAACGGGAAGTGGCGCGAATCGAGCTGCGGTTGGCGGAGATTCCGAAACAAAAAGCGACCACGCTGGTCGTTCAGGAACGTTCAGAGCCCAAGCCCCGCACCACCTTCATCCACAATCGCGGCAACTTCCTCGACCCGGGTCGCGAGGTGGCTCCGGGTGTCCCGGCGGTCTTTCCCGGACTGCCTGGAGAGGGTCCGACCAACCGGCTCGCGCTGGCCCGCTGGCTGGTGTCGCCGGAGAATCCACTGACCGCGCGTGTCGCCGTCAATCGCAACTGGGAACGTCTTTTCGGGACCGGCCTGGTGAAAACCAGCGAGGATTTTGGCCGGCAGGGTGAGGCACCGTCGCATCCGGCCCTCCTCGACTGGCTCGCCACGGAATTCATCCGGACCGGTTGGGACGTGAAGGCACTTCAGAAAACGATGGTGATGTCTGCCACCTACCGCCAGGCCGCGATCGCTGATGCCGTCCGATTGGACAAGGATTTCTACAACCGGCTTCTGTCCCGCGGACCGCGGTTCCGGATGGAGGGCGAGATGATTCGGGATCATGCACTGGCGGTGAGCGGTCTTCTCATTCCCGACGTCGGCGGGCCGAGCGTGTATCCGGTGCAGGTTCCGAATCTGTGGAAGGAGATCGGATTCCTGCGTCCGGAGATTGGCATGGACGAATGGCCGCTGAGTGAAGGTCCGGAGCTGTACCGTCGCGGCGTCTACACCTTCTGGCGCCGGGTCTGTACCTATCCGACCTTTGCCACCTTCGACGCGCCCAGCCGCGAAGTTTGTGTGGCGCGGCGTCCGCGCACGAATACGCCCCTGCAGGCGCTGGCTGCACTGAACGAACCGACATTGCTGGAAGCGGCCCGCGCCTTCGCGCAACGGGTGTTGCTGGAAGGCGGCAGTGATCTGAACCACCAGATGGAATTTGCGGTTCGCACCTGTCTGGGACGTTCGCCCACGGCTTCCGAAACGGTGCGACTGAAGGCGTTTCTCGACCAGCAGATGCGGAGTTTCCGCGGCGATCGAAACGCCGCTGCATCACTGATTCAAGTGGGCAACGCGCCGCATCCCGCAGCATTGGATCCGGCCCGTCTGGCCGCGTGGATGATGGTCGCCAACGTCCTGTTCAACCTGGACGAAACCCTGACCAAGGGATGATTCGATTCGTCCTGATTCGCCCGTTATGACTCACGAGTTCTCATCGTCTACCGACGCCCTGCGCGCGACCACGCGACGACGCTTTCTCCAGCAGTGCGGCACCGGCATGGGGGCGCTGGCACTGGGATCGTTGCTTAACGACAAGCTCTTCGCGGCCGATGCCTCGGTGCCACTCCTCGGAAAGCCGCATTTCGCGCCCAAGGCGAAGAACATCATCTACCTGTTTCAATCAGGTGGCCCTTCGCATCTCGATCTGTTCGATCCGAAGCCCGAGTTGCAGAAGCGTGATGGGCAGCAGGTTCCCGAGGAGTTGGTGAAGAACATCCGGCTGGCCCAGATCGGCAAGCAGGCCAAGCTGCTGGCCTCACCCTACAAGTTCGCCCAGCACGGGAAGTCGGGCATGTGGCTCAGCGAATTGCTGCCGCAGTTGGCGACGGTCGTGGATGATGTCAGCTTCGTTCAGGGTTTTTATTCCGAGGCGTTCAATCACGATCCGGCCACGATCTTCATGAACACCGGCGCCCAGCTCGCAGGCCGGCCGGCGATGGGATCCTGGTTCAGCTATGGACTCGGCAGTGCAAACAAGGATCTACCGGCGTTCGTGGTGTTGATGACCGGTGTCGGCCAGCCCCTCACCAACGCCTCGTGGGGCAGCGGTTTCCTGCCGACCGTGCATCAGGGAGTCACGTTGCGGTCACAGGGTGATCCGGTGCTGTTCGTGGGCAACCCGGAGGGAATGGGCGCCACCCGCCGCCGGCAATCGTTGGATGTGCTCCGCGATTTGAATCAGGCGCGCTACGACGTGTTGAAGGATCCGGAGATCGAGACCCGCATCGCCGCCTACGAACTCGCCTATCGGATGCAGACCAGTGTTCCCGAGGTGATGGACATCTCTAAGGAACCGGCCCGCCTGCAGGAATCCTACGGCGCCACGCCTGGGCGCGCGTCCTTCGCCAACAACTGCCTGCTGGCCCGCCGTCTCGTCGAACGCGGCGTTCGCTTCGTTCAATTGTATCATCGCGGCTGGGATCATCACGGCGGTCCGGACGGCAACCTGGTGTTCGATCTGAAGAAGCGCTGCCAGGAAACCGATCAACCGGCGGCGGCATTGATCCGCGACCTGAAGGAGCGCGGTCTGCTCGATTCAACCCTGGTGATCTGGGGTGGCGAATTTGGTCGCACGCCGATGATGCAGGGCTCGTTGAAGCCCGATCAGATCGGCCGCGACCATCATCCGCATGGCTACACCGTCTGGATGGCCGGCGGCGGGATCAAGCCGGGGATGGTGTATGGACGCACCGACGAGTTCGGGTTCTACGCCGCGGAGAACAAGGTCCACGTCCACGATCTTCACGCCACCATCCTGCACCTCTTCGGCATCGATCATCTCCGGCTGACCTATCGGTTCCAGGGCCGCGATTTCCGCCTGACCGACGTCCACGGCGAAGTGGTGAAACCGCTTCTGGCTTGAGGGGGGTGCCACCGGGTTCGTAATCCGCATCGCGCATTGCCAGCCGTGGTCGATTCGTTAGTTTGGGCGTAGTGGAACTTAAAGATTCACCGGATTCCTCATTTGCAGGCTGGACGCCCGAACAAATTGTCGCGGCCCGGCGTTGGGTGAACCTGTGGAAGGAGACCGGCCCCGAATTGGAACGCATTCGCCGCGTGGAACTGCGGTCGACGAACACCGTGGTGGCGATGCAACGCCTCGCCGGGTGGTTCGAATCGGCGCAGTTTCTGCAGCGGCCACGTGGCCATTCGGGCTTGGTGGAACAGCAGGCTTTGTTTGCCAGATGGAAGCCGGCTTCAAATGGTTGAGCGCCGCTGTTGCGGTTCAGGAGTTTTGTCTGAAACGGGGCTGGCCGTTCGCCTTCATCGGAGGTGTGGCCGTGCAGCGATGGGGTGAACCTCGCGTCACCCAAGATGTTGACCTGACTGTTTTTGTTGGATTTGGCGGTGAAGAAGATCCAATCAAAACGATGCTGGCCGCCTTTCCCGGACGAATTCCAAACGGTGCTGCCTTTGCCCTGAAATATCGGGTACTTCTCCTCCAAAGCGTGGAAGGGATTCCGATTGATGTTGCTCTGGGTGCGTTCCCGTTTGAGGAATTGGTGACCCGCCGGGCCACCTTTGAGGAGTATCTCCCCGGCATCCGCCTCAAGGTTTGCACCGCGGAGGATCTGATCGTTTTCAAGGCATTTGCTGCCCGATCACGCGACTGGCTTGACGTTGAAACGATCATCACCCGGCAAACAGGACGACTCGACTGGATCTACATTCGCCGGCAGCTGCGCCCGTTGGCCGAACTCAAGGAAGCGCCTGAACTGTTGGATCAACTCGAACGTCAGCGGTTGGAGTTCGAGCAATAACAAGCGGCGGCGGTGAGTCGATATCCCGGTTTTGTTCGGAACGCCCAAGCCGAACGGGAGCGCCGGTGTCATCTCCCAAACAACCGGTCGAATCCGCGCCAGGTGTTCGGGTTGAGCCAGCGGGTGGCGCGTTGCAGGGACCGGGTTCCGCCGGTTTCCAAGTCGTATTGCATCACCACGCCGATGTTGTCCGATCCGCGATGGTCACCGCGCAGGGCGTCGATGCCGCGGGAATAACCGATCACCCAATGCCAGGCGCTGTTGGACGAAGTGTAGCCGATTCCAATCCCAACGCCGCGGTGCCAGTGCTCGGTATCCACAAGCGGGTTGAAGAAATCGAGGTTGGCGGCACCGCCGAATACCGAGGCTTCCCAGCGACTGGAATGGCCCAGCGGAACGGAGTATTCCACATTCATCAGAACAAACCGTTCCGCGCTCAATTCCTGGAAATAGTAGCCAGGAATCATCAAGGGAAACTCGGCTCCGAGCGGCAGGGATCCGCCCAGACGAAAGGCGCTGAACCGATCGGGATGAATGGAGACGCCACCGGTGACCGAGACCTCGATATGTTGTCGGCCGGAAAAATCCCAAGCCGCCAGGGCTCGTCCCCAGAGTAGATGCGACTGCGCCCGGATGTCGCGGTCGCCGAGGTAACCATAGGCCTGCGTATCCGTGCGGAACTGTCCCTCGTACCAGGCGGAAATCTCGACGGCCCGGTGCGGTTGGAGCAGCGGCTCGCGGCCACCCCAGCGCAGGCCCGCCCGGATGTGGTACTCCAGCTTGTCGTCGGGCAGGACGAAATCGGGCGCTGTCGTTCCGTCACGCTGGTAGATCGAGTAGTGGGTTGCGTTTCGGAGGATGAACTGCAATGGGACGTCGCGCAGGCTGGTGTACTCCTTTTGACCGGCGGGTAGCGGATTGAGCAGTTGGTACACGGAGAAACTGGCTTCAGCGCCGTGGCCGGTGAACGATTCTTCCCGCCACCATTTCCCGCGGCGAATTTCGGAATAACTGTCGGCGAATCCACCACCCGCAACTCCCAACCCGAAATCGGTATGCGTGCCGAACGGATCTCGGATGCCCAGTTCGCCGTCGAGATACGTCGGGGCGATGGCCAGACGCAGGGTCAGGTTGGTCCGGATGAATCCGGGCTGGTTGTGATAGTAATAAGCGTAGCCCGATATGGGACCGCGTCCCTGCAACGGCTGGTTGTAGCCGAACTGGATCAGTTCACGCGATTCCGGATCGATCTGCCCGAGGCTCCGGACGGCCATCAGGATTGCCGGCAGAAAAAACAGGCAGAAACGCAGCATGAAAGGCGCGGTTCGCATCCGGCAACGGTCCGGGTGCGAACCGGGCGAAGCAAGTGGGAACCGTCCCACGACGCAACGCGGCGTAAAACCTGCTGCCAGAGTGCCATGAACAGCGCTTCGGCTTCACCGGTTACGGATCCATCAGACCTTACGATGTTGCGACGGGCCATCGCCGCGGCCGCGCGGGCACGCGCCGCCGGCAATCATCCGTTTGGTGCCGTCCTCGTTGCGGCGAATGGCGAACTGCTCCTCGAAGGTGAAAACACGGTGCTGACCGAACGGGATTGCACCGGTCATGCGGAGTTGAATCTGGTTCGGCAGGCATCGCGCCGGTTTGACCGCACTGTCCTCGCCACCTGCACGCTCGTCTCCAGCACCGAACCCTGCGCGATGTGCGCCGGTGCCATCTTTTGGTCCGGGATTCCCCGCGTGGTTTTTGGACTGGAAGGCCGCCGGCTTCGGGAGTTTGCGGCACCCGGTTCCGCCGCGTCATTCCTCGAAATCAACAGCCGCGAGGTGTTCCGCGGGGCGAGCCATTCCGTGACGGTGGTGGGTCCTCTGTTGGAAGAGGAAGCCTCCGCCGTTCACCGCGGTTTCTGGACGGCGGGCGTCTCCTGAAACCAGCGGACGAATCGCGGAATGCCGTCGGCGATCAACGTCCGTGGGTGATAGTTCAACCGGGCCCGGGCTTTCGAAATGTCCGCGCAAGTGAACGGAACGTCGCCGGGTTGAAAAGGGTGACGATCGATCCGTGCGCTGCGTCCGAGCGCCTGTTCCAGCAGCGCGATCAGCGCGTCGAGACGCACCGTTTGTGATTCACCCAGGTTGAAGATTTCGTAGCCCAGCTCGCGGGTGGTGCAGGCGAGGACACCGTCCACGATGTCGTCGATGTAGGTGTAATCGCGGCGGGTGGATCCATCGCCAAAAACCGGAATTGGCTGATCGGCGGTGATCAAGCTGGCGAACTTGTGAATGGCCAGGTCGGGCCGTTGTCGCGGTCCGTACACGGTAAAAAACCGAAGCATCGCCACATCCAGTCCGTAGACGTGGTGATAGGTATGCCCGAGGGCTTCGCAGGCCAGTTTGCTGGCGGCGTACGGGGAAATCGGGGCGGCGACTGGATCATTTTCCGCGAACGGCACCTTGGCGTTCACGCCGTAGACGGATGAGGAACTGGCGAGGATGAATTTGCGGCAGCCGGCGGTCCGGGCGGCTTCGAGAAGGTTGACGGTGCCCTCGACATTGACCCGTTGGTAGAGCGCGGGCTCGAGCAGACTGGGTCGGACTCCGGCACGGGCCGCGAGATGGATCACCTGATCCAGTTTCCGGCCAGCGAGGGCGCGGTCCACCGAGGTTCGAACCGAGATGTCGGTCTCGACGAACTCGAACCGGGACCCGCCGCGTTCGGTCAGGGTCGCGAGGTTGGCGTGTTTGAGCGCGGGATTGTAGAACGGGTTGAGATCGTCGAGCACGGTGACCCGATCGCCCTGAAGCAGCAGGCGTTCGCAGACATGGGAGCCGATGAATCCGGCACCGCCGGTGACCAGATAGTGCGTCACAGGTCGGGGGTTCCGGTGAGGACGACGGTTTCCGTTGCGGGTATCGGGGGACGATCGGCCGGTTCGTTTCGGGTCACCCGGACCTGCACGCTGAGGGTTTGAGAGTTGCTTCCCTGAAAGACGCCCTTGAGCGGTGGCACGTCGGAATAGTCCCGTCCGACGCCGATCTGGACGTGTCGCCCGCCTTCGAGGCAGTTGTTGGTCGGATCGAATCCCACCCAAAAGCCGTTGGGCGAAAAAATCTCCAACCAGGCGTGGCTGGCGGTGGCACCGATCAGTGCCGTTCCCTCGGCGGCACCGTCGGCCTCGGGGATGGGATCCGTCTCGATGTATCCGCTGATATAACGCGCTGGAATTCCGCCGGCGCGGCAGATCGAGATCATCAGGTGGGCGAAATCCTGGCAGACACCTTCGCGGGCGATCAGGAATTCTTCGACCGTGGTCCGGGTGTCGGTGACGCCGGGACGATATTTCAACGAGCGAAAGAGATATTCGTTGAGGGAACGGAGAGCCGGGACGAACGGCGCGCTCGACGGGAGGAATTCCTCCGCCAGTTTCGTCACCGCGGGTGGGAACCGGATGAAGGCCGATGGCCGGAGGAAGTCGTGGAGGGCGCGCCGGTTGGGGGTGTAGAGCTGCCGCGCCTCGGACACCGAGAGGTCGACCGCCTCGATGACATCGGCCAGCGGCTTGGTTTCGACGTCGCAGACGCTGGTGACGACCAGGCTGGGATGGCGGAATGGGATGGAGACCGTTTCGACGAAGTTGCCAAAGTAATCGGTGTGGGACTCGACCAGAACGGCCGGTTGCACCCGGGTGTAGTGACGTGAGACTTTTTGCCGGAGCGAATCACGCGGTCGGAGACGGAGTTCCGAAAACGATTCCGTCGCCGGCTCCGAGTACCGGTATTCGGTCGTGTGTTCGATGTGGAAACGCATCAGGTCGGCGGTTTAGCGGAGGATGTTGAACGCCTGATGATACAGGTGGTGATCGCTGATCTCGCCTGCGAGGCGGGTGAGCCGGGTGGCCAGGTCCTCCAGCCAGGCATCAAGGAACAGCGCCTGGGGGCGAGACCCGTCGGACGAGGAATGGAACAGAGTGCTGAGATCGGCGAACTCCACCTCACCCGCGAGATGGGCCGACGTGCGCAACGGGCTGGGGGCATCGCGACGCCGCACCTCCGGTCCGCTCACGCTCTCGAGGCTGTCACGGATCGCCTCCACGCAATGCAGCACGCTTCGGGGCAGTGCCGCGTCCTGGAGCACCAGCGAGACGACGTGCTCGGCGGTGGGCCGGGTCTGGTACAGCGAGCGGTAGGCGTACTGGCAGGCCAGCATCCGGAGCAACGCGTCGAGATTGGAATCGCCACCGGTCGCCACCGTCGCCGGGTCGGCGCGCTTGAGAAGCACCTGACGGGTGACCAGTGTTGCGGTGATGGCGCGTTCCACATGACGGCCCAGAGTCCAGAAATGCCAGGCGTCATCGCGCAGCATGTTCTTGGCGGCGCAACCGGACAACGCGTCGACGTCGTCCAGGATGCGCTGCTCCAGTTCCTGGATTCGGGGCAGGGCGTGATCGTCGTTCAGGGCGTCGCCGGCGGCCGCGCCATCGACTGTTTGCCACAGGCGATTGATCACCGCCCACACTTCGGGTGGCACCGATTCCCGGGTGACCCGCGCATTTTCGCGCAGGCGGGCGACGTTGTTCAAGACGCTGGCCGGGTTCTTCCGATCGAGCAGCAAATACTGCGAAACGCTTTGCTGCCGGAGCAACGGGGAGCGCTTGAAGAAATGGGTGTCGTGCCCGGTGGTTCGGGCGAGGGCCTCCCACAGGGCGGCCCAGGATTGGGCACGCTGCTGGGCCGGGTTTTCCAACTGCACCTGCTGGACGACCTTCAGAATGCGTGTCGTGTTTTCAATGCGCGCCTTGTACCGGCCCATCCAAAACAGCGAATCGGCGATGCGGCTGCCGAGCCGGAGCCGGCGCTGGGGAGAGGAGACGATAATCGTTGTCTCGACTGATGTGGCGGGATTGGGTCCGCGCAGGATCCAGGTGTCCTTGATCCCGCCACCGAGGCCGCTGGAAATCGTGCGCGAACCAGCGCGGGGCGCGAAGCGGGTGAGTGCGAGTGGAAACACCCGCGGCTGCCGTCCGCCGAACACGAAGCAGCGCAGGCCGGCATGACGCGGCACCAGCGCGTCGCCCGCCCAAGTCGGCAGCGTGGTCAGGGGCAATCGCGGTTCTGCGACGTAGCGGGCGGGATCGGCATCCATCCGGCGGCGCAGTGCGGCCAGTCCCTCGGCACTCAGCGAGGCCGGGTCCCACACGGCATCCGCGCTGCGTTCGCTGACGTGTTGGACGATGTGATTCTCCAGGTCCGACGACACCAGGTCCCGCTGGTCGGCGTCGAAGCAGAGCCGGCGCTCGACGGTGGGAATGAGGAGAGTCTCCCGGGAGTAGAAGCGCGCGAGCTTGGGAAGATAGGTGGCGAGCGCCCGGTTGTCGCCGAGACCCGTTCCGGCGGCGTTGGCCACGGTGACCGTTCCTTTTCGGACGCACGTCAGCAGACCGGGAATCCCCAGTTGGCTGTCGTTTCGGAAGGCGACCGGATCGATGAACGATTCATCCAGACGCCGGTAAATCACGTCGATCGGTTCGAGGCCGCCGATGGTTTTCAGGTAGCAACGCGAATTCAGAACGATCAAATCGCTGCCGCGCACCAGCGGGATGCCCATTTGACGGGCCAGGGAGCTGTGTTCGTAGTAGGCGGAATTGTAGACGCCGGGCGAGAGCAGGACCACGCGCGGCTCCGGACTGCCGTGGGCGAACCGGCGAAGGTGTTCGAGGAGTTCCGTGGAATAGGTGTGGACCGGTTCCAGGTCGGCGCGTTCCAGAAGATCGGGGGCGGCCTGGCTCAGAACGTTGCGCGCGCTCAACGCATAGGTCACGCCGGTGGTGTTCCCGACGTAATCCTCAATCACCACCCAGCGGCCCTCGCGGTCGCGGGCAAGGTCGAAGGCGGCGACGTGCACGAAGACGTCCTCAGGAACCTTCAAGCCGACCGCATTGCGCTGGTAGCGCGGATCGTCGTACACGATCTCGAACGGAACGATGCCGCTCTTCAGCACCTCCTGCGAATCGTAGATGTCGCGGAAGAATTCGTTCCAGATCCGGACCCGCTGCTCCAGGCCGCGCGCCAGGAACTGCCAGGTTGCGTGGTCGAGGACCCGCGGGAAGGGATCGAACGGCAGAATGTTTTCAGCGGCGGCATCCTCGCGGTAAAGATTGAAGGTGACTCCCAGGTCGCGCATCAGGCGGCGCGACTGGATGGAAACCCGGGAAAGATTCGTGGATCCGGATTTCGAAAGCTCCTCGGTCAGTTGACGGAACCGTTCAGCGGCACCCGGACTGGCGAGCGCCACCTCATCGAAGGACTCGGGAAGCGATCCGGGACGGGGCACACCTGCGGCCGCCGGGCTGCCGCTGGCGGCGAAGACCGGGGGCTTGGGTTCGGCCAAAGGGTTCGACACGTTGGGTAAAGGTGCGAAACCCGCAGGCAGACTGCCAACTGAATTCCCCGGCGGAGCAGAGATTCAAAAGAATTCCGCTCCAATGGAGGCGTTTGCGCGTCGGACGGATCGGGGTGATTTGACAGTTGGCCATGGATTTGGATAACTGGCGCCGCAGCCGAAGTCCGGCCTGAACCATGAAGCCGGACACGGGGGACCCGTTTTGCCCATCGTTTTTGACCGTGATTGACGATGGGCCGGGGCGAACGGTGCCGGATCATGTTTTGGCGCCGGGGGCACTTCCAGGCCCCAGCCCGTCAGCTAACCCCGCAGGCATTTGGAAGGGCAGCTTCCGCCAAACGCGGCCGGATGACGCCCTGTCATCGCTCTGGCGCGTTTTGATTCCGTTCATGATGCCTCTCATCCGCTGGCAGGTTCCGTTTTCACGGAGCAGTACCGGGCGCGTCGATTGCCCTCCGTCGTTCCCCGACCGTGCCCGTTCGAACTTCGTCTCCTGATTCCCATGCAACACTCCGAACAATCCAAGTCCCGACTCGCCGGTTTGACTCTCGCCGCCCTGGGCGTGGTGTACGGCGACATCGGAACCAGTCCGCTGTACGCGCTTCGTGAATGTTTCGACAAGGATCATGGGGTGGAACCGACCCGGGCTCATGTCATGGGCATCCTGTCGCTGATCCTCTGGGCGTTGATCCTCATTGTTTCGATCAAGTACATCGTCTTCGTCATGCGGGCCGACAACAAGGGCGAGGGCGGCATCCTAGCCCTGATGGCGCTGGCCTTTCCCGAGGCGCGTCCGGGCCGGACCAGTGCGCGGTTGTGCTCGTTCATGGTGGGAATGGGCTTGTTCGGATCCGCCCTGCTGTACGGCGATGGGATGATCACCCCGGCTGTTTCGGTTCTCGGTGCCGTTGAAGGTCTCGACGTGGCAACCCCCAGGCTGGGGCCATACGTGGTGACGATTTCCGTGATCATCCTGGTGGGATTGTTTTCCTGTCAGCGTGCCGGAACGGGCACCGTGGGGCGGGTGTTCGGACCAATCATGCTGGTGTGGTTCTTCCTGATTTCGACTTTGGGCATCGCTGGGATTCTCCGCGAGCCGGCGGTCTTGGGAGCCATCAATCCGATTCACGGCTTCCGCTTCCTGTTCCATGGTGGCTGGGTGGGATTCGTCGTCTTGGGCTCGGTATTCCTCGCGGTCACCGGCGGCGAGGCTCTGTACGCCGACATGGGTCACTTCGGGGCGCGCCCAATCCGCCTGGCCTGGTTCATCGTCGTGCTGCCGTCGCTCATGTTGAACTATTTCGGACAGGGTGCCCTGCTGATCCAACACCCCGAGGCCGCGGTGAACCCATTCTACAAGCTGGCACCGACATGGTCGCTGTATCCACTCGTGGGATTGGCGACCGCTGCCGCGGTCATCGCCTCGCAGGCTTTGATCAGCGGAGCTTTCTCGCTGTCGATGCAGGCGATCCAGCTCGGCTACTTGCCGCGGCTGCAGATTGACCACACCAGTGCCCAGGAACGCGGTCAGATCTACATGCCGCAGGTGAACTGGACGCTCATGGTGGCCGCGGTGGCACTGGTTATTGGATTCCAAACCTCCTCGAACCTCGCCGCGGCCTACGGCATCGCGGTGACGCTCACCATGATGGCCACCACCGTACTGTTCTATTTCGTCACCCATCGGCTGTGGAACTGGCCGTTGTGGCAGTCGATCGCCGTTTCCGGCACCGCGCTGGTCATCGAAGGCTCCTTCTTCGGCGCCAACGCCATCAAGATCCTCCACGGCGGATGGTTTCCGCTGCTCATCGGCGCGATCCTCTTCACCGTAATGACGACTTGGAAGACCGGGCGGCGGCTCCTGTGGAATCGGATTCGCGATGCCGCCCTTCCGGTGGATCAATTCCTCGGCAGTCTGGACCGCCGTGAACCGATGCGGGTCAAGGGCACCGCGGTGTACCTGGCGGGCAGTTCGGACGGCACGCCGATCGCCCTGTTGCACAATCTCAAACACAACAAGGTCCTCCACGAGCGGGTGATCTTCCTCACCATCCTGGTGGCCGAAGACCCGCGGGTCCGGCGCGACGACCGCGTGCAAATCGAGGAACTGCGCCACGGATTCTGGCGGGTCCGGGCGCGCTTCGGCTTCATGGAAGAGCCCAATGTCATGGAAGTCCTGCGGCTCTGCGACGGCATGGGACTCCAGATCAAGGAGCAGGAGGCGACCTTCTTCCTCAGCCGCGAAACCATCATTCCGGTGAAGAAGAGCGGGATGATGCTGTGGCGCGAACGGCTCTTTGCCCTGCTCTCCCGCAATGCCCAGAGCGCCACCACCTTCTTCCGTCTGCCCGCCGGACGCGTGGTGGAACTGGGCATGCAGGTCGAGCTTTGACGGGACGATGTTCTGTGTTTGGGGCGGTCTACGGCATGCTGTTCAAACCGTTGACGCGGCACACCGTTGACCGGCTGCACGGCATTCGCGCGATCGACTTCATGCCGCGAACGGCAGGTGGCCCACCCCACTGCACTCGGGTCCAATGGCGTTCATTGACTCCGCGGACGCAGAGAATCAAGATCGTGAATAGCCCGAGAACAACACCGAACCTCAAACACCGTTGATCGCAGTATTGACCCCTTCATGTCTCTGACTCCGAGCCAGCAGTTGGCTGCCTTGAGTGATCTCCTCGCCGCCCGACGGGATGCCATCCTCACAGCCTGGCGAAAAGTGGATCGCGCCGATCCCGAACAAATGACCGGACGGGCCCTCACCCTCGGGCAATTCCTCGATCACATTCCCCCCATCCTCGATGCGTATGAACTCAGGCTGCGCTCCCGTCCGGGCGGTGCAGGCGCTCGTGCGGCGGAGGTTGAGAAGAAGGCAGAAGGGGTAAAGCACGGTCTGCATCGCTGGCAGCAGGGCTACCGGTTGAAGGAGCTGATTGCCGAGTGCGGTCATCTCCATCGTTGTGTCTTCGAGGAGCTGGGCAACATCGTTGCCACCCATCCGGAACTCGAACCGGCGACCCTGCTGGAGGCGCATGGCCGGCCGCGCAATTTTCTTTCTGTAAAATCGGTGAGCATCAGTTGGTGAGTGGATTTGAGGGGGCGATGCTGAGGTAGATTTTTCCTGTTTCCCAATCCTCGGAGAGTTCTGTGAGGAGAGCGGAGACGAGGCGAAGGAGA
>CAIVQB010000061.1 GCA_903907925.1 uncultured Verrucomicrobiota bacterium
CTCCAGATTCCACGTCACTCAGACACAAGCCGCCGACTAGTCGAGCCCGCCGGCGTGCTGAGAGCAGAAAGCTCGCGCCGACGGGCGGGTGGACTCCCCATTCCTCGAATCACCCACACAAACTCATCAGGAGCCCTAAATCAACGGTAGTCGGAACCGGACTTTCGAGGGGCGATGTGGCCGTAGTTTGCGAACATGAAAACCAAACCCGCCTTCATTCTTGGTGCCGTCATTGTCGCAACGCTGGCGATCGCGCTGTTTTTCGGGCTGGCGATCGACCGAGGGGAAGAAGCGCGTTCGATGCAAGATTCGGCCCGTCTGGTGGCGGCAGTTCAGAACTATTCCCGCGACCGTGCGACGAAGAGGCTCCCGCTACCAGCATCAGTGTCACTGCGGGAACTGGTCACCCTCGGCTATTTGAAGACTGAAGACGTTCGTGTATTTGAAGGGATGGCGGTCTCGGTTTTCCTTGGTACCAACAGCGGGAAGGAAACAGAGACCCTCATGCGGGCGAGGCAACCCGATGGAAGCGTTATGGAACTGCTGCGCGACGGAAGCATTCAGCAAGGTCCTCGATGAGAGTAAACGGCCGATCCTCCTCGGCGAATCAAAGACCCTGCGCTCGTAAGACACAGTTGATCGTCCCGCTTGGGTTGGGTTTGATCTCAATAGCTTCATCCGAAGGAGGATTCGTTTCCGTGACCACTCAATACCGGGCTCAACTGTCCGGGGTGGCGATGACCTTCGAGGAAGAATGCTCGTAAAAGGAGGACTATGAAAAAAGTGCATTCGGTGGGTTCCCTGCTGCGCGTAATTGAAACATTCGCGGTTGTTGGAGGTGTATTGTGCCTGGCCCGAATCTCAAAGGCGGAGATCCCTGCAGACTTATGGTCCAATCCTGTACTTGCCTCGGGAGACGGAGTTATTGGTCCCTTGATGGAAGGTGCAAAGACCACTTCAAAAATCATATTCGACTATTCTGCGTTGACCGCCGTTGTGACGGTGCAGGATTACACTGAAATCCACAAAACAACGTTGGGAACGTTACCGTTTCAGACGGTTAGCACGACGACTCAGCACCACTTTGTGGATCCCTCGGATGGGAAGCAGTCGATCTGGGAAAGCTATACTACCTACATGGATCAGAACGGGAAAATAACCGTGTCGCCCACCTCGAACTCCACATTTAAGCACGGACTTGGAAATGCGACCTGGAAGTGCTCGAATATCGCTCCCGACGGATCACTTATCGCTCGGAGTGAGCTCTTCGTCCTTCCAACGAGGATAAAAATCCGCGTCGATGTAGCCAAATACGCGAACTATAACGTGAAATTCCCTTCACGTGTTATGCTCTGGCTCGATGCTGGGACCACAATTCTCGCCGACTGTGATCTCGGAGGAGTTGTTGGTGAATGGTCGCGACAAACATCCGTGACCCCAGGGATTGACTATTATGTGATTTTCGACGGGAAAAACATGATCGCCGACTACTTGCCTTCGATTCAAATCGGCTACGCTCGAGGTGTAAAATAGGAAGGAAATTCTGTGGAATCAAAATCTAGGAGGCGGAGCTGGTTTCTGCTTTTGGTGGTTCTCGGTGTTGTTTTAATTCTGCGGCACAAACGACACTTGATCGAGCCGTTCTCCAAGGATGGCATTCAACGGACGGCCGAGAATGGTGTGCCCGTCGCAGTCGAGGCGAAAGCCTCGAATCCGGAAAACTCGGCTGTTCGTTTGAACGAGATCCCGTCGTCATCTCGTCCCAACCCAATCGACCTCGCGGCAATTCAAGATGGGAAAGCCATTCTTACCATTCCGGTTCCCGAACATCGTATGACGATGCGGGCGCTAACGAACTCGGGGCTTTCGCCGGATACGGCCTTTGGATTGCTGCGCCCGGTTCTCGGTCATTTGTATTATCTCGCGGCGTGCGATGGATTCATCCGCCGTGACGATGCCAGTGAGTTGTCCGAACTGGAAAAGATCCGAAACGGTGATTTCTACAAAGAGAATGAGAAGGATGGGATTCTGTTGCTGACGGCGGTCTCGCATCGCCAATTTCGCGAAAGTTGGACGGGGCGAAGAGAGAAGAGAATGGAGGAGTTCTCCGGATTCGTGAACCGTCTCGGCGTGGCGAATCCTGACGAGTTGCTGAGGGACCTGCTCCTGATCCAGCCGCAAAGTCCCGCGCCGGATCCGAAGCCGGAATAGGTCGAACGAGGTGCGACGGTCGGTGGATTGGGAGAGTGGTTGCTTCCTGATCCGTCCAGCTTTGGGTGTCGGTTGGCGTCCTCATCCCGGGCAAATTACTCATTCGATTCGCGCGTTCCCTCATTCCCAAATGGCGGTGCCTCTTTAGGATCCCGTGTCGTACGCCCGCACTGCCATGACTCCACACGCACGCCCCAATTCTCTTTTCGTCGCATTCCTCTGTCTTTCGTCCGCCGTCAGCGCCTTGGGCGACGGTGGCGATGTGAAACCGCTGAAGGTTAAAACCGGGCTGCCACCGTTTGCCTACACCAATTCGCCGGACCCGCTCCCGAACTACGTCGCCGGGGCTCGCTGGGGAACGCAGACCGACCCGATCCGGACCATGCAAACCGCGCTGTCGCCCGAGGAATCGGCGCGGCACATCGTGGTTCAACCGGGGTTTGAATCGCACCTCTGGGCCGCCGATCCGGACATCACCAAGCCCATCGCCCTGGCCTGGGATTCCCGCGGTCGGTTGTGGATCGCCGAGACGGTCGACTATCCCAACGATCAGCAACCCGAGGGCAAGGGCCGCGACCGGATCAAGATCTGCGAGGACACCGACGGCGACGGCAAGGCCGACAAATTCACCATATTCGCCGACAAACTGACCATCCCCACCTCGCTCTGTTTTGCTAATGGCGGGGTGATCGTCATCGAAGGCGGTCACACCCTCTTTCTGCAGGACACCGACGGCGATGATCATGCCGACGTTCGCAAGGTGTTGTTCTCCGGTTGGGGAATGGGCGACACCCACGCCACGGCCAACAATCTGCGCTACGGGATCGACAACTGGATTTACGGAACCGTCGGGTACAGCGGATTCGACGGAACGGTTGGTGGGAAACACCTCAAGTTCGGGATGGGTGTCTACCGGTTCAAGGCCGACGGCTCCGTTCTGGAATTCCTACGGTCGAGCAACAACAACACTTGGGGTTTGGGATTGAGCGAGGAGGGCATCGTCTTCGGATCCACTGCCAACCGGAACGCCAGTTGGTACATGCCCATCGCCAACCGGTTTTATGAAGGGGTTTCGGGCTGGAGCGCAGCCCGCATGGAGACGATTGCCGATTCGCAGGCGATTTATCCGATCACGGAAAAGGTTCGGCAGGTCGATCAGCACGGCATGTACACCGCGGGTGCGGGCCACGCCTTGTACACCGCCCGGGCGTTTCCGAAGGAGTATTGGAACCGGATCGCCTTCGTCCCCGAACCAACCGGCCACCTGGTGGGCTGGTTCCGTCTGGAAGCCAGTGGAGCTGATTTTCACGCGGTGAACCTCGGCAGTTTTCTGGCCAGCGATGACGAATGGTCCGCGCCGATTGTGGCCGAGGTGGGCCCGGACGGCGCGGTCTGGGTGATCGATTGGTACAACTACATCGTGCAGCACAACCCGGTGCCGTCGGGATTCAAGAACGGCCGGGGCAACGCCTACGAAACCCAGTTGCGCGACAAACGCCACGGCCGGATCTACCGCGTACAATCGACGACGGCCAAGGCCTCGGTGCAGCCGCGCCTGGATTCCGCCGACACGGCCGGGCTGGTGGCCGCCCTTCGTTCGGACAACCAACTGTGGCGGCTTCACGCTCAACGGCTGATCCTTCAACGAGGCGGTCGCGAAGCCATTCCCGCACTTCAGGCCCTCGTCCGGGACACCGCCATCGACGAGACCGGACTCAACGCCGGTGCCGTTCACGCGCTCTGGACCCTGCACGGTCTTCAAGCGCTCGGTGATATCGCGATCCCCGCCCTCAAGCATCCGAGTGCCGCCGTCCGTCGTGCGGCCATCGGTGTTCTTCCCCGAACGACCGACACCGCGACGGCCTTGCTCGATGCGCGTGTTGGGGCTGACGCCGATGCCCAAGTTCGGTTGGCCACCTTCCTTGCCTTCGCCGAACTCGACGACAATGAAGCGGTGGGTGCGGCTGTTGCGGTGGCGCTTCGGGATCCCGTGAATGCCAACGACCGATGGTTGCGGGAAGCGCTCGCCGCCGCTGCCACCCATCACCTGCATAGCTTTGGCCAAACGTTGTTGGCCGAACCTGCGGATTTCCCTCCGGCGGCGTTTGAAGCGGTTCGGATCGTCTCGCGGCATTTCGCGGCGACCGGTCCCGATGCGGTGATCGACGTTGTTCAAGCTCTGGCGCCCGTGCCCGCGGGGTTGGCGGCGGCGGTCCTTGACGGACTGGCCTCGGGCTGGCCCTCGGATCACCCTCTGCGACCCGACGCCGACGCCCAGGACCGGTTGAACGCAACGCTCAAGTCGCTGGCGGCAACCTCGCGGGATCGCTTCCTGGTCCTCGCGCAGAAATGGGGGGCACTGAATCTCTTTGCCGCTCAACTCACCGACTCGACGCGCAATCTGCAGCGGCAGCTTGCCGATGCGGCGCTGGATGATGCCTCACGATTGACCGCAGCCCGCAATCTCGTGCGGCTCGCCGATGAGCCGGCTTCGGCGAAGGCCGTCTTGACGCAATTGACGCCGCAGGTGGTTCCGGTTTTTGCGATTGGACTGATCGATTCTCTCACCGAAAGCCGCAATCCGGGTACTGCGGGTGAAGTCCTCGCGGTCTGGACCCGCCTCACACCAGCCCAGAAGCGTTCCGCGCTCGCGCTGTTGGTTCGCCGTGGTGAATGGGCGACGTCTCTCCTCGAAGCAATCGCGAACGGTGGCGTACTCCGGAACGATCTCGGACCCGAACACTGGCAACAATTGCGTTCCAGCGGGAATGCCACCGTCGCGCAACGCGCCCGCGAGCTGGCCACCGGCGGCGGCCCGATCTCCGCCGATCGCCAGGAAGTGGTGAAGAAGTTCCTGCCCGCGGCCAAGGCGGCCGGCAACGCGGAACACGGACGCGAAGTGTTCACCAAGAACTGCGCAGTGTGTCATCGGTTCAATGGAAATGGGGCATCCATCGGACCCGAACTCACCGGCGTGGGTGCCCGTCCCAAGGAGGATATTCTCGTGGAAATCCTCGATCCGAACCGCTCGGTGGAGGCGAATTATCGGCTCTGGAATCTGACCACGCGCTCCGGGGACACGCTCGCGGGCCGGTTGGACGCGGAGACCCAGACCAGTGTCGAACTGCTCGATCTCAGCGGCCAGAAACACGTCGTGCAGCGCAAGGACATCGCCTCCCTTGAATCCTCGAACCAGTCGATCATGCCCGTCGGTCTCGAATCCATCGGCGAACAGGACCTGGCGGCCGTCCTGGCCTACCTCGCCACCAGCGTCGAAGGCCCGGCAAAGAAGTAATCCCGCCGGTCCTGGTGTGTGGCCGCGCGTGGGAATCTGTCGGCGCTCAAACGGAGCGCCGGCATCCTGCCGGCTCGGTGGATTCCAATCGTGGAATCGCCCTCTACTCTTCCCGCGGATTGAACTTCGACACCGCGGCGAGTGCCTGCCACGCGGCCTTTTCGTCGTCGCTCAATTTTGGGGGCATTTCGACCACCATTCGCACGTAAAGATCCCCGCGTTCGCCGGGGGCGTCGATCCGGGGCAGTCCCCGTTTTTTCACCCGCAATTGCTGACCGCTGGCCGTGGCCGGCGGCATTCGCAATTGCACCGGTCCTTCGAGACTCGGCGCGGTGATGGTGGCGCCCAATGCCGCCTCCCACGGTGCAACCGGCACTTCGGTGAACAGATCGTCATCCTCGACTTGGAAATCAGGATGCGGACTCAGACGAACCCGAAGGATCAAATCACCGGAAGTGCCACTTCCCATCCCGGCGGCACCTTTGCCGGCGACGCGGATCCGCTGACCTTCCTTCACTCCGATCGGGATTCGGACCTTGAACGTCTCGGTGTCGACCGCGCCGGTCTTGGGATTGGTCGACCGGACTGATACCGACCGGATCGAACCCTCCACGGCTTCCTGCAACGACACTGCGAGATCGCCTTCCACATCCGTTCCGCGCCGGTGTAATACGCCAGCGTCGTCGTCGCTGTCGTAACGGTCGAACCCGCTGCGTCCCTGGCGCCCGGCCTGGCCGAAGAAGCGCTCAAAGAAATCGCTGAAGCCGGTTCCGCCGAAATTGAATTCGTTGCCGTCACCGCCGGCCCCGGGTGCGCCACGCCGCGGTCCGCCCGGTCCGCCGGGGTTCCAACCGGGCGGCGGCTGGGTCGCTCCACCGCGTTTCCAATCGGCACCCAGCGTGTCGTATTTCCGGCGGTTTTCAGGGGTGCCGAGCACCTCGTAGGCCTCGTTGATCTCCTTGAATTTGTCCTCGGACCCCTTTTTGTCCTTCGAGACGTCGGGATGATGCTGGCGCGCGAGTTTGCGGAACGCCTTCTTGATCTCGTCTTCCGTCGCGGTGCGCGGAACGCCGAGGATCGCGTAATAATCTTTAAACTCGAAGGCCATGATTTAAGCGCACCAGCATCGTTCTCCGAGCGGCTCTGGCAACCCCGGCAGTGTCAACGGTCTCGCGCCCGCCCCCATTTCGGACCGTGGGTTGTTCAAGCCGCCTGGGCGGCGGCCGGCCGGATTCCCGCACGGATCATGCTCTCAAAAATCCAACGTCCGTCGGTGCTGCCCAGAATGGATTCACTGGCGCGGTCCGGATGCGGCATCAGACCCGCCACGTTGAATCGTTCATTCGCCACGCCGGCGATGTTTTGCAGGGAACCGTTGGGATTGGAGTCGTCGGTCAATTCCCCGGTCATGCTGCAATACTGCCACAGAATCTGACGGCGCGCCCGCATCTGCTCCAGCGTCGCGTCGTCGGCGAAATAGCAGCCCTCACCATGGGCGATGGGCATCCGCAGTGGCACGTCAGCGGGTGTGGCGGCAGTGAACGGCGTCTCGTGATTGACCGTCTTGAGAAAGACCTGTTCGCAATGGAACTGCAGATCGCGGTTCCGGACGAGTGCGCCGGGCAGGAGACCGGCTTCGCAAAGAATCTGGAATCCGTTGCAGATGCCGAGGACGAGGCCGCCATTGGCCGCGAACTGTTGCACCGCCTGCATCACCGGGCTGAACCGGGCGATCGCGCCGCAGCGCAGATAGTCCCCGTAGCTGAAGCCTCCTGGCACGATCACCGCGTCGGCGGCACCGAGGCTGGTGTCCTTGTGCCAGACGAACTCCGACGTGTGACCGAGCACGCGAACGGCGTGGAGGCAATCCTGGTCGCAATTGCTGGCGGGGAATTGAAGGACGACGAAATGCATCGCGGGAACGAAATGCGGGGTGCGGAATTCCGGGCCGGTGTCAGTCGGTGATTTCCAACCGGTAATCCTCGATCACCGGATTGCTGAGAAAACGGTGTGCGGCTTCGTCCAACGCCACGCGCGCGGCGGCTGGATCGGTTCCGGGGGCGAGGTCGATCTCGAGGTATTTGCCGACGTGCACGCCGGTGACACCGGAGTAGCCCATGTGTTCGAGGGCGTTCTGGACGGTTTTGCCCTGGGGATCGAGGACGGCCTTTTTCGGGGTGATGACAATCTTGGCTTTCATGGACGCGGCAGGGGCACTTTGCGAGCGTGCGGCGGAACGGGCGAGGGATTTTTTACGGCGTCACCGCGGCGTAGCGGCGCAGGTATTTCAGGGCCACCTGAAACGCCTTGGGGGGCGGTGCCTGGATCCGTACCAGCGCGCCGGTGGCGGGATGGGGCAGTTCCAAGGTGGCGGCGTGCAGGGCGAGCGATGAGATCAGAGGCCGTTCCGTCCGGTCGTGTTTTAGGCGGTAATCCCCCTGTTTCAAAGCGGACAACAGCATTTCCCGACCGCCGTAAACCGGATCGGAATAGATCGGATGTCCCGCTTCCATCAGATGAACGCGGATCTGGTGAGTGCGACCGGTGCGGGGATGGCATTCCACCAGGGCGGCGCCGACGAAGCGTTCGAGAACTTTGAAGGTGGTGAAGGATTTTTTGCCGGTCCGGCTGACCCGCATCATGCCGGGCTGATTCAGGTCCGGAGCGAGCGGCAGATCGACCGAGAACTCGTCGTCCTGGGGCGAGCCCATGACCAAGGCAAGATAGGTTTTCCGGGGGATCTCCGAGCCGAACGCATTGGCGAGATTGACCAGCGACGGGCGATCCTTGGCCAGCAGGAGCACGCCGGTCGTTTCAAAATCGAGACGATGGGCGTTGGAGAGATAGGTGAGTCCGCGTTCCTTCGCCCAGGGCTTGCCCGCAGCGATGCAGTCGTGCAGCAGGCGCATCAGGTTTGGCCGGTCGGGATCGTAGCGGTCCGGCGATGTCAGAAGGCGGGCCGGCTTGTCGATGGCCAGCAGGTTGTCGTCCTCGAAGACAACCGGGATTTCCCAGAATTCCGAGGTGGCGCGTGACGAGAGCTTGATGGCCGATACGGCCGGTTTCATGTCAGTTCGCCCCATCCCGCTTTGAGAGCAAGGCGGCGAGGCCCGACTTTTGAAACTCATGGGCGAACCATTCCTGAAAGGCCTCTTCCTGGCGCTGATGACGTTGCTCTTCCAGGAAGCTGTTGAGGCCGGCCTTCACCATCGTTTCGTCGGCTGGCCTGAGTTCTTTCAGGTACACCACCATGCCGCCGTCGAGATAGGGAAGGTAGGCACTGACCGCTCCCGGCTTGAGCGCGAACACCTGGCGCTGGAGAAATCCGAGGCTGAGTGCCGGCGATCCCGGCGGGAGAGCCGTCGTGCTCGGAGTGAACGGCGGGAGGTCGATGGCGCGGGTTTTGGCCTCAGAAGCGGCGGCGGTGAAGGTCTTTCCCGAAGCCACCGCGGCGACCGCGTTGGTGGCGAAGGCCTGACCCGCGGCGCGCGCGGCTTCGGTCGATTTGACCCGGCGGAAATCAACCGCAACCTGGGCCTGCACCTGTTCAAACGGGGGCAGAATGCTGGGAATCTTGCGGACCAGCGCGGCGACGTAGACCGCCTTGGTGCTCCGGGTCGGACGGGTGAACGGTTGGGCGGGGGTCAGGCGGACGGCCGCGCGGATCAAGTCAGCCGCGTCGTCGAGGCCGGGGGGGATGCCACCTTCGGCGAACGGCTGGCTTTCATGGGCCGTCAGGCCGTGTTTCTGGGCCAGAGTGGCCAGGTTCTCGGGCTTCGCCGGTTCCAGGGCGTAGAGTTCGTTGGCGAATTCCGTGGCCGTGGCCGCGGCGCGGTTCAGGGCTTCACCCTCGACCGCCGCGTGGCGAATCTCGGCGATCGCTGCTTCCGGGCTCATCACATTGCCGGCCTTGTCGCGGAATGAATCCGCACTCCGCTGCCGATAAAGGGCGACGAAGGAATTGGTCATCTCCGGCCGTTTCGCGATTTCCGACTCCACCTCGGGAATGCGGCTGGCACCATCCCAGCGGACGTAGCTCACCACGGTCTGCTCGGGAATGCGGTAGTTGGCGAGTTGGTTGGTGAAGAATTCACGCACGGCACCCGGGGTCATGACCACCGAAGCCACGTAGTTGGACGGCGAGAACACAGCGATGCTGGCGAGGGCCTGTTCGTTCTGACGGCGGAATTCGCCCTTGGCTTCCTCGGGGGTCAGAAGTTGTCCGGCAACACCGATCACATCCCGCAAATGACTCGCGCCGATCTGGCGACGGACGAAATCCTGGAACTCAGCTTCGGTGAAGCGGTTCGCCGTGATCACCCGGTCGACAAAGCCCTGATAGTCGACGGTACCCGTCTTGGGATCCTTGAGGTTGTCGCGGATCCATCCGGCCACCGCTTCGTCGCTGGCGGTGATGCCGTATTCCTTGAGCTTGGAGTCGAGGAACAACAGTTCGAGTCGCTGCTGGTTGACATCAAACCCCATTTGTCGCGCCTGACTGCCTTCGGCGCTGTCGCCAAATCGGAGCCTGCCGGCGAGTTGGGCCTGCCGGCCGAAGTCGTAGAGAATTTCGCGGGTCAGTGGCTTGCCATTGAATGTCCCAAATTCGCCGCCGCCGGAAATACCCCGGAGCGCAGGTTGGTTGGGACTGAAATAGGCGACGAAACTGATGATCACCCCGGCGATGATCACAATCCAGAGCCACTGCTGATGCTTACGAATGGTGCCAAACATACTGAAAAACCGTTGGAATCGGAGCCGGGGAAGCTATCGACCTGACGAAAACCCGGTCAAACACCAATTCCAAACCTTTCATCGACCCGGCTGAGTTGTTTTCGGCTGCTTTTTCCAGCAGATCCCCTTATTTGGGGCGTACTGTATCACCTGCTATGGGTTCTCCCGCAATGAGATCCGCAGCAGTAGCCGCGCCTTGGGCGGGTCCGGTCACTTTCAATTCACCCACCGTTTGCCCGTCGCGGATCACCTCGAGGCGTTGTCCCGGCTGCGGAACAATGCTCAACGCGAAGTCCAACACGACGAATCGGAGACGGGTGTTCACGCTGCGAATCGTGCCGTTGCCCGAGTCGAGCGGCCGGATCTGGCCGGCGGGGACAGGATGCGCCAGGACGCGCGGGGGTGACGCGGATCCGGGCTTCGTCCCACATCCGGCGAGGGCTGCCCCCAACAGTATTCCCAGCCACAGGTTTACACCGCGGGCCACTGATTGAGACAGCATCGGACCGAATGAACCGAATCCGCCCGCCTTCTCAAGAATCCGTGTGAATCCGTGAAATCCGTGTCCATCCCTAGCTTCCTTGGAATCGTTCAAGCTCAACATCCGCATCCGACGACTACAACCGCCCGGCGGCCGGCCCGTCAACGTCAGGAACAAGGGGCGTTGACTTCCGAAATGCGGCGGCGAGGTTTTCCGGGTGGATTGGCAGCAACCTGTCGCCTTGGGCATCGTCGCGCTGACCGCCGGGATCTTTCTCTGGCGTCGGTTCCGGCCGCGGCGGTTTTCGCTGGCCCACGACACCCACTGCGGCTGCTCGGCGCCGAGCGGCATGACGCCTCCCGGGCTGATCATCCAAGGCAAACGCGGCGAACAGGCCCAGGTCCGATTCACCCCGTCCACCCCGGTTCGGGAAGGCACCGCGAAGCCGGTATCGGATGCTCCCAAGGGATCCTTCCATTCATGAGTTCCGTTTGTGTTGGTGCCAACGGTTCCGGTGTAAAGGGATTCATCCGGGTGTTGGCGGCACTCCTTGTCGGCGCGTTGCTCGGTCAATCCGCGCTGGTCGCGCAGAGCGGCCCGACCGCTGTCGCAGCAACAGCGGAGACCACGGAAGGTGCCGCGCTTGCCGCAGAACTCCGTGCGGCGCGTCCCATCCGTAGCTTCACCAATTCTGCGATCCTTCACCTGCGCGCGGTGGATGGCCATCGCACTCATGTTCCGATCACCATCCGCACCGTGGTGCCGCTGAAGGGCGACGAGTGGACGGTCATTTACCGGGCGGAACCAGAAGCAGGACCCGGTCACAGCGGTGGACAAACGCTGACCTTAAAGCACCGAGCCGGACTCCCGAGCGTCTTCAATCTAACGCACGACGGCTCACCCGCGGGGACCGTCGTTTCGACGAATCCCGACGAAGCCTTCGCCGGATCGGATTTCAGCGTCTCCGATCTTGGGCTGGAATTCTTCCACTGGCCCGGCCAGCGCGTGATCCACCGGGACCGACCCGAAATGCGCAAAGGACGGCCTTGCCGCATTCTGGAGAGCACCCGGCCCGGTTCGACCGGATGCGTGCGGGTGCGATCCTGGATCGACCTGGAATATCGCCAGCCGCTGATGGCCGAGGCCTACGATATCCACGGAACACTGCTGAAAGCCTTTAGCGTGGGCAGCGTGAAAAAGGTCGACGGCGCCTGGCAGCTCAAGGACCTCGAGATCGTCAATGAATCGACCGGGACCCTGACGCGACTCGAGTTCGATCTGAAGGTGAAGTAATCCGGGACCGCAGAATCCGGCTGGGATTAGCGGCTCAGGAATCCCTTCGGATGCATCGCGGTCGGCGGAGCGAACGGCAGCACATCCGGGATGACTTTGACGTTGGTGGTCACCTTCAACGGCGTTGCGGCACCGACGTCGTAGGTCAATTCCATGAAATACCCGGTCCAACCCTTTTCCGGTGTGGTGATGTTGGCGGTGTAGTTGCCGTTGGCATCGGGACTGACCGGAACTGATTTCCAGATGGGTCCCACCGCTTCGAGCCGGAAATCGCGGACTGTGTCGGTATGCGCCGTCCAGAGCAGGACCTGTCGCGGTGCGTCTTTCGGAACCACCGTCAACGTGCTGGCAGTCTCACGTTTCCATGTGAATTCCGGCAAATGCCCGTGGGTGGCGGTAAGGTGTTGCCAGGCGAGCAGGGATTCATAGGCGTCGCTGCCGCGCATCGAATGATCGGTGTTCGGCACGTAGCGGAGGTATTTCGGACCGGTCAGTTGATCGAAATAGAACTGTGATGAATCGGGCAGGAAAAATTGGTCGCCCGCCGCGTTCATGATGAGCTTCGGCATCGTGAGGCGATCGCGGTAGGAGAAGGGATCCTCGATGCCGTAGAGCGCCTTGCTTTCCGGCGTCCCGTTCCAATCCATGATGTGGTGCTCGGTGTAATTGCCGACCGCCGGAGCATAGAATCCATACGCCTGATAGTGATGTTGCATGGATTTTTCGAGATTCAGGACATCGATGACGATGGGGCAGATGGCCACCACCCGGGGATCGACGGCAGCGGTGGTCCAGGTGGTCCAACCACGTTTGGAACCGCCCGAAACGACGAATTGATCGACCTTGGTTCCGCCGCCCGCCGGCGAGGCCAGGAAAGCGGTGATGGTGTCCATGGCACGGACCGCGGATTTGGTCATCGGCAGGCGGGCCGGCCAGCGTTCGTCGCCGGTGCGGAGGTATTTATCCCAGGAATAGGCGATCAAATCGTCCTCGGTGCGCTCGACGCCGTCGTTGCCGAAGATCAGCGGCTGGTTGGGCACCATTTTGAGCTCGGCGACGACGGAATGGGTTTCCTTGGCGATGCGGATCAACTCGCGGCTGGGCATCGGGGGTTTGTCGCCGCGATTGGCTCCGCCGGAAATGAACAGCAGACCGGTGGAACTGGTGACCGAGTCGGGTTTGACGATCAACAGCCAGTGTTTCCAGATCGTCCGATTGACCTCATTGGTGGTCAGCCAGGTCTGCGAAGTCATGTCGATCGCGTAACCGGTGGCACTTTCGTCCCGGATCGAAATGGCCAGTTTCCACGCGTACGAGGGATCCGGCTTATGGACATAGCGGTCAAGGGCGGTTTCCCGGCGGCCGGAATTTCCGCCCGAGCTGAGCGAAGAGGAACTGGTGCAGGCGGAAACCAGGGCGGCGACCGACAGGAGCAGGGCTGTCAGGCGGTAACGAAAGGGGAACTGCATGCGGAAAGTCTTCGCAGGAGCCGCCGCGCCGGGCCAGCGGAAATGGCGGAACCCTCCCTGGAATACAACAAAACACGGCGGATTCGCCACTGAATGCACATCGATTACGCGCACAATTGACATGCGGCGCTTCGATCCTAGCCTCGGGGTCCACTCGAACTGTTGATAAGGAATTTCCATGGCTGCAAAAACCGCTGAACCGAAAACTGTCGTCGCCGATACCGAGGCACAAAAGCTGGCCGCCGTCCGCTCGCGCGACCTCGAAGCCGCGATCTCGTCGATCACCAAATCGTTCGGCGATGGCGCCATCATGCGGCTGGGCGCGGCCGGGGCATTGAAGCAAGTGGAGGTAATTCCCACCGGCGCACTGTCGATCGACATTGCGCTGGGTGTCGGTGGGGTTCCGCGGGGCCGGGTGATCGAAATCTACGGACCTGAATCCTCAGGCAAAACGACGCTGATGCTCCACCTCATCGCCAGCGCTCAAAAGGCGGGGGGCGTGGCGGCGTTCATCGATGCGGAGCACGCTCTCGACCCCGGCTATGCCAAGAAACTGGGCGTGGACCTCGACAACCTGCTGGTTTCCCAGCCGGATTCCGGCGAAGAGGCCCTGACCATTTGCGAAACGTTGGCGCGATCCAACGCCCTCGACATCATCGTGGTCGATTCAGTCGCCGCACTGGTTCCCAAGGCGGAACTCGAAGGCGAAATGGGCATGGCCACCATGGGCATGCAGGCCCGGTTGATGTCGCAGGCGCTGCGAAAACTGACCGCCATCCTCAGCAAGGCCAAGACGACCTGCCTGTTCACCAATCAGCTCCGGGAAAAAGTCGGCGTCATGTTCGGAAATCCCGAAACCACCCCGGGCGGCAAGGCATTGAAGTTCTACGCCAGCGTCCGACTCGACATCCGACGCAAGGACGCCATCAAGGACGCCGCCGGGAACGTGATGGGCAATCACGTGAAGGTGAAGGTGGTGAAGAACAAGGTGGCGCCGCCGTTCGTTGAGGCCGAGTTCGACATTCTTTTCAACCACGGCATCGACAAGGAAGGCAGCGCCATCGATGTCGCCATCACGCACGGTGTGGTGGAGAAAAAGGGAGCCTGGCTCCAGTTCGCCGGCGAACTCATCGGTCAGGGCAAGGAAGCCGCCCGGAAGGCGCTCGTCGAGAAGCCGGAGTTGATGAAGAAGATCGTCGATGCCGTGCACGCCAAGCGCGCCGCCGTCGAAATCGCGGCAACCCCCGAAGGCAAGGCCGAGGCGAAAGCGGAAGCCAAAGCGAAGGCCTGACAGAAGGTCCGCGGGCGCAGGAATCCGGTGGTCTCAGTGCCAAGGGCGCGATCCATACCAGCCCGGGGCAACGCCCCGGGATTCGAGCGTCATTCGAGTCTGAGGGCTGAAGGCCCGCCATATCCCCTATTTTCCGACGGGATCCGAAGAAATGGATCGGGCCTTCAGCCCTTGGGGTTGATTGTGGGAACCCGAGACTTGGGGCGCTGCCCCAGGCTGGTATGGCGCGGGCCTTTGGCCCTAAAAATTGGGGTCATCCCGCTTCCCAACTCATTCCGCTGCAACTTTTTCTTCGCTGTTCCGGCGATTCCGCTAGTTTTCGGCGGTCGGTTCGGAGGCGTGGAAAATGCGGCTGCTTTACAACATTCTGTTTACGATCGGTTTCGCTCTCAGCGCGCCGTTCTACTTCCTGAAGATGCGCCGTCGCGGGGGCTGGCGCAGCGGCTTCTCCCAGCGGTTCGGTCATTACGACGCCAAACTCAAGCAGGCGCTCACCAATCGCCGCACACTCTGGTTCCACGCGGTCAGCGTCGGTGAGGTCAATCTTTGCACCCACCTGATCCACGCCATCGAGCCGCAGCTTCCGAATCATAAGATCGTGGTGTCGACGACGACCTCGACCGGCATGTCGGAATTGAAGCGCCGGCTGCCGGTCCACATCGCGAAGATTTACTACCCCATCGACCGCCGGAAGCACGTCCAGCGGGCGCTCGGACTCTTCAATCCCGAGGCCATGATCTTTGTCGAAGCCGAGTTGTGGCCGAACATGCTCTGGGGATTGCAACGGCGCGGAATTCCGTACTTTCTGGTCAATGCCCGCATTTCCGACCGGTCGTTCAGGGGCTACCGCCGCGCCGGTTTTCTGTTCCGCAAGTTGTTCGGCGGTTTCGCCGGTGTGGGTGTCCAAAGCGAGGCCGATGCCACGCGATTGCGGGCCCTGGGCTGCCGTGACGAAGCGGTCCGGGTGGTCGGAAGCCTGAAGTTCGATTCCGCGTCGGTGGTCAACCGCACGTCCCTGGATGTCGATGCGCTGCTGCGTCAAATCGGCGTAACCGACCAGATCCCGGTGATCGTCGGCGGCAGCACCCACGCCGGTGAGGAAGTCATCCTGGCGGAAATCGCCGCCCGTCTGAGGCCCAAGTTCCCGGGGCTGATGCTCATCCTCGTTCCGCGCCATCAGGAACGCGGTGCCGAGGTGGGCCGGGATCTGAAGGCCGCCGGCGTTCGTGCCTTGTTCCGGACGGAGCTGACCGCGGGCCGTCGGTGCGGACCGGGTGAAATCGATTGCCTAATCGTCAACACCACCGGCGAACTGCGCGCTTTTTACGAACGGGCCGATGTGGTTTTCGTGGGCAAAAGTCTTACTGCGGAAGGCGGACAGAATCCGATTGAACCCGCCGCGTTGTCGAAGGCGATCGTGTTCGGTCCCCACATGCAGAATTTTCCCGACATCGTTCCGCAATTCCTCGCCCATGACGCCGCCATTCAGGTCCGCGATGCCGCGGGTTTAGAAAAGGTGATCGGCGAATTGCTGGCCGATGCGGATCGACGCGGTGAAATGGGCTGGCGCGCCCGCAGTGTGGTGGAAAAGAATCAGGGCGGGATCGAGAAGACGGTCGAAATGATCGTTCAGGGACTCAAGCGCTGACCGCCTACGAACCGTTCGGTTGCTCCGCGTTCCATGCTGCTGCATCCAGTTCCCGTTCGCGCAGCCACGCGACGATCACCGGCGTTACCACCAGGATGTGGATCAACGAGCTGATGCAGCCGCCCACCACGGGTGCCGCCAGCGGTTTCATCACCTCGGCACCGGTCCGCGTGCTCCAGAAGATCGGCAACAGACTGGCAATCGTGGTGGCCACGGTCATGACCTTCGGACGCAACCGTAGCCGGGCGCCTTCCTTGATGGCTTCCAGCAGGTGGGTTCGGGTCAGGACTCCTCCGAACGCCTTGCGCTTCCGGTCGATCGCTTCCTCAAGGTAGATCACCATCACCACACCGGTCTGGATGGCGATGCCGAACAGGGAGATGTAGCCGATCCACACCGCGACGCTGAACGGATAGCCGAGCCACGCCTGCAGGAACACCGATCCGCTCAAGGCAAAGGGAACCGCCAGGAACACGTGCGCGGCCTCCTTGAGGCTGTTGTAGACCTGATGCAGCAGCAGAAAAATGATCAACAACACCGCCGGAACAATGAGGCGCAAGGTGGCGGCGGCGTGCAGTTGGTTTTCGTACTGACCGGAGTATTCCACCGTCACACCCACCGGCAGATTCGGTTTGATCTCACGATCGATCCGGTCGCGAACTTCATTCACGAAACTGCCGAGATCACGGCCGTCCACGTTGGCCTGCACGAAGACCCGCAGCCGCCCGTTTTCACTCGCGATTTCCCCGGGGCCTTCGCTGCGACGGATGTGGGCTAGCGAACCCAGGGGTAGGAACTTTCCGCTCCGAACCGGGACCGGAACGTCGATCAACCGCTCGATGTCGTCCCGCGTGGCGGAGTCGTAGCGGACCTGGATCGGGAATCGTTCGCGCCCTTCGATGCGAGTCCCGACCGTTCGCCCGCCGATCCCGGCTTCGACCACGTCCAACACCTCCCGCACGGTGAGTCCGTAACGGGCGATGGCAGCGCGATCGATCTCGATGTTGAGATACGGTTTCCCCTGAACCCGGCTCGGAGCGACGCCTGTCGCACCGGGAATCGAGCGGACCAGTTTTTCCACCTCGAAGGCGAGCTGCTGGAGTTGATTCAGGTCGGATCCGAGAAGTTTCACCCCCAACTGCGCGCGAATGCCGGTCGAGATCATCAACACCCGGTTTTCAATCGGCTGCAGGAAGCCGGGCACGTAGCCGGGAAGAACGGTCAGCTTGCGGGTCAATTCGGCGATCAACTTTTGCCGGGTCATTCCAGGTCGCCATTCCGATTCCGGTTTCAACTGGAGGGTCGTTTCGATCATCTCGACCGGTGCGGGATCGGTGGCGGTGTCGCTGCGACCGAGTTTGCCCGCCACTCCGGCGACCTCCCAGGTTTCGGCGATCACCCGGTCCTGTTCCGCCATGATGCGTTTCACCTCGGTGAGCGAGGTCGACGGCAACAACACCGGCATGAACAACAGTGAGCCTTCATTCAAAGGCGGCATGAACTCGCTGCCGAATCCGGAAAGGCGGGCGGCGAGCCGTGGATGCTTCGGGGCGATCCGTTCGAGCCACGGGCGGGGAAGCCCCAGCGCCGTCACCGCCGCCGCGACCAACAGGGCCGCCGCCGTTCCCAGGACGGTTTTGCGATGCTCCAGCGCCCAGTCGAGGACCGGCAGATAGATCCGCATCAGGACCTGCATTAGCCAGTTGTCCTGTTCGCGATGAAACGGTCCGCGGACCAACAGGGAACACAACACCGGGACGAGGGTGACGGCCAGTATCGTCGCCGCCAGACAGGCGAAGGTTTTGGTGAAGGCCAGCGGATGAAACAGTTTTCCCTCCTGTCCACCGAGCGCGAATACCGGAACGAACGCGAGCAGGATGATCGCCATTGAGAAGAAGATCGGGCGGCCGACCTGCGTGGCCGCCTTCAACGTGCAGGCCAGTGTCTCGGCAGGCGTGAGGCGGATGTGTCGCGAAGTGTTGGATGACCCACTGTTCCCCCTCTTCGCTTCCTCCGCCTCCTCGCAGTGACGGATGACATTTTCGGTCATCACGATTCCTGCATCCACCAACACGCCGATGGCGATGGCGATGCCGGAGAGCGACATGATGTTGGAGGAGACGCCGAAACGTTCCATCAGGATGAACGAACCCAGGATGCTCAAGGGCAGCGGCAGGGTGACGATCAGGATGCTGCGAAAATGAAAGAGGAAGAGAACGTGGGCGAGGGTGACCAAAAGGAGTTCCTCAGTGAGCGCGTGTTTCAAGGTGTCGATCGTGCGCGTGATCAATTCCCCGCGATCGTAGAACGCCCGTACCGTGACACCGGGCGGCAGACCTGGCGCGATGTCCGCCAGTCGCGCCTTTACCCGCCGGAGGACTTCCATTGCATTTTCACCAGTTCGCATCACCACGATGCCACCGACGACTTCGCGACCACCGACATCCAGGGCGCCGCGTCGGAAATCGCCACCGACCTCGACATTGGCGACGTCGCGCAGACGGACAGGGATTCCATTCGGATCCGCCACCACAATTTTTTCCAGATCGGCGATCGAATGGACCAGCCCGAGACCGCGGACCACGAACTCCATTCCGTTTTCCTCGATGACCTTCGCGCCGACGTTGAGATTGCTGGCCGCGACGGCGTCCATCACCTGGCTCAGCGTGATTCCTGCCCGGCGCAAACTTCCGGGATGGACCTCGATCTGATATTGCTTGGCGAACCCTCCGACACCCGCCACCTCGGCCACCCCGGGAACACCCTGCAACGAGTAGCGCAGGAAGTAATCCTGGATGGCCCGGAGCCGGCCGAGATCGTATCCATTGGTTCCCGCCTTCGCTGGATCGACATCGAGATAATACTGGTACACCCAACCGAGACCGGTGGCATCCGGCCCCAATCTCGGTGCCACACCCGCCGGCATTTGTTCTCCGACCAGGTTCAGTCGTTCGCTCACTCGTTGACGCGCCGTGGAACCCGGGACGCGATCTTCAAACACCACCGTCACCAGCGAGAATCCAAACATCGAGTTGGCCCGGATGGCCTTCACCCCGCCGAGCCCCTGAAGATTCACGCTCAACGGATACGTCACCTGGTCTTCGACCTCCTGCGGCGACCGCCCCGTCCAGTCGGCATAAACCAACACCTGATTCTCCGACAGATCGGGGATCGCATCCACCGGCGTGTCTCGAAGCGCCTTGATGCCCCAGCCGGCAAGCACCAGCGCGGCGCAGAGCACGAGGAAGCGATTCTTGAGCGACCAGGCGATAAGGTTGGAAATCACGTCGGAAATGGAAAAATGGAAATCGAAATCGTACGGCAAACACCGGCGCAGGACGGGGCGAAACCCCCGCCCTGCAAAAGCCACCGATTAATGATGGCTGGCGTGCGCGTCGTCGCCCTTTGGTGCGGCGCCGGACAACTTGGAGAGGTACTTCGCGGGATCGGCGTCGAAGTCCTTCCGGCAGTCCTTGCAGCACAGCTTGATTTCCTGGCCCTTGTAGACAAAGACCACCGGCTCGCCCTTCGATCCGAGTTTCTCATCGGTCACGATGCAGGTGGTCAACGGATAGGGCTTCACCGAGGTTTGGGATGAGCCGTGGGACATCATCATGCCTCCGCACCCGCAACTCTTGCAGCCGGAGGTGAACAGAAGGACACCGCTCAGGGCGGCGGTGGCGATCCAGGGTGCAGTCAGAGAGTTCATACAATTGTTTCTTTCTTCGTGGAGATGGAGTGATTCCGCGGCGATCCACGAACACCGCGGAAAATCGATTCAGGGTGTTATTTCGGTGCCGCAGTCCGGCATTTCACGGCCGAACCAGGGGTTGCGTTGGACGTTGGTCAGTTGGATCCAGTTTGCGGTTGAGGGCGCATCCGGAAACGCCCGCCGGGTCATCGGACATTTGTACATCCGGACATCCCCAAAACCGTCGGCGCTGCTCCGCAATTGCCGCCCCAGCTCCACCAACCGCTGGCTCATCGGATAGAACGACCGCCGTGCGTCCGGCAGGGATGATGCCGTCGCGACCGGAATCAATGCGGTGAATCCCGTCAGGGCTGGCATGGATGGGAGCGCCGGGAGCGTCTTCGATCTCTGGCGCAGGGCCTCAACGCGGGTGTTGAAGAGGGTGAAATTATCCTCGGCCAACGCGGCGCCCACGGCGTCCGCTGCGACGAGAAATGTTCGGAGCCGGGCGCGGTCCTCCGGAGTCATCGCGACGGGTTGCGCAACCGGCGGTGGTGTGAGCGAGGTCAGGGACGGTCGGTTCGTAGCCCGGTCGCTCCCGCGTGATGAAGAATCCGGTGTGTCCGTGGCCGCGACGACACCCGCCAATTGGGCCTGCGCGTCGAGAAGGAATCCGCCCTGGGTCACCACCCGTTCGCCTTCAACGAGCCCACCGAGAACCTCGCGAACCAAATCACCCGTTCGTCCCAATGCGATCTCCCGCGGTTCGTATCGGCCGGCCGCCAGTTCGACGAACACCCGGGGGTGGCCGCCCGGATTCAGAATCGCCGTCCGGGGAACCGTGAGGACGTTGCTGATCCTCGCCTGGACCTGCACGTCGGCCGAAAGCCGGTGACGCAGGATCCGCTGCGTCTTTTCGGTCTCGGAGCCCAGTGGATTGGGGATTTCGACACGGACCTTCGCGCTCGCACTCGCTGGATCGAGATTGGGATCGATGAAGGCGATGGCGTTGGTGAACACCCGGCCGGGCAGGGAAGGCGTCGTGATCTGCACCGACTGTCCGGCGTGCAGCCAGGGGAGGTCGCGTTCGTAGGCGTCGAACTTGAGCCACATCACTGAGAAATCCGCGAGCTCGAACAGAGGATCGCCTTCCTTCACATATTGCCCGGCGTAGGCGATGCGTTTCACCACCGTTCCGCCCATCGGTGAGAGGATGTCGATCGCTGGATGCGTGTCGTTGACCGTGGAGGGAAGGTTGGAGATCTGGGCTTCCGAAAGACCCAGTTGATGAAGCCGGTTTCGCGCGCCCGCGAGCAGTGACCCCGCGGCGGTTGCGGACGGTTGCGTCGATGAAAGAGCGATGTACTCGCGAACAGCGGACAGCAGCGTGGGGCTGTAGATCGAGGCGAGACGTTCGCCGGCGACAATTTCCGCCCCTTCATGATGAAGGAAAAGCGCTTCAACCCGGCCGTCGACATACGCGCTCAGAATCCGATGCCGTGAATCATCGTCATCGATCACCCCGGTGAATCGCAGAGTCCGGTTCAAATCCTGTCGACGAACGGCCTCCGTCTGAATTCCGATGGCGACGATCGAATTCGAAGCCAGCGAAATCTGATGATCCGAGGCGGGCGTTTCGCCCTCAAACACCGGTACCAGATCCATGCCGCAGACGGTGCATTTTCCCGGCTTGGCGGAATGAATCCAGGGATGCATGGGTGATTGATAGAACAGGACGCGTCGCGTCTCGGAGGCGTTGGTTCCCAGTCGCGCGGTCATTGGCAGATGCGATCGGGCGAACCAACCGGCGGTTCCGGCAAGGAGCGCGATGACAAGAATGGCGGGGGCTTTCATGGTGGGAAGTTCAGCGGGTGGAGAGTCGGAGCGTCTCGCGAACGGTAAGTCCGCAGAGTTGGGCCAGTTCGTGCACGCGGATCCACTGCTCGGCCGTGGCCCGTGCCTGGCGGATGCGTGCCTCCAGTCGCATGCGACGGGCTTCGAGAACATCACTCAAGAGTCCCCGGCCACTCGTCCAGGCGGCGTAGGCGGCCGCCAGCGCCTGATCCGACCGGGGGAGGATGTCGTCGCGATCGGTGAGGGCATCGCGGCGGGCATTTCCGATCTCGATCAGCAAATGATGGAGTTCGTTGCGAAGGCCGAGCGCTGCATCCGCCGAGTCCTGTTCCACGGCCTCCAGACGATGCTGGTCACGCTCCAAATCGCGCCGATAGCCGGCCCGATTCCACCAGGGAAGACTCAGGCTCAAGGTCACCGTTCCATTTCGAAAACCAGCGTCGCCCGCGTATTCGCGTCCCTCGACGCCGACCGCGATGTCGGGCCGGGCGGATCGGCGGGTGGACTCCAACGTGGCAGCCGCGCTCTTGCGTTCGCGTTCCAGAATCCGGAGTGCCGGACCGTTGCGCACCGCCTGATTCTGAAGTCCCACGGATCCCGTCAATTCGGGTCCGATCTCGGGAAGCAACAGGCGCGGGAATTCGACCAGCGGTTCACGGCCGAGCGCGTGATTAACCCACGCCCGTGCCGCGTGCGAACGATCACCATCGTTGAGCTGTTGGCTGGCCCGACGAGCCCGTTCGTTTTGGAGGCGCAGCACATCAAACGAGGAAGCCTGACCGGACCGGAAACGAGTTTCAGAAACAGTCACCGCGAGATCGAGCCAGGTGAGGTCCTCCACGCCGATCCGGACCGTCTCTTCCGCGAGGGCCGCGTCCAGAGCGGCGCGCGCATAGTCCAGTCGAAGCCGTTGGAATAAAGCCTCAACCTTGACGCCCGCGACCGAGGCCTCTGCCTCCGCCATCGACCGGGCGGCCGTTTCCTTTCCGAGCAGAGGCAGTTTCTGTTCGATTCCGTAGCTAAGGTTCCCCTCTTCCCGCGAATGCATGTTCCGTTCGTCGAACACCGAACCTCCCAATCGGGCGGTGGGATCGGCGATCCGGCGCGAACCGGCGGCCTGGGCCAGAGCGGCCTGATACCGGGATCGCGAGGCGCGCAATCCGGGGTGTTGTTGGTTCAGTTGTGCTGCCGTGGATTCAATCCAGTCCGCGGTGGCCACGACGGGTGGCGGCTCCGTATGTGGCTCACCGATCGTCGACTGCAGCGGCAGCACCGCCAGCAGGAGAATCAGTTTCAAACGGACGTGAACAAAGGCTTTCATGGATACGGAAGGTGTCGACCAACGGATCAGACGGACGGGAAACGGAGTGGCACGACGACTCGTCGTCGCGGCTCACGGGAGGCGAAGGGTATCGCGCGGGAAACCGACGTGAGAGGCCCGCAGGCGGGCACACATCGTCACGGCACGAGGCTGCCGTTCAGACCAGGAGGGAACCGTGCCGCAGAAAGAGGGGCACGGAAGGCATCACCGCGACGCCGAATGCCGCCGGACGGGAATCCGGAAGAATCGAAGTGCCGCTGGGCAGCAGGTGGAGAAGCGTGAAATGGACCGCGAAAAACAGGGAACGCCCGGAATCCGAGCGGGTCGAGGCGGGCGCGGGAGAAGTGGGTTCGGGTGCGTTTGGCGTGCGTTGAACGCAGCAGGGCGTGGGGCAGCACGAGGAGGTGACACGGACCACCTTGCAACAGGCGTGCTGCGCCGTTGCGGAGACCTGCGGTTGGCCGTTACCAGAGTCGCCGACAGTGGATGCCATCTGCACCCAGGCGAGCGCCAGGCTCGCGAGAAGGGTGCAGAAGAGTTTCATCTTGGGATTGGACGAATGGGTGAGGCGGCTCCTTCGAAGGATCACTTACCGGTGAGTTTCGTCAAATATTTGGCGGGATCCGCGTCGAAGTCCTTGCGGCACTTCTTGCAGCACAACTTGATCTCCTGGTCTTTGTACGCGAACACCACCGGTTCGCCCATGACGCCCAGCTTCTCTCCGGACACCGGGCAGACATCAAGCGGATAGGCCTTCGTCCCGGCGATCGAGGACGTCTTTGGGGAATCACATCCGCCCCATAACACACAGGCGGCACCGACCAGGGCTATCATTCGGAGAAGTTTCATGGGTCGCAGCAACTGGACTCTACGACTACACCAAAGCGGGAATGGTTCAACCGCGGAATGGTGTCGGGAATGCCGTTACGGTGCGGGTCGAAGCCGTCCCCGCGTCAAGGTGAGGGTTCTGCCGTCGGTGAGAAACCCGGGTTCCATTCGAACCGCCAAGAAGACCTTGTCATCCGGATCGCTCCCGGCGACGGGCGTGAAAGTCACCCGGCGATCGTGAAGGAAGGTCTGCTCCGCCGAATGGAACACTCCGAGCCCCTCAAGGCTCTCCAGGGTCAACAGCGGAAAATCCTGTCGCTGCCCCAGGAACTGCCGCAATTGGCTGAGGACGGAATCGCTCTTGTAGCCCGCCTGATCCGCCCATTGCATTGCGCGGGCATTCTTGAGCGCCTTCCCCGCCGGTCCCAACAACAGTGTCGCCAGCACCGCGATGATCGCGATGACGCACATCAACTCGATCAGCGTCACCCCCCGCGTTCGACTTTGGCGTGCCGGCGTATTCATCGCTGTCGGAAGGTGTTTCACGGTCATTTCAGAGTGCCGAGAAACTCGATCACGTCGCGCAGTTCCTGACGGCTGAGCAACTGGCCCAAGCCCTCCGGCATTCCGCTCAATCCCTTGTCCCGGGAGGCGATGTCCGACTTCTTCAGCTTCACTTCACCGTCCTCCGGTGACAGAAGAACCAGGGTGGAATCGGTCTCGTTCTTCACCACGCCGGCGTAGGCGGCCCCGTTCTTCATCGAGATCATCGCGGTCTCGAATCCCTGGGCGACCTGCTTGTTGGGGAACACGATGCTCTCCAACAGGTATTCCCGCGGTTGACGCGAAGCAATTCCGTCGAGGACCGGACCCGCATTGCCGCCACCATCGTTGGCGATGTGATGACACCGGGTGCAAGCGACGGCGGCGTTTTCGTAGAAGATCTTTCGACCGCGGGCCGCATCGCCGCCCGCCAGCGCTTCGCGAAAGGGTGTGAGATGATCCTGCGGCAGCTTCCATTTCTCATAGGCTTCGAGCCGGGATTTCACGGCCGTGGCCGGGCGTTTGCCGGCGGCTTCCACGAGGTCGAGCATCACCTCATTCGCCACCTCGCGTTTCATCAACTTGTCCAACCAATCGGCGAGGATGGCATCCGCCGCGTCCGACTTCAGTGTGCCCAAAGAGGTGAAGGCGGATTGTTGTTCGGCCAGTGATCCGGAGGTGAGTTTCGCCGCCAACTGGCCTGCGGCATCGTTCGGATTAAACTCGGCGTTGAGTTTCGAGGCTTCCATCCGTAGCGACTCGGCCGGGTCCTTTGTCGCGAAGGTGATCAATTCGGTGATGTCGGATTTGGAGGCGGAGATCGTCGAAAAAGTCCGCAACGCGGCCACCCGTCCGGCTGCAGGAACGGCGCCATCCCGGACCAGCGTATTCAGGCGGGGCGCGGCATTGGTGAGACCGAGTTGTCCGATGGCTTCGGCTGTTGCGACGAGGATGGTTCCAACGGGACTCGCTTCGTTTCGAGCGGATGCATCCGACAACAACTGTGGCAATACCCCTGACAACGCCTCGCGGGCGGGCGCGGGATTGCGGGCGGGCAGAGGGCGGTAGGTGCCGACGATCCGGTCGCGCGGATGCGGCGTGGCCCAGGTGGCGAGGGCATGCAGGGCCTCGGTGCGGATCAAGTCGGACAGATCGGTACGAATGGCAAGTGCGGCAAGGCGAAGCGCACCCTCACTCGATCCGAGCCGGAAATTGGCGTTTACGATTCGCAACAGCATCGGCGTGAGCTGGTCCACCGGCGCACTCCCCCACGGCAACGGTTGATCCGCCCTCACGTCAATGATCGCCGCCCCGGCAGGGCGAGGCTCCCGCCGAGCCGCCGCGGTCAATTCGCCGCCGGCCGTGGAAGATTTCAGCGTGGCGAACTTAATGAGCAACGGATCGAGCTTTCTGGGTTCAGCAATTGCGGCGAGTTCCGGGTAGGCATTCGTGATGGGGACGTCGTTGATGCCACGGGCGGCTTCGAGAATGAATAATGGGTCGGAACTTTCGAGGTGCCGCGAAACCCTGTCAGTGCCAAGGCGGCGCTCGGCAACTAGGACTGCCATCTGAGTGGATCGCGATCCCCCGTTGCCGAGCGGGCCATGAATGTCCAGGCCGCCAAGCCGAATACCTCGACCCATCCATGGCGAACACAGGACTTCTGCGGCGGCATTGAGGAGGTAGACGTCTGCGGGCGTTTGACCGAACACCCTATCCAGATCGGCAAGATCTACATCAAGGATCCATGGATTGTTCGCCCTGGGATCCCTAGTTGCAGAACGGACTAGACTGCGAATTGTTTTTGATGCGGCAGCATGCCAACGCAGCCCGCGACGTGCCGGCTTTGAAGGAATGGGGCGCTCCGAGAGTAAGCCTGCGTATCCCTGCAACGCCGCCAACCGAACGCGAGGGGATGGGTCTTGGAACAGTGCCTTCAACTGCGAATTCGCCTCGATCAAACCGGCCGCACCGGCGAGCCGTGCCACCTGCGCCCGGACTTCGGCGTCACCGTCGTTCAACAGCGGTAGGAGGGATTCCCCTTCGGCCGCCAGTTGTGTATTCGGAACCTTTCGCAGGATTTGTCCCATTCCCCAAATCGCGTGAATCCGGGCGAGCTGGTTCTTGGATTCAAACGCGACCCTTTTCAGGGGCGCGAACGACTTCGTTCCGCGTGCCGCCAATTCAAACTGCGCGTCCTGCCGGACCCGCATGTCGCGGTGGGCGAGCAATGAAAGAAGTTCCGCCTCACCGCGTTTACTCATGCCTTCGCTCAGCAGTGTCGCGGTCTGCTGCACCACCGGGTCGGCGACGACTTCGGGGAAATAGGCCCGATACAGCCGGCCCTTGTTGCTCTTCGGCCAGCCTTCGTGCCAGTCGGAGAACCAGATGCTGCCGTCGGGTCCGAGGTCCACGTCGGGCACCAACACTTTCCAGACAAACTCGTCGTGGGCGATCAATTCAAAGCCGGCACCCTTCGGCCGGTTCAACAGGGAATAGATGCCGCTCTTGGCGCTGGTGCCCTTGAAGTCGGCGAGGAGAAACCGGCCCTGCAACGCTTTCGGAAAACTGGTTCCGTAGTCGTACACCAATCCGCTGGGACCATCGCCGATGTTGGCGATCGGCGGAATGATGTAGGCTGCCTGCCCGTCGAAATGCGGCACCCAGAGCCGTTCCATGTTCCACGGACCGGCATTGCCCAAGGGCGCGTGTTGATACCCGACCCGCCAGCCGTAGTCGCCGCCTTCCACCACGTATTCCCAGCGTTCGCGATCACCCTGATCGGAATCGTTGTCGCCGGTGAACAGATTGCCGTATTCGTCGAAGGCCAGTTCCTGCGGATTCCGCAAGCCATGGGCGAAGACCTCCAAACGCGATCCGTCCGGTTCGCACCGGAACACTGCACCTTCATCGGGCAGATCAATGACGTTGCCTTCCTGGGTCACCACATGAGTGCCGCGATCGCCGACGCTGAAATAGAGGCGTCCGTCCGGACCGAACTTCAAGCCGTGCAAATCGTGTCCGGTGAAGCTGAATCGAACACCCCACCCGCGGAGCAGTTCCTTCGCCTCGAACCCGTCGAGATGGACCTTCGGCCGGCTGGCCAGCGGGGAGGGAACGACGGTCGGAGCGGGCTTCGCGTCGCGGGTGGTGGATCCGGGAGAGAATCGCCAGACGCTGGGAATGTCGGTGAACCAGAGCTGGCCGTACCGCGCCAGAATGCCGCTGGCGATGCCGTCGAGGGGCGAGTTCAATCCGTCGACCACAACCGTCGATTTGTCTGCCTTGCCGGTGTGGTGGGTGTCTTCGAGGAGCCGGATGACTTCCGTTTCCCGGCTGAGTTCCTTCTCGCCGTCCGGACCGAACCATTTGCGGATATTGGCCAGACGATCCTCCAGCGAGTGCGAGGCGAGGTCGTCCTCCAGCATGAACATGTAATTCCGGATATCGAGGACGCTGGTGCGGTAGCGATACGTCTCGCTGGTCCAGACCCGGCCCTGTTCATCGACGGAAAAAGCAACCGGATTGGCGAGCATCGGTTCGGCCGCCCAAAGATCCACCTTGAGCCCGGGCGCGATCTTGAACTGTTTGATGCGCGCCTGACCTTCACCGTTGGCCGGTGCGAGCAACGGCGCGGCGGGGCGTTCATCCTTCACCAACGGACGGAACCCATTGGTGCCCGTCCCGGCCTCCTTCACCGCCCCGATATCGGCACCCAGCGCGACGAAAGGGATCAGCAACGCGGCCAGCAGGCGCGCGACGCCGGGAACGGAACGTGAAAACGGGGACATGGGTGGGAGAATGGTGGAACGGTTGAAAAGTTAAAGAGTTGAAGAGATGGCGTTTCTATGGAGTGCGGTGGCAGAGCGAAGCGTCGACACCGCTATCGAACCCGGCTGCGACAAAAGTCCGCCGGTGCACCGCCTGACCAGCATCCGAATGAACGACCGGGCGTCCCAAAACCGCCGGACCCCGGGCTGGTGCGGGGTTGAACCGGAGTCGTGGAAGGATCTTCCGTTCGAAGTTGAA